>JAFIFA010000127.1 GCA_020832225.1 Balneolaceae bacterium
CATCCTTGCTGGAGAGTATTCGCTGGGCCTGACTCTGATCGCACCCGTAATAGGCTGTATAGAGAAAGAAACCGCCAATCAGCATCGGCCAAAATCCAAACTCTCCTCCATCGCCGATGCCGGTAGAGCCGAAATCGACGGCATTAAGACGATCACGGTCCAGATTCTCCAGGAACATACCCCACCCTCCAATCAGATCCAGTGCTATCCATGAGCAGAGAATGAAGCCTAGAAAGAGAATGCCCATCTGTATAACATCGGAGACGACAATCGCCTTCATCCCGCCCAGATAGTCATAGATCAGAGCCACCACTCCGGTTATGAGGATGTTTATCCAGAGCGGAATCCCAAAGACAGCCTCAAGAACAATGGCAACAGCATAAACGGTGATACCGGCGGCAAAGGCCCGGCTAAACTGGAAGACGGCACTTAGGATTTTGGTCGTGCTACGGTCAAATCGATCGCCCAAATAGGAGTAGACACTGATAAACCCTGATCTGTAGAGTGGAGGAAAGATAAATATGATCAGGAAGATCATGGCCAGGGGTACAGCAAATTCGTAGGTGAGCCACTGGAGACCACCGTTCTGCCTGAGTCCAACAAAAGCGGGTGCAGAGATAAAACTGACTGCCCCAAGCTGCGTGGCCATAGTGGAGAGCCCCACCTGCCACCATTTGAAATCCCTGCTTCCGAGATAGTAATCCTCTGTTGTACTCTGACCCCTGCTCAAATACCAGCTGAGTGCGATCAGCCCCGCAGCATAGAGGGTAATGACAATCCAGTCGAGGGAGTTCATATCAGGTTTACAGAGTGGTTAGAGGTAAGCCGATCTGAAAATATGTCACCAAAAACGTAAAAAAGGAAATGGATTTCATACATTTTTAGCTGATACTATTCCTGTACTGATTCCTGTTCTCTGTAAGTTTAACTGTGAGAGAGAGCTACACACTTATATCTGATAGTTCAGATTGACCAAATTCACCCTATTTAAGGCTAAAAACGTAAACATAGGCACGAAAGAGGTCTGAACAGATCAGAAAAGCGCATTTCAATCAGGGAATCCCCTACGGGAAAGATTATGAAATTGTTAATGAAAACGCTTACATTAAAAGGGAATGTAAGCGTTTTCATACGATCCTCACATTTACAGAGTAGGTTTCAGGAGGTATGAAAAGAGTAAACTAGATCATCAATCGAACCAAATAGAGACAAACACAACTGCTAACTGGCAGTGTTTACCCGTCGACTATTTCATCTAACCAACCAAACGAAAAGGTAGATTATATATGAAGCTAAAAGAGCTACTGAGTTTCGTTTTGCTCTTATCTGTCTGTCTGTTTGCCAATGAGGCATACGCACAGCAAGATCACAGAGTAAGCGGAACGGTTATTGAAGAAGATACAGATATCCCCCTCCCCGGGGTGAATATTACCGTTCAGGGACAACCTGATCGCGGAACCACTACCAACATCGATGGAGAGTATACGCTCAGAGTGAATTCTGACGACGTACTCATCTTTTCCTATATAGGATTCATCACTCAGGAGATCCCTGTTGATGGCCGGGAAAGAATCGATGTGGTGCTCGAAAGTGATGTTGCAGCACTCGATGAGCTTATCGTAATCGGTTATGGAGTTCGGGAGCGAGGCGACAACACCGGATCGGTGAATGTTGTTAGCTCCAGAGACTTTAACCCCGGTGCCATTACCTCACCGCAGGACCTCTTCCAGGGCCGTGCAGCCGGTGTAGATGTCGTAACAAACAGTGGTGCTCCCGGTGCCGGTGCAACCATCCGGATTCGCGGTGGTTCATCACTCTCGGCAAGCAACGATCCGCTATTTGTTGTTGATGGCGTTCCTCTTGATGATGGTGGAATCTCCGGAATGAGGAATCCGCTCAATACTATTAATCCTAATGATATTGAGAATATTACCATCCTGAAGGATGCATCCGCAACCGCGATTTACGGTTCACGTGCTTCCAACGGTGTTGTTATTATCACCACCAAACGTGGCGAAAGAGGACAGGATCTGCGCGTAAGCTATTCCGGTAAATTCTCTTACCAAACCAACCAAAACAGACTTGGTGTACTCGACGCAGATGCCTACCGCGATCTGCTTGAGCGAAACAATGAACTTGGCAGTCCTATCATCAATGCCAATGCACTTGGGCTTACGGGCGATGCCAATACAGACTGGCAGGATGAAATTTTCCGAAATGCCTTTGGTCAGGATCACAACATCAGCGCCACCGGATCGGTAGCCGATGTGCCCTATCGTGTATCTCTTGGTTTTACAGGCAGCCAGGGTGTCCTGAGAACCTCCAGCAACGACCGTCTTACCGGTTCACTTGCTGTAAATCCAAGCTTTCTGGATGATGACCTGCGCGTGGATATCAACTTCCGCGGCATGCAAGACAGCAACCGTTTTGCAGACACAGGCGCTATTGGTGCAGCAGCCATATTTGATCCAACACAGCCTGTTCGAACGGACAATGCAGAGTTTGATGACTATTTCGCATGGACAACCTCCAGCGGCGCTCCTGTAGGTATTGCACCGGCAAACCCGGTTGCCTTGATCGAACAGCGAGACGACCAGTCTACGGTCTACCGTGCACTCGGTAATGTTCAGGTAGCCTACGATCTTCCATTTGTGGAAAATCTGACCGCAACCGTGAATGCAGGATTTGACTATTCGGATGTTGGAAATGGCCGACTTCGAATTCCGGATACTGCTGCATTTGAGATCAGTAGCTCTGACCCAACCGATCCGCGCGGTATCCGCAGCGACTATGATCAGCGTAAAGAGAATCAGATTCTCGACTTTTACCTCAACTACGATCGTGATCTTCCGGGCCTCAACAGTGACTTCGACCTTACACTCGGTTACTCATGGGAGTATCACTACGAGCGGGGTTCCACCTTCACAACCAACTTCAACACAGATGTGACGGAGAATGTTATTGCAGATAACAGCTATGAGACCGAGTACTATATTGTCTCATTTTTTGGTCGTGCCAACTACACCTTTGCAGACCGATACCTCTTCACCGCAACTCTGCGGCAAGATGGTACCTCCCGCTTCTCAGAAGATGAGCGATGGGGACTCTTCCCCTCTTTCGCATTTGCATGGCAGATGCATGAGGAGGATTTCCTGAGCGGAGTTGATCAGATCGATGAACTGAAACTTCGTCTCGGTTATGGTGTGACAGGTCAGCAGCGAATCGGACAGGGTAACTACCCTTACCTACCGCAGTACACCTTTGGCCAGAGCACGGCACAGTACCTCTTTGGTAATGAGTTTGTTCAGACACTTCGTCCGGAAGGCTACAACGCCACCCTGAAGTGGGAAGAGACAACTACCTACAACATCGGTGTTGACTACAGCCTCTTTGATGAACGCGTATTCGGTACGGTTGAAGCGTACCACCGTGTGACAGACGACCTTCTTAACGTAATTCCGGTACCTGTTGGAACCAACTTCACCAACCAGATTCTGACCAACATCGGAAGCCTGGAAGTGCAGGGTATCGAGTTTGACATCACAGGGCGTCTGCTATCAACGCAGAACAGCTACTGGCAAGCAGGATTTAACGTCACATACAATCGTGATGAGATTACACAGCTCACCTCTACCGACGACCCGAGCTATATCGGTGTTCAGGTAGGCGGCATTGCCGGCGGTGAAGGAAATACGGTTCAGATCCACAGCGTGGGTCATCCGCGAAGCTCCTTCTACGTATATGAGCAGGTTTACGGAGAAGATGGACGACCTGTTGAAGGGGTCTTTGTTGACCGGAGCGGCGACGGCTCTATCTCCAGCAACGATCTCTACCGACATAAGAGCCCGTCTCCCGACTTTACGTTCGGATTCAGCTCACGGTATGAGTATATGAACTGGGATGCCTCCTTCTCTGCAAGGGCCAGTGTTGGCAACTATGTTTACAACAACGTTGCTTCCGACATCGGAGCCGCATTCAGTGAGCTTTACAACTCTGCAGGATTTGTAACCAATGCATCGGGAAGCCTTGCTGAAACCGGCTTCAGACAACCGCAATACCTCTCTGATCACTATGTAGAGAATGCATCCTTCTTCAGAATGGATAATGTGACGCTTGGCTATACTTTTGACAGCCTGTTTGACACAGCGACCAACTTGAGACTGTCAGCAACCGTGCAGAATGTCTTCACGATTACCGGGTACAGTGGTATCGACCCTGAAGTTGTGGGTGGAATTGACTACAACCTCTATCCGCGTCCCACAACCTTTGTATTGGGTGTAAACCTCGACTTTTAAACCATTTCAGGAATAGATTATGAAAACTCAACTGAATAAACTGATCGGGTTCGCACTCATTGCAGTGCTGGGCCTCTACGCAACCTCGTGCGTGAACGATCTCAATACCTCTCCGATTGATGAGAATATTGAGACTTCCGAACTGGTGTTTGAAAACCCGGAGAATTTCCGGAAAGTTCTTGCCAAAATGTATGCCGGACTCTCTATGACGGGCCAGGAAGGCCCTGCCGGACAGGCCGACATCCAGGGCATTGACGAAGGCTTCTCCAGCTATGTTCGCCAATTCTGGACGCATCAGGTAATCTCAACCGATGAAGCGGTTGTAGCCTGGAATGATCCGGGACTGCCTGTCTACAATTTCCAGCAGTGGAATGCCTCCAATGAGTTCGTACGGGCAATGTACAGTCGTATCTACTACCAGATCACCCTTGCAAACGAATTCATTCGTGAAGCTTCGCAACGCGATGAAGAGGTGATTCAGGACTACATGAATGAGGCGCGCTTTCTGAGAGCCCTCTCCTACTGGCACGTGCTTGACCTCTTTGGCGGAAACGTACCATTTGTAACGGAAGAGAATTTAATTGGCGCCGGTATGCCGGAGCCAACCAATGCAAACGATCTCTTCAACTATATCGAAAGCGAACTGCTTGAAATCGTTGATGAGCTTCCATCTCCGGGAGCGAACGACTACGGACGTGCCGATCAGGGCGTGGCATGGACACTCCTCGCCAAGCTCTATCTGAATGCAGAAGTACATACAGGCGATGACCGATATGCAGATGCCTATCAGTATGCCCAGCAGATCATCGATTCCGGGGCATATAGCCTGGCTGATGAGTATGAGCACAACTTCCTCATCGATAATGACGAGACCGGCGAGATCATCTTCCCGGTTCGGTTTGATGGTGACAATGCCAGAACCTTCGGCGGAACCACCTTCCTGATCTGTGCTTCTCTTGGAGGTACTATGAGTTCAGAAGCTTTCGGTACAGGTTGTGCATGGGCGGGTAACCGAACCACCCCCGAATTTGTATCTCTTTTTGAAGAGGACCCCAATTCGGATGAAGAGTACGCATGGCTGGATGGACGAGCTCTTTTCCATACCGATGAGCAGACGCTCGAAATTGAAACGCTAAGTGATTTTCAGAATGGATTTGCTGTTGAGAAGTTCCGCAATGTCTCCTCAACCGGAGAGCGTGGAAAAAACAGTGACTTCATGGATCTGGACTTCCCTATGTTCCGATTGGGTGATGTCTATCTGATGTACGCTGAAGCTGCAATTCGTGCAGGTGGCGACCTTGGAGAGGCTGTTAATCGTGTGAATGCTCTTCGTGAGCGGGCATATGGTGACGACTCCGGAAACATCTCTCAGAGTGATCTATCCCTCGACTTCATCATTGATGAGCGGGGACGTGAACTCTATTGGGAGGGACACCGAAGAACAGACCTGATCCGCTTCGGTCTCTATACCGGTGGCGACTATGTATGGTCTTACAAAGGTGGCAGCCAGGAAGGGAGCGCAACAAGCGATCACCTTCAGCTCTTCCCGATCCCATCTGCCGACCTGAACGAAAATCTCAACCTGGAACAGAATCCGGGCTACTAAACAAGGAATGAATATGAAATCTTTAAAGTATCTATCGATTCTTATTGCAGGCCTCCTGGTCTTCACCGCGTGTGAAGACTCACAAGGGCCGGTACTGAACAGCGACGTTGAACCTCCGGTGATTGAATCTCCGGATTCCGGCACCAGCTACGTTCTCACCGAGGATGATGAGGAAGAAGAGCTGATGACCATAGAGTGGAGCACGCCCGATTTTGGCTTCTCCGCAGCTGTGGACTATCGTGTGCAGCTCTCCGTTGATGGCTCATTCGATGACGCCGTCAGGGTTGGAGACAGCAACAGCAGTTCTCTTTCTCCTACTGTGGGAAGCGTAAATAGCGCACTAATAACTGCGGGCCTTCCGTCCGGAGTTGAAACCGAAGTATCTTTACGGGTACGGGCAACGCTGAGCGACAGTAATGAAGACCCGCTCTACTCAGATCCAATTATGCTGGGCTTTACACCATATGCACAGGATCTGGATCTGCCGGAAATCTATGCGATCGGAAACTTTCTGGAGCCGGGTGGCTATGGTAACGACTGGGACTGGGATTCTGCAGTCGCTCTCTTTGGCTTTGACAGCGAAACCGAATATTCCGGATTTCTCTACTTTGATGCAGATGGACTGGAGTATAAGTTCGCTCCCGAGCGCAGTTGGGATCTTGACTGGGGAGATGATGATGCCGACGGCAACCTGGACGAAGGTGGCTCCAACATCACAATGGAAGATGCCGGATTCTACCGGTTCTCAGTGAACACCGAAAACCTCACCTACTCCTTCGAAAGGAAAGTCTTCGGATTGATTGGAGAGGCAGCCGGTGGCTGGGATGACGGCGACGACGTGATCATGGAATATGACACTGAGGAGAACGTTTGGGTTGTTGAAGCCGACCTTGTGGCCGGTGAAATGAAGTTCCGAGCTAATCAAGAGTGGAACCTGAACTATGGCGATGATGATGGCAATGGCACTCTTCAGGAGGGCGGCGCAAACATCATGGTTGATGCAGACGGTACATACCGTGTTACACTAGACCTGAATGGCCCGGTCTACACCTACAGCCTCGAGCTTCTCTGATCCTAAAACCTTAGAGATATCGACTGCCGGTATTTAATCAGCAGTTCTTGTAAAAATTAGAAGCCCGTCCGGAATATCCGGCCGGGCTTTTTTGTTTACGGGGAAAGGTCTCAGGTTCAGGGCTCCAGGTGCAGCGCATAGCGCCATTCGCTAAGCGCTTAGCGAATGGCCAACAAGTCCCGTCAGGGACTAAACATGGGTAGAATATAGATCCGAGATATGAACCTCGATTCGCCGAGACGCAATTGTCGTAGAAGAACCCAATACAACCGAGGCGAAACAGGAGGAACCAATTGGGGAAAACCTATAATGGGGCTTTCCCTCTGCGCCTCGGGTAATGCATTTCCTTTATCGAGGTCAGCCCCTCGTTGCGGAATCTACGCCATTTCCTATCCCCGGGGCTGGCGCCCCGGGCTACCCATGTTTCACCCCTACGGGGTGGGTCATGTATTAATTGTTGTTCTCTAAACTGAGCGGTTCAGCGTTCAGTGCTCAAGGTACGGGTTGCATTATACAGAGCATTGCGCCATGCGCTTAACGCTTCGCCAACAAGTCCCGTCAGGGACTACACATGGGTAGAAAAAGGTCCTGGATATCATCCCCCATTCGCCGAGACGCAATTGTTGAAGATGAACCGATCCATCCGAGGCGAAACGGGATGAATCAGAAAAGGGTAAACCCTTGCCCGGACTTTCCATCTGCGCCTCGGGTTAGGCATTTCCTTTACAGAGGTAAGCTCCTCATTGCGGAATCCGTGCCATTTCCTATCCCCGGGGCTGCGCGCCCCGGGCTACCCATGCTTCACCCCGATGGGGTGGGTCCTGAATTATATTTGTTCCCTCAGTTGAACGCTTCAGGCTGCAAGGTGGATGGCATAGCGCCATGCGCTTAGCGCTTAGCGCATCGCCAACAAGTCCCGTCAGGGACTAAACATGGGTAGAAATAGATCCGAGATATCATCCCCCATTCGCCGAGACGTGATTGTTGAATAAGAATCCGATCCATCCGAGGCGAAACGGGAGGAACCAATTGGGGGAAACCTATACCGTGGCATTCCATCTGCGCCTCGGATTATGCGTTTCCTTTACAGAGATAAGCTCCTCATTGCGGAATCCGTGCCATTTCCTATCCCCGGGGCTGGCGCCCCGGGCTACCCATGTTTCACCCCGATGGGGTGAGGATCTAGTCCAAAGTATTGTTCTCTAATCTTGACAGTACAAGTCGCAAGTTCCCGGATGCAGGCCGTGTTTGACTAAACGCAAGGCGCATAGGGCAAAGCGTAGAATTTGTTTGGTTACTGGTTTGAAGGTTGCTGGTTGAAGGTTCCGCGATACTGAGATTTGGCAATTGCTGACAGCCCCAATACGAAGCGTGGGATCTGTCAATATTTGCGTTGTTGGTCGTAGACCGTCTTCCCGACGGTTCGGAACTGCGCCAAAGGCGCAGCACGTCTCACGTCTCACGTCTTTTTACTTTTCACCTTTCACTTCTCACTCCACTCCGCGGCGATTCGCCATGCGCTACGCCCTCTACGTTATGCGCTCAACACCCTCACTTAATCAACGTCATCTTCTGTATCACAGAGTAATCTCCACTTGTTAGGCGCGCAATATAGACTCCGCTGCTAAGCCTTGAGCCATCAAACGTAATCGTAAAAGATCCTACCGGATGGCTTTCGTCATTAATCAACGTAGATATTCTGCGCCCCAGTACGTCGTAAACTTCAATTGTGACGGGTGCTTGTTCGGGTACCGAATAGCTCAGGCTTGTCGATGCGCTGAATGGGTTGGGGAAATTGGGTTCAAGAATAAACTCATCGGGCAACCGGGCAAAATCATCCTCACCCACCGGGAAAAAGACTTCTGCCTCAGCCGGTTCCACAAATTCAGATGTATAGATTCGAAGCTCACCGGGTGCAAGATTTGCATTGATGGATAGATCACCCTCAACCATCTCTGAACTCCCCTTCACAAACTCATACCACTCACCTTCTGCTGTGAAATCGATGGAGGTCTCGTTAAAATCGACCCCGAAGTTACCTACAATGATGGCGTCCATATCATTGTGCTCCAGTCGTACCCACTTCACTTCTCCGCCCAGCGATGAGTTGAACTCTGTCTCTGCACTGCTGAACACAGGACTGGAGTGCCTTAGTCTGAGCAGTTCACTCCACGACTTGTAGAGCCTGAGCCGTGATTCATCTTCAAAATAGTCCCATCGCACCGGCTTCTCATCGGTACGTCCCGGATCAGAAGCTAAACACTCACCATCACTTCCATCGCCAGGCTTAAGGCACTCATTGTCGCCTGCGCCATATCCAAGTTCCCCGAACTGCCACAGCATCTTGGGTCCCGGAATAGTTAGGAAGAAGGCACCGGTCAGTTTCTGTCGGTTTAGAGCAACCTCAAGTTCTGTCACGTCATGCTCGGGATTATCGTCGTTGCCAAATGTAACATTCCGATACATCAGCCACTGCTCATCGTGGCTCTCCATATATCCGATAAGGTGTGGAAAATCCCAACCCGATCGATTACTCCAATGTATTCCCTGGAAATTGGACTGGGAAGTGTATCCCATACTTGCCTGGCTGTAGTTCCGGTTATGGTTGCCCCAAAGCATCATCCCATAGTTGGCCAGTTCACTCTCCTCGGAGTTTGCGGCAAAATGTTCAGCAATAACATAAACACCGTCATCCACCGCCCAAAGCTCATCAGCCATCCTTTTCAGGTTTTCAATTCGCTGAGGGTTATTTCCATCCAGCAGCGATCTGTCATCCACATTGGATGCAAAACCTTTGGTCAGATCAAACCGATAGCCGTCAACGTTATATGTCTCAACCCAGTAGCGGTTCATCCGGTCGAGCCAATATTTGATATAGTCGTGGTCGTGATTGAGATGAAAGAATACGTTATAGGCATGACCCGGACCGAGAAGTGGATTTCCGGTTTCAAAACTGTCGCTTCGATTGGTACCAAACGTTCTGATCAGCGGTGAACGGTCGTGTGCATGGTTGTATACCACATCCAAAATCACGGCAATTCCGCGACTATGGGCTTCATCAACAAACTCTTTAAAAGCCCTTCTCGTACCGTATGATTTGTCGAGTGCACCGTGAAAAACCGGGTTATAGCCCCAGCTGAGGTTTCCGTCAAACTCCTGAACAGGCATCAACTCGATCGCATTGATACCCAGTCTCTCCAGGTAGTCAAGAGTGTCGGCCAATACGTTAAACGAGCTTTCATCAACAAAGTCCCGAAGAAGCAGTTCATAAATAACCAGTTCTTCCTGAGCGGGACGTTCAAAGTCGGTTACCTGCCATTGATACTCCTCACGACCCGGTTCAACAACTGTTACTTCATAGTCCGTAAGACCAGTTGGGTAAGCGGGCAGATCGGGATAGATCGAGTCATCAATAAATTGATCAAAATTTGGATGGAGAACCAGCTCAGAGAAGAGGTCAGCTACACGGATTTCGCCATCGACCAGATACTGAAAACGGTAATAGTCACCCGGTGTAAGGTTCTCGACGGTGATCCAGAAATGAGGACTGTCGGGATTGGTGTCGTCCAACTTCATGAAATACTCCTCCTGCACCTCCCACTCAGTTACATCACCAATCAGATAGACAAACTCCTTGGCGGGTGCGAACATCGAAAAGGTAACCGTAGACCCATCTTCATGGTAGTTGATTCCATCCTCAATACCTGCGGGGCGCTGTTCACGAACCACATCCGGATTTACAATAACGTAGAGGGAATCTTCTTCAACGGCTCCGGATGGATCTTCACCCACAACCCGAAAATCAGTACGCCCTTCATTTGAGACCGTATAGGTGTACTCTAACGTATTGCTATCCTCTGCAGAAGCAACTTCATTTCCATTCTCGAATAGTGTAATTGATGTGAGGGTTCCTGCATCACTATTCCCCTCCACCACAAATTCAATTGTCTCATTGAGCTCAGCAAAATAGGGATTGGGTGATGAAACCGATGGCTGACTGAACCGGATAACCAACTCTCCGCTTGCCAGATCAACAAAAAGATCTGATGTCTGAAGATTTGTATCGGCGCTTCGGAAAACAAAAGCGAGCTGATAGATGCGGTCTTCCGATGCGGGCAGATCATAAAAATCGCGGGGATTACCGATCTCAAGTTCCCAGATATCTCCCTCAATATTCTGAAGCTGGAGCTCTGGCAGGTTTTCACCCCAATCAGAAACAACATAAGACCAGTTTCCGGTATCTCTGTCGTTCTCTGAAACAATTACACCGGTGTGGGCATATATATCTCCATCAAAATCCTCAAGTGCGGTACCCTCTGCATTAAACTGAACCGTAATCTCATCATCCTCAGTTGGGAAAGAGGGAGTAGTCGAGATTGTTTGGGCAAAGATAGAAAGTGGCAGAAACAGCATTAACGCTGTCGTGAAAAGTAAACTTCGTTTCATACAACTACTCGTTTGTTCAGGTCCGGTTCGGATGATTTTCTTATGATCAGTTCTGGTTTAAATATTTCATGGCTCAGCGACATCTCACCATTGTCTTCCTGCAACCGGGAAATTAGCTTTTCAGTGGCGTTGTGGCCCATCCTGTACATTGGCTGACTTACCGTTGAGAGTTCCACATACTCGGAAATGCTCAGATTATCGAAGCTAATCATTGGAATTCGACGTCCGGCTTCCCGCATCGCTTTCTGAGCACCAACGGCCTTAATATCAGACATACAGAAACAGGCATCAGGCACTTTTTTTGACTTCAAGATTTTTTTCATGCCTTGATAGCCGCTGAGTTCAGTAAATCCGTCCCTTTCCATGTTCTCTCCGGTAAATACCAGAGAGCTGTCGAATTCCATTTTGTTATCCGAAAGAGCCTGCTTGTAGCCTTCAAGGCGTCCGATTATTGGAATAGAGTCTTCCCTTGCAGAGAGAAGCGCAATACGACGATGTCCTTTTTTCAGCAGGTAGTCTGTAGCTATCATAGCGCCTTCGCGGTTGTCAAAACTGACGGAGTCGAAATGGGCGCTATAGTCGTCTACCAAACTGATCGGCACATCGTATCGTTTCAGTGATTTCAATTTCTTCTCAGGAAGGTGCAGTGAAACAAAGAGATATCCCTCTGCCCATCGTTTTTTCAGGTGCATCTCTACCTGTGCAAACGGATTGCCATCGTGATTGATATTTACAATCGAGAGTTCAATTTGATGCTTAGAGAGGCTGTCCTGAACTCCCCTGAGGATCTCGGTGAGGAAGTAGTTGGACATTACCGGGACCAGCATCATGATTCGCTTCTTATTCTTGCTGGCGAGGCTTTGGGCGTAGACATGTGGCTGATACCCCATTTGGTCGGCCACTTTCAGAATCTTTTCCCTTGTTGCAGGCTTAACCCGTTCAGCCTCATTAAATACCCTCGAAACCGTGGCAATGCTGACACCCGCAGATTTGGCTATGTCGTAGATTGTTTTTGGCAAAACTGGTGGATTGGAGAAACATACCGCAGCCGCAGAAGGCCTGGGGCAGATTCACATCAGGTGGTGAAAATAGAATTGGCGGAGAGTGATCTCCGCCAATGGTTATTTATAACTTGAGCAAGTAAATTACTCGGGCTGTTCGCCCCAAACATCTTCAACTGTAACGCCATCTTCCAAGGTCGCAGATCGGTTTGGATCGCCGGCCCATTCGCCACCATCCCAACCTTCATCCACAAAGTTGGAGAAGTATTTGTATTCAACTCCCTCACCCTCAGCCTGAGCAGGAACAACTGGTAGTTCAGTATCTTCATCAACAATCAGAACAAGCCTGTATTCATCATTCGTGCCAGGCTCGGTCCAGCCTACCATTGCCCCTGCAATATACACATCATACTCATCCGGGTCGAAACCGGAAACTTCTGACAGGTCTACAGTAAATGTGGCAATGCCACCATCTTCGGTTTCAAACTGGATGCCATATACCAACTCTATATCACCATTTCCGTTACCGTTGCCATCATCTGGCAATTCGATGGTTGGAATACTGTCTTCAGAACAAGACATCAGTGCGAAAGGCAGTGCAATCGCAACCAAAAAAAGACTTAATCGTTTCAGTTTCATAGTAAATGTCTCCACATATGTTGTTATTTTCATACCCTGTTTGGACTTGAAAATTAGCCAACAGAGCGTTTATTGAGGTTCTGCACGTGTAAGCGCTTACATCAATATGGGCAATTTTACATTTTGTTGCAAAAAAATTTCGCCCTGAACGATAATTCCTATCCGTTTATTTAGCCGTCTCTTCAGAGGTTTCTTTACGGCCGTAGTTTTTCGCGATGTAATCCTCAAGAATCTGACGGAACTCCGCTCCAATTCCATCCCCTCTAAGCGTTTTATAGTGCTCTCCATCTACATAGACCGGTGCTTTTGGCTCTTCAAATGTTCCCGGAAGTGATATTCCGATATTTGCATGACGTGACTCGCCCGGTCCGTTTACCACGCAACCCATTACGGCAACATCCATCTCTTCAACACCGGGATAGATCTCTCTCCAGACCGGCATCTGCTCGAGAATGTAGTTTTGGATGTCATCAGCCAGCTCCTGAAAGTAGGTGCTTTTTGTTCGGCCACAACCCGGGCATGATGTAACCTGTGGGATGAAGCTTCTGATTCCGAGAGACTGAAGAATCTGCTGAGAAATTCTCACCTCCTCTGCCCTGTCGGCACCCGGCATCGGTGTAAGAGAGACGCGGATTGTATCGCCTATACCCTTCTGAAGCAGAACCGCCAGAGCCACGGAGCTGGCAACGGTACCTTTCATCCCCATTCCGGCCTCTGTAAGCCCTAAATGAAGCGGGTAGGTGAGATCTTTCGCAATTCTCTGGTAGACACTGATCAGATCCTGTACGCCACTCATTTTGCAGCTTACAATGATCTTATCTGATGATAGCCCTACATCTTCAGCTAATTCAGTAGAGCGACGGGCACTCTCCACCATGGTATCAAGCATCACCTCTTTCGAGGATTTTGGTTTTTTTCTGGAGTTGTTCTCATCCATATAGTGCGCGAGGAGCTGTTGATCCAGCGACCCCCAGTTCACCCCAATCCGGACAGGCTTGTCATATTTTATCGCCTGCTCAACGATGGTGCAAAAGTTCTTATCCCGTGTCTTTGTCCCCGTATTTCCCGGATTGATTCGAAACTTGGAGAGAGCATTCGCCATATCCGGGTACTTGGGTAGCAGCAGGTGACCATTGTAGTGAAAATCCCCAATTATAGGAACCGTTACCCCTCTGTTGATCAGCTTCTCTTTGATATGGGGAACTGCCTTTGCAGCGGCGTCATTGTTCACTGTGATTCGGACCAGCTCCGAACCCGCCTTGTGGAGATGATCGATCTGCTCAACGGTTTCATCGATATCGGCCGTATCGGTGTTGGTCATCGATTGAACAACAATCGGATGTCCTCCGCCAACAGGGACATCACCAACATAAACCGTTCCGGATTCTCTTCTATCTGTCATAAACCTACCTCTGTCTGAGATCTTTTAGTAGAGTAAATTCTTATGGATGTATCTGTAAGAGCAAATCAAATTTTGTGCCTGTAAAGTTCTTTAGCCCAAAAATGTCAACCTGTTCTGCGACTGAACGTGATCAGTTCTTCTTGCTCAGATCAAAGAGCTTCCTCTTCTCCTCTGCCGTGAGGGCGTCATACCCTTCTTTGGAGATCTTTTCGAGAATTTCGTCAAGTTCAGACTGACTGGTCTCCTCCACAATCTCAACATCACTTACAGAGTACATCTTTTTATTCTTCGGGCTTTTTTTAGCCTTCTTGGTTTTCTTCCCGCCAGCCAAATCAGGGTTCCATATCTTCTCGATCGGTCGTACAAATTTGGAGAGGTCCACGCCCTTATAGTGTGCTTTTATCAACAGATAGCCAAATCCTGCACCGCCCAGGTGAACCAGGTGAGCTATACCATCTCCCGATCCTACAAAGAGGACACCAAAAGCAATCAAACCTGCAACCACAAATCGAGCCTCAATTGGCGGCAGTAGCAGAAGCATGATGGGCATTTTTGGATACATATAGGCAAAGGCTACCATAATTCCGTAAACCGCACCGGATGCACCAATAACATTACTGTATCCAAAGAGAAACCCTAAAGCCATATGAACAAGAACACCACCGATCCCTGCGCCAAAGTAGATCACAGAGAATGTTCTTGGTCCGAGCCCCTCCTCCACAGCACGACCCATCCACCAGAGCCATAGCATATTAAATATAAGGTGGAAGCCGCCCCCATGCAGAAACATGTAGGTTACAAATCGCCAGGGCTGCGTTACAGCCGTTGTAAATTCAGATGAGAATCCGAACCAGGTTAACAAAAACTCATTCACTGAACTCTCTCCGATACGGATTCCCCCAAAGAGAGCCTGTACAAGAAAGACAATAACGTTTATTGCAATAAGCGTACGGATGATCGTTGGCATCCGCATAAAACCACGTTTAAACGCTTCCCAAAATGAATCTTGCTGATACATAAATTGTGCTAATAGTTTTGGCCTTCACCCTTCAGACCCCAGTATTTGATCAGAATAAAACCGATCACCATACCACCAAGGTGGGCAAAGTGAGCAATACCGCTGTCTGGACGCATCAGTCCGGATGCCAACTCAATAACACCAAATATAGCGACAAAATATTTCGCTTTAATGGGTATTGGCGGAATCAACAACATAATGTAGCGATCGGGAAACATCATCCCGAAAGCAAGCAGAATGCCAAATACAGCGCCGGAAGCACCTACTGTAGGCGCTCCTGTTCCGCCGATCCACATATGGATCAGTGCGGCACCGATACCGGTTAGAAAGTAGTAGACCACAAACCGCTTGGTTCCCCAGAAATTTTCAATACCCTGGCCAAATATCCATAACGCAAAGAGGTTAAAGAAGACATGCCCCAAGCTCGCGTGAAGGAACATGTAGGTAACCAGCTGCCAGGGGCCGAAGTTACCAGATCCCACTGGCCACAAGGCTCCAAACTCCATCAGAAACTGCTGCAGCATCGGGTTGGTCAATGCAAAAAAGACCAGCAGATTCACAATAAGCAGGTGCTTTACTGCCGGTGGAAAGATCGAAAACTGCGTATTGGGAGAATAGTTGTCGTTATAATTCAATGAACCGGATCGTTGATTAAACTTTTTATGATTTTGTACCAGGCGTTAAAGCCACTCAGTGCTACACCCGGGATTCCCTGTCCGGGAAAAACCGTATCGCCACAGAGATAGAGTCCCTTAACCGGGGGTGTATTGGACGTCCAGTCCAGCAAGGACCGGTCCATACTCTGAGGAATTCCTCCCACTCTGCCTCTCTTTCTGTATACCCAGTTACTCCAGCTAACCGGAGTGGAGGAGAATGCGACTTTTATTTCAGACTCATTAAAATAGGGAAGTTTTTTACGCAGAACACGTAAAATCTGATTATGTGCCTGCTCCTTCGTTTCATCGTATCTGCCATTCAGGTTAAACCAAAAATCCGGCCTGGCATGTGTGGAAACATTTAGTACTCGCTCTCCCTTTGGGGCCCGCTTCTGATCTTCCGGATGGGAAAAAGAGACAAAAACAGAGCCTGATTCAATACCTGCAACTTGATCATCTTGATCGAGATGGATCTGATGGTGAATGGCCATGTCTTCAGGATAGACATCCGTAGTGGCAATACCCATTGTAAAGGCACCCCACGCCTCACTGTACTTATCCGATTCTCTTTTAAAATACTCCCTTCCCTCTCCTTTCAAAATATCGGCCATATTCCACACGGGAAGGTTTGAAACCACTTTTTTAGCTCTGTAGACCTCCTTTGAGCTTCGAACCTCGAAGTAGCCTTCCTTTTTCTCAATAGTCCCAACCGGCTCTTTCACGTGAAGTACTCCACCCTTCTTCTCAATAGAGCCCTGAATAACCCGAATCATCTCCAGCAAACCACCCGGCACGTAGTAGTTCGTAGAGTTTGTGTAGGTGATGGCGGGGGCTCCAAAGAGAAATGGCGTATCGTGAGATGGTGATTGGGCCGAAATAATAAGCTGCTCATCCAAAAACCTGAAAAAATCGGGGTTGCTGATTCCCGTTTTTCTTGCGGTCTCCTTCACCGATCGAAATGCATAGGGAAGCACCCATGAATCGGCAGGATTGTTTTTGAGTAGTGAGAGCCACTCCCCCGCTCTCTCGGGTGGAAAGAGCGGATTGCGGCCCGATACTTTCCAAACTATATCGGACACATCAAATGCCAGGTTCCAGAAAGATGCCTGCTCTTCCGGCTCATCAAATGCTTCAGCCGCCTCATCAATCCACTCCTTACGGCCCCTGTGGCGAGTAATCACCTTTCCATTCATATGGACAGCCATCGATGGTTCCAGAGCGATTTTGGGGATCTCTATACTCAGTTTCTCCTCCAGCATGCGAAGCGGCTGGTGTTGATCGAACCCAATAAGGGTCGTTGCACCCGATTCAAAGATGTAACCCTTTCTGAAATAGGACGAGCTACAGCCGCCGGGTACATGAGAGGCTTCCAGTATTAATACCGAAAGACCCTCTGAAGCGAGAAGCGCCGCGGCTGTCATGCCGCCCATGCCAGAACCGGCTACAATAACATCAAAATTATTTGTTTTTTGGATCATGCCGGACTAACAAATAACTCTCCCTGGTGGTTCAATCCCCCGAACTTTTTCCGTGTGAAAAGAAACTCAGGCCGGTTCGAGAAGATTGGACTGGCCGGCCAGTACAGGATTGGCAACCTGTTCGTCAGATTCGATCACTCCGTCGCGCAGACGCAGAATTCTGCGAGCGTGATTGGCAATATCATTCTCGTGAGTAACAAGTATAATTGTGTTGCCCGCCCTGTAGAGCTCTTCGAAAAGGCGCATGATCTCCTCACCGGTTTTGGTGTCGAGGTTACCGGTAGGCTCATCAGCGAGCAGAATAGACGGGTCGTTTACAAGAGCACGGGCTATCGCTACCCTCTGGCGCTGTCCGCCCGACAGTTCATTTGGCTTATGGTCAAGGCGGTCGCCAAGCCCGACTTTTTCAAGAGTGGAGATCGCTTTCTGCTTTCGTTCTGAGCTTTTCATTCCGGCGTAGATCAGAGGCAACTCCACATTTTTCAGACAGTCGGTTCTTGGAAGAAGGTTAAAGGTCTGAAAAACAAAACCAATCTCGCTGTTTCGAACCTGTGCTAGCTCAGAATCATCCAATTCACTAACACGATGGCCGTTCAGTATATATTCACCGGATGTGGGCGTGTCCAAACAGCCGATCATGTTCATCAGTGTCGATTTACCTGAACCGGACGGCCCCATAATCGCAAGGTACTCGTTCTCCTCAATATCAAATGTAACTCCATTGAGTGCCTTCACGATCGATTGGCCCATCTTGTAGTGACGGGTAAGATCGGTAATCTTTATAATGTTCTTTTTCATCGTTAATTACCCCTTCTTGCCATGGTTTGGCGGTTTTGAACACGAATAGCATCACCGTCATTGAGCTCTCTGGAGAGAACACGATAGCTGCCGGTAATCACTTCTGCTCCGTCCTCAAGACCTTTCACTACCTCAATGTAGGAGTTGTCGCTGATTCCGGTCTCCACTTCAACTCGTTTCGCAATACCGTTGTCATTCACAAATACAACTCTTCGGAAATCCTCACGGCTGCTGCTTCTGCGGGTGCGAGTCTCTTCACCGTTGGTTGAAGTGGTATCGCTGACTGCAGAACGGTCGCGGGCAAAATCCCGAACGGTAACCGCCTGAATTGGCACCGATACGGCATCAAAAACGGTATTGGTACGGATATCGACAGTTGCAGACATTCCCGGTTTAAAGTTGGGATTGAAAACGGTACCCGGTGACTCCTCCAGAGGTTGCTCAGCAATCAGATCTGAGGTCATTCCAAGATTGTGTGGTGTCAGTACGCGAATTTTCACCATGTAGTTGGTAACCTGATCGGCCGATCCTGACCCCGTAACCTCAGCAGAGTTGGCGATCTCTGTAACCATACCCTCAAATACACGGTTCGGATAGGCATCGATCTCAATATCGGTTGTGTCGTTCACGCTTACGTTGACGATGTCGTTTTCGTTGACATCAACCCGAACCTCCATCTGCTCCATACGTGCGATTCGCATAATTTCGGTTCCGGCTGTTTGAGCCTGACCAAGAACGCGTTCACCACGTTCAACCGCCAGTTTGCTAATGGTTCCGTTTTTAGGTGCCCGGATAACGGTCTGCTGTAACTCCTCTTCTGCTTGCCGAAGTTGAGCTCGTGCGCTTTCAATCTGATATTCTGCGGCCCTGAAATTGGCTTTCTGGGCTTCATAATCATTCTCAGAGCGTAGATACTCAAGTTCAGAGATCAACTCACGATCGTGAAGCTGACGATTTTTACGGAACTCCACCTCAGACTGAAGCATGGCTGCCCTGGCCTGCTCCATTCTCGATTTTTGCGTCAGCAGTACGGCGTTCAGTTCATCAATTCGGGCTTCATATAGATCGGGCTTGATTCGAAGCAGAAGGTCTCCTTCTCGCACAAAGTCACCCTCGCGAACATTGAGTTCGATGATCTCTCCTGATACGTCGGGACGAATAACCACTTCAACTTCCGGCTGTATGCGTCCGGACGCTGAAACCAGCTGAGTTATGGTTCGGAGCTCCGCAGCTTCGGTTTCAACCGTTTTTTCTGCGGGACCACCATCCAGCCAGCCCATCATATTGGCTGTAATACCGAGCACGACCACCAAAAGGATCATGACACCAAGTATTTTCAGAAGTTTTTTTGTAAGTGATTTTTTCTTTGCCATCCCGACGTGATTTTAGTTCATGGTTATTCGAATCTCAGGTTTTCATCCAACTGACCGATATAGTAGTCGAGTAGTTTTTCCTGAAATACAAAGCTGTAAATGGCCTGAACGCGGTCAGACTGTGCCTGCACAAAGTTCGCGTTGGCCTGGTTTAATTCAATCAAAGTGGTAGATCCTACTTCATAACGCTGCTGCTCGGTTTCAAACGCGCGCTCAGCGGCGATCAATGCCTTTTCTGAGGATTCAAGTTCTTTTACCAAAGATTGGTAGTCGCTGTAGGCTTGTCGAACTTCTTCTGTAATTTGAAAACGGACGTTATCGAGCTCCAATTCACTATTTCTGAGGGAGATTTGTGCTGCCTGCATGTTGGTTCGATTGTCCCACCTGTTGAAAATCGGAATAGAGATGCTGAAACTAATGCTACGGTTCACCTGGTCCGAGAAAAACTGATCAGTAAATGGCACAACATCCCCAAGAACAGCAAACTGATCACTGTAACGAGTGTTAATTCCGGCATTTGCTGTCACAGTGGGCAGAAAGTTTGCTCGTGCCATGGTAATATCCTGCCTGTTGCTTTCAATGGCATACTCCTGAGCGCGGTAGTCACTACGGTTTGAGATAGCTGCTTCAATCATCTCCTGAAGATCAACTTCAACCGGCATCAGTGCCAGATCATCAATTGATGGCATCTGGGTTTCAACACGATCTATAGAACCATCCTGCATAATTCGGATTAATTGAGCCATACTCACATCATAAGAGTTTTCCCGCTGTATAAGGAAAAGCTCATCACTTGCAACCGTCGCTTCCTGATTGTAAAGATCAACGGTGGGCCTTGATCCAACCTCAACTTGTGCTTCTACCTGCTCAAGCTGACTTCTGGACGCTTCGAGTGTAGCCTCAGCGATTTTCAGAAGTTCCTCATCAAGTACAACCTGCAGATATCGGCTTGCCGTATTAAAAATGATGTTTTCCCTGAGCCGATTCAGATCCTCTTCCTGAGTGGAAAGGTTTGCCCGTGCCTGTCTGAGATTGGCGATATTTGAAAAGCCATTAAATATAGTAACGTTGGTGCTAATGCTACCGGTCAGGTTATAAGCAGTTCTGTCTTCAAACGAGAGATCATCCTGAATAAACTGACGACCGGTGCTGCGCGAGCCTCCAAAGCTTGCGTTTAAGTTCGGAGCAAAATCCATCTTTGCACTAAAGACTCGTGTATCGGAGACATCGCGGTTGTTTCTGGCCTGTTTTAACTGGTAGTTGTTCTCAAGGGCTAACTCAACGGCTTGTTCAAGAGTTAGAGAGGCTGTACCATTTTGGGCGCTTTGACCGAAAGCCAAAAGCGGAAAAATCAACAGTAATGTGGTTAGTAGTAATTTTTGCATCATGAGGTTATTTGGTTGATTTATGGAGTTACACGGTAAAGTTTAATCAGAGTTGCACTAAATTTATTCCTGACGCGAAAATAAATACGTTTTTTAACAACCGTGTTAAAAATAAGCAGTAGATAGGGCTTTATTGCTCGTCAGACGTATCTTTGAGCTCAGAGATCTGTCGGTCTATAAGCTCGGATAGGTAAAACATCGCTTTTCTTGCAGCAAGATGTTTCATTTCGTTCATCAACATGGAGGTGAAACCGCTGCCTGAAGACGGTGGAGATACCGGTGTAGCTGGAGCAGCAGATGATTTTTTCCGGCTTTTGCGTGAGCGCCTGAGAATTCCAGCCAAAAATCCAACACCTGCGGCTATTGCAACAGACTTGAGTGGTTTTTCCCTGATTTTTTGAACAGGAGTGGTAATACTGTTCAGCTCACCTTTAATTTTGGTAATTCGATCGCTAAATCCCGTTTCAAGACCTCTAATCTCATTTTGAAGACGCTCTCTTTGCTCTTTGATTTCATCTAATGAGTATTCATTTTTCTTCTTCATCGAGCTCCTCCTCTCTTTTCCGTCTGTTTGCCATCAAATTTTGTTCAACAGACTCCATTGCTTTGGAGATCATTTCAGCCTGAATTTTCGCCGTCAATTTTTCAGATTTATTCTTCATGAAAATGTATCCGGCAATCAGCAGAGGAGCAGACACAATCAAAAAACCCAGACCGGTGCTATTTACGAGGTCTGAAATAAAATAACCTAGTGCAAACCATATAAAAAAGAAACCACCGCCTATCAGAAGCACACCAATCAGCTTCTGAAACGATTCAGCTATAATCCTGGAGACCTGTTCGGCGATGACGATTGTGAGTAGCTGTATTCTCTTTTCTACATACAAACGTACTTCATCACCAATACCCGTTTCACTGTTATTTTGATTGGCTTCTTCGCTCATGGGGGGAGATTAGCGAAAAATACGAGCTACGAGATAACCGGTTACTGCGCCTATCACTACACTTTTGAGGGGATGTTTGCGTATCAGAAGTTCCGCTTCTGTTCGGAGTTCTTCAAGCTTTTCTTGGATTTCGGCGTTTTCCAAAATGGAATGTCCCTCTTCAATCACGCCTTCAAGTTCGTCATTCAGATCGTTTATGATATCTTCATTCATCTTAGGCACCTATTTAGTTGTATGTGCAATCTTAAATGGAATTCTAACCGGATTCCGTTCCTTTAACGGCATCTACATTAAGATAACATCCTGATCTGTAACGAAAAAGGGAAATGTTCAGTCTGCTTATTACCTCAATATATAGGAAGTTTTACTCGTAGCGTAAACTTTCGATAGGATCCAACTGTGCAGCTTTATATGCCGGATAGACGCCAAATACTACACCAACGATGGTCATCCCAATTACACCCCCAACTGCTGAACCCCATGGTATTACGATTGAGGAGTCTAACCACAATGCAGCCCCGTTTCCAAGAGCCGCACCGGCAAGAATCCCAATTACTCCACCAATCTGACAAATCGCAACAGATTCCATCAAGAACTGAGACACGATGGTGCTCTTTTTGGCTCCAACTGCTTTACGAACGCCTATCTCTCTTGTTCGTTCACTAACGGATACCAGCATAATATTCATAACACCGATTCCGGCACCCAGTAGCACAATCCCCCCAATCACAAAACCAATGATGTAGAGAACTCCGGTGAAATTCTCAAGAGAACTACTCAGTGTCTCATTGGTGGATATCTCAAAATCATTTACAGCACCCGGATCAACCTGCCTGATAGCCCTTAGTATTCCCGTTAATTCATCAATCACCGCATCAATATTGTCAACCGACCCGGCACGCACCTGGATACCGATATTCTGATTACGTCCATAAATTCCTGCAGCCTGACTGTATGGAATCAGCACAAACCGATCGAGCGTCTGTCCAAATACATTGCCTTTAGCCTCTGTTACACCGATTACCGTGTAGGGACGCCCCTCGATACGGATTGTTCTGCCAAGTGCCACTTCCCTTCCAAATAGTGCCGACTCCACATCAGCCCCAATAATCGCAACCGATCGGGCGTAGTCTATATCTTCGGGAAGAAAATTGCGTCCGCTTTCAATATTGAATGCATTATTGTCCAGATAGTGTTCATTTCCTCCGATGATGCCGATATTTGGTTCAGTCTCCTCATCTCCGAATGAGACCCTTGTAGTTCTATAGGTTCTATTTGGGCCTATTCCACCAGCATCTACACTCAGATCTTTCAAACGCTCCATCTGGGCAATGGTTATATCAGGCCGGTTCCTGTAGGTTTCCCAATCCATTGGCCCCATCGATATGGCTGGCATCTTGGTTACCGTAACCACGTCGCCCCCCATCAAACTCAACGTATCCCGAAAATAGTTATCCAAAACAAGAACGGCTGTATTTGCGCTGATGATTGCAAATACACCAACCGAGATTGCCAAAAGGGTCAGCGAGGATCGCAATTTGTTTGAGCGGATCGAATCAAAAGCCTGCCGAAAAACTTCAAGGATATTCATGATTATTCGTATCTGAGAGATTCAATTGGATCCGACTTTGCAGCCTTGTTTGAAGGCAGGTATCCGAAAAGCAGCCCTACAAATGTACAGATCAGGATTGCGTTGACTACCGTGGTCCAGTCCATATAGGCGATAAAGATCTGGTTGATCAGCTCTGTAACCCCTATTGACAGCAAGACACCAATTACACCACCAAAAAGACAGATTACGATCGACTCCATCAGAAACTGAAGACGGATCTCCCAGGCTTTTGCACCTACTGCCTTGCGAATACCTATTTCCCTGGTTCGTTCTTTAACCGAGACATACATAATATTCATCACACCGATCCCGCCTACGAACAGTGCAAGACCGGTTAAAAAGATGCCGATACCGTAGATAGCCACCTTCATGGTTTGAAACTCCTGCTCAAAAAGAGCTGTCTGATTGATGGCAAAATCGTCATCGTCCATTGGATCCAGTCCGCGGATCTGGCGCATTGCTCCAACCACCTCATACTCTCCCTCTACCAACATCGCCTCATCAGGAAATTGAACGGATAGAGTTACGCCAAACCGTATGTCGTAGATTGAGGCCATTGCCGTTATGGGTATAACGGCTTGGTTATCGAGATTTTCCATCCCCAGAAAATTACCCTGAGACTCCAGAATTCCGATTACCGTAAAGCGCTGGCCGCGAATTCGCACCCGCTTCCCTAGGGGATCCTCTTCAGGAAATAGGGCATCGGCCACACTGCTGCCAAGTACCACTACGTTAGCCGCACGATTTTCGTCCGGCTCGCTGAATGCCCTCCCATCGGCAATATTCATCCCTGCCGTTTCAAAATAGCTGTGCGTGGCTCCATTTATCCCCACACTCTCAACCGTTCGGTCTGAGTACCGAATGGTTCCCCCTCTGTTGACACGAGCTGAAACCTGAGATGCGTTTGGTACCAGATTTCGAAGTCGTTCTGCGTAACCAACCTCCATTTCGCGGCGGTTGCGGTACTCCCACCATCTGTACT
The DNA here is from genome assembly GCA_020832225.1 of Balneolaceae bacterium. Lineage (GTDB taxonomy): Bacteria > Bacteroidota > Rhodothermia > Balneolales > Balneolaceae > Rhodohalobacter. Next base: position 24,708 of record JAFIFA010000127.1, read on the forward strand.
CCCCGCCAAATTCCCATGGCCACTTTTCAACGAACACTACATTGCGGCCCAGCATATCCATGCTTTCATCAAACGATCGGTCAACGCCATCGGTGATGGTGTTCATCGCCGTTACTGAAACGATTCCGATCACAATACAGGTCGTTGTAAGGGTAGCCCTCATCTTATTCGCCCATAGTGCAGAAAAGGCGATTCTGGTACCTTCGATTAGACTGATAAAGAATCGGTTCATTTTTACCTTGTTGTGAATGTAAAGTGTGGCCACGACAGGAACTGCCGAAACTTCCTTTGCCTTACGGAATGATTCCCATTTCGTTTCACTATATTTGAAAAAAAGCAATCAATCTATCAAAATGGCGCAACAGACAGACATTCTCGCATTTGGATCACACCCCGACGATACCGAACTGGGCTGCTCCGGTACACTTGCAAAGCTCACCTCAACCGGAAAAAAGGTAGTGGTTGCCGATCTGACCCGAGGAGAGATGGGATCGCGCGGCACACCTGAAACACGGTTAAAAGAGGCTCAAAAAGCTGCCGGAATTCTCGGGCTTGCCGATCGGGTAAATCTGGGGCTGCCGGATACAATGTTGGACAACACTCGTGAGCTACAGCTGCCGATCATATCCTGTATCCGAACATATCGTCCCCACATCTGTATTCTGCCGGCACCTTCAGATCGTCATCCCGATCATGGAGACGGGGCCAAGCTTCTAACTGACGCCATCTTCTACAGTGGCCTGATTCGAATTGAAACCCTTGATAGTGAGGGCAAACCGCAGGAGCCTCATCGACCTGCCCACATTCTGCACTACATGCAGGACCGCCCTTTCGAGCCCGACTTTGTATTTGACATAACGGATACCCTGGAAGTTAAGGAGAAAGCGATACGAGCTTTTGCCACACAGTTTGATGTTGCCGACCCAGGTGATGAACCGGAGACCTATATATCAGACCCCTCTTTTTTTGAGGCGCTGAGAGCAAGAGCCCGTCACTTTGGGCATCTTGCCGGCTTCAAATATGGAGAGGGCTTTCTCTATGCCGGCAAACCAATTCCTCTCAGGGATTTCGGGTTTCTGTCCGACACCTCCCCAAAAAGGTAGAGTGCACTTCACGTTTACAACTTTTTGCTTTCTGCTTTCAACTTCAGAGTTATTTTCATTAGTTGGATACGGCTTCACGGGCTCTCTACACTTTTCAATCCGGTTCAGAACCATTACCGGACCTCCCTCCGCCTGCTCCCATTCACTCATTAACCTTAACCTGATTCAGATTTATGATGAACTCCTACCATGATGTATCTCTGCAGATAAGGCGTGTCGGGAAATCGATTTCCCTGTTCGCTATGCTGATGATACTGCCGCTTACCATTGCGGCTCAATCATTCACCTCCCCTACCGACGGGATGAAAGTAAACACCCCGGGTGTGCATGCCTTTACCAACGCCACCATTATTACCGCACCCGGCGAAACCATCGAGAACGGTGCTCTCGTTATTCGTGACGGAGTTATTGAAGCCGTTGGCAGCAATGTGGATATTCCATCAGACGCCCGCGTTTGGGAGATGGATGGAAAAACAATCTACCCCGGCTTTATCGATGCGCACTCTGCTGTTGGAATGCAAAATCCACGATCTGAACTGGATCGCGGAAACCTCTCGTGGAACGCTCAAATCCGTGCCCATTTGAATGCAGAGCATGAATTTGAATCAGAGGGCGACGCCAGCTCCAGATTACGCTCTCAGGGCTTTACGTCTGCACTATCAGTTCCGCCCCTTGGAATATTCCGCGGCCAGACAGCCGTGGTGGACCTGAATGACGGATCGGTTACAGACCGACTGATTCGTACCGGTGTTTCCCAATCTGTGAAGCTTACCAGAAGTCAGGAGCTCGGGTTTGGATATCCAACTTCTCCGATTGGTGGAATCGCCCTTATCCGTCAGACACTCTACGATGCCGACTGGTATGAGCGTGCCCATGAAACCTATCAGAACAACCCATCCGGACTTCAGCGCCCGGAGAATAATGCCGCTCTTGCTGCGCTGCGTGATGCAGTTCACGGTGAGCAACCGCTGCTGTTTCAGACAAACAACGACGAAGAGATTCTGCGAGCCATGCGTTTTACTGAGGAGTTTGAGGTTACGCCGTGGCTGCGAGGCAATGGACACGAGTATAAGCTCATCGATTATCTCTCTGAACGAAACGTACCCCTGATTCTTCCGCTCAACTTTCCGGACAAACCTGAGGTAGACACTCCTGAAGATGCACTTGGAGAAGACCTCTCCGTTCTGCGACACTGGTACCTTGCACCGGAGAACCCGAAACGCCTGGCTGAAGCCGGAATTGAGTTCTCATTTACTACAGACGGGCTCGATAATCCAAACCAGTTTCTGAACAATTTGCGAAAGGCCGTGCATGTGGGGCTCGACAAAAATGATGCCCTGGCTGCGCTTACCGTAAATCCGGCTTCCCTGCTCGGAATCGACCGAACCCATGGCACCCTTGAAGAGGGCAAAGCAGCGAGCTTTGTGATTGCTGATGGTGATCTATTTGAAAACGGATCACGGGTCCTGGATGTATGGGTGGAAGGGCATTACAATCGTGTGAACCGTGAAAACACCACAGATGCCAGAGGACGCTGGGAGATCGTATCTACCGATGCATCCATCGATGCTGAGCTCCACATTGAAGAGGATCGCCGAGGTCGTCTCAATGGTAAGGTTACAATCAAAGGTGAAGAGATTGACCTGGAATCTGTTAGCGTTCACGACGCTTCACGACGGTTCCGTGTCACTTTCCCCGGTGAAGAGATTGGCTACAGTGGAAAAGTTCGCCTGACCGGATCGATCTCCGGCGACGACCTCTTTGGCTGGGCTGAAGTACCGGGTCAAAGCCGCGTTCAGTGGAAAGGAAATCGCACTGAGCTTCCTGAAGAGTCTGATGACTCCTCTGACAGTGCAACCATAGATAGAGATCTGGTGCTTGAAGATATTCGTCCGGCCATGGAATATGGCGTTAAATCAATCCCTTCACAGCCACAGCACGTACTCGTACGAAATGCCACCGTCTGGACAATGGGCGAACAGGGAGTTATGGAAAATGCCGACCTATTGGTTACCCGTGGTCGAGTTGCCGAAGTTGGGCAGAACCTAAGCGCACCCAGAAATGCCGTTGTTATTGATGGTGAAGGGAAACATGTTACTCCGGGCCTGATCGATGCCCACCTCCACTCCGGCGTGACTGGCGTGAATGAGATTGGCAACGCGATTGTACCTGAGGTTCGAATGGGTGATGTTCTCAACATCAATAATATATGGATGTACAGACAGCTTGCAGGTGGTCTTACCACCGCTCATGTGATGCATGGTTCAGCCAATCCAATTGGAGGGCAGAATGTGCATGTCAAGATGCGATGGGGGTCACTCTCTGATGATCTCAAAATTGAGGGCGCTCCAAGAACGGTGAAATTCGCTCTTGGTGAGAACCCAAAGCGAGTAGGCAGCGATCGATATCCGGAAACCCGTATGGGTGTGGAGCAGATCATTTCAGACCGTTTCAGCATGGCCAGAGATTATGAAGCTCGCTGGAATGAGTGGGAAGAGAACGGTGAAGGCCTTCCGCCACGCCGCGATCTGCGAATGGATGCAATCGTCGACATTCTGAACGAAGATATCCTGGTGCAGAGCCACAGCTACCGTCAGGATGAGATTCTGGCGCTGATTCGTCTGGCTGAAGATTTTGACTTCACCATCAAGGCATTCCACCACGGTGTTGAGGCTTATAAAGTTGCTCCCGAGCTCGCTGAACATGGTGCCGGGGCCGTTGTATGGTCCGACTGGGGCGGTTTCAAGATTGAGGCATACGACAACACAACCTTCAATGCACGTCTGCTGCACGAAGCGGGTGTTTTAACCTCCCTCCACTCTGACAACAGCCAGATTGCTACCCGAATGAACTGGGAAGCTGCCAAGATGGTGCGTGCAGGGGTAGATCCTGAGACAGCACTTGGAATGGTAACCATCTATACCGCTCAGCTTCTGGGTATCGATGATAAAGTCGGATCCCTTGAGGAGGGCAAAGATGGTGACTTCGTGATTTGGAGCGGAGATCCACTCTCTACTCTCTCCAAACCGGAGCAGACCTGGATCGATGGCCGTAAATATTTCGACCTGAGCCAGGATCGACGTATGAGAAGAGCCATTGAGCGCGAACGCGACCAGCTCATTCAACTTATTCTGGAGGACTGATTATGAGAATCCGAAAGAAAAGCATCCGACACGATTTAAATAGAACCGAAATGCAGAAAAGGACTACCATTATGAAGAGCTCAATTATCGCTCTCTCCCTGCTGCTCATCTCACTCGCTGCTGTGCCTGAAGCTGAAGCTCAGACTCCGGCACCGAAGCAGAGCGAACCGATCGCACTCACCGGAGGTACAATTCATACCATAAGTGGTGACGTGATTGAGAACGGCACGATCCTGTTTGAGGATGGCGTAATTACAGCCATTGGCACAAACGTGAACCTGCCGTCAGGAACCCGTGAAGAGGATGTTTCCGGCAAACATATCTATCCGGGCCTGATCGATTCATGGAACCAGATGGGAATCACCGAAATTGGTGCCGTTCCCATGACTACGGACGTCAATGAACAGGGACCTGTTAACCCGAACGTAAAGGTTGAAAGAGCATTCAACCCCGAAAGTCGCTGGATAGGAGTTGGACGTTCCGCAGGTGTTCTGACCTCGGTAACCTCGCCCGGAGGCGGACTTGTATCGGGCCAATCGGCTGCCATGATGATGGACGGCTGGGCCTGGGATGAGATGACGCTCAAGTCCGGTGTTGGAATGATCGTTAATTGGCCAAACCCTAACAACGACGACAACTACACTGATGCCATCGACATGCTTCGAAGTACATTCGCGGATGCCAGATCCTACATGCATGCGAGGATGGCCATGGAGAACGGCGGACCACGTCACGACTTCGATACCCGATGGGAAGCTATGATTCCAGTATTTCAAGGCGAGCGTCCTGTTGTGGTTAGTGCTAATGAAGTAAGACAGATTCAGGATGCAATTATCTGGGCTGAAGAGGAAGAGGTGGAACTGATCATTCTGGGTGGACGCGACTCCCACATGGTAGCAGATCATCTCCGTTCGAAAGAGATCCCTGTTATCATTACCGAAGTGCTCACCTCTCCGAACCGATCCTGGGAAGGTTACGATGCCAGGTATGCACTTCCGGCCAAGCTTCATGAGGCGGGCGTAAAATTCGCTATTGCAGGTGGATCAAGCGCAGCCTATGTAAACCGTCTTCCCTATGAAGCAGGTGCCGCTGCGGCATACGGTCTGTCTATTGAGCACGCTGTAAAAGCACTTACCCTCTACCCTGCCAAAATTCTCGGTCTTCGCGATCGTATCGGTGCGCTTGAGGAGGGAATGGACGCAACACTGCTCATCACCGACGGCAACCCGATCGAATATGCCACTCAGGTTGAGCAGGTATACGTTCAGGGGCGCAAAAGTGATATGATGGATATGCACCGCCAGTTCTACGAGAAGTACCGGGAGAAGGTGGATCAACGACAGGCTGAAAGATAATTCCGGCGATTAACATTGCTTCAAAATACTCAACCCGCTTGCTGGCTGTCATGGCCGCAAGCGGGTTTTTTTTTTAAAAGTGGTGGCAGTTGTTATGAATGTGTGATGATTTCCTTTATATGAGCACAGATATTGTGTTACTTACAAAAAACATATCTGAATTCATGACCGTCAAACCACATACCATCCTTGTGGTAGAGGATAATCCGGACCTGCTCAATCTCCTTACCATCAATCTCAAGGATGAGGGGTACTCTGTTCTTGAAGCCAATAACGGAAAGGTAGCTTTTGATATCTACCAATCCCACAATCCGGAGCTTGTGATTCTGGATATCATGCTTCCGGTGATGGATGGGTTTGAGGTGTGTAAATCAATTCGAAAAGATGATAAGATGACCCCAATTCTTATGCTCACGGCTAAGGCAGAAGAGGTGGACAAAGTGCTTGGACTTGAACTTGGCGCTGATGACTACATGACCAAACCGTTCAGCATCCGGGAGTTTCTGGCAAGAGTGAAGGCGATGTTCAGAAGAGTTGATGCCGGAAAAAGTGAACAGGAATCCAGTACTGAGATTCTGCAGTTCGATGGACTTAGCGTCGATACATCCAAAAGAAAGGTAACCCTTGATGGAAAAGCGATCGAGCTCACCAGTAAAGAGTACGACTTATTAATTCTCTTTTTCAGAAATCCCGGCAAAGCCTACAGTCGTGAAGAGTTGCTAAATATCGTATGGGGATACAACTATGACGGTTACAGCCATACCGTAAATTCACACATTAACCGTCTTCGAAACAAGATTGAAGAGGATCCCTCCGAACCTCATTATATTCGAACAGTTTGGGGTGTTGGATACCGTTTTGCCGATAACGAAGAGAGCAGACAACATGCGTAGTTTTTACCTGAAAATAGCCGTTATCTTTTCCACTATTCTCATTGGCTTTGGAGTTTTGGTAGCCATTATCGCCATGAGGGCTTCATCAGACATTGCTCAGGAGGCGATTCAGAAAACCAATAAGGAGATTGCATCGGTGCTTGCAAAAGAGTTTCAGCCTATGTTGTCTGAAGAGTTTGATCAGGATAAAATTGAGTCCAAACTCACTGAACTGAGCGGAAAAAACCCTCAGTTCGATTTCTATCTTCTGAGCAGCACCGGATATGTAAAGAGCGTCATACCCGCATCAAAAGATAAGATCTCACTCGACAAAATTGTGGTGGATACCGATCCGCTCGACCGCTTTATCAATGGAGAGCCCCTTCCCATCCTGGCTGCTGATCCTCTTAATCCCGATCGGAAGAAACCGTTTAGCGTTGCAAATATCAGCATTATGGGTTCCGAAGGTTGCTACCTCTATGTCGTACTTGAAGGTGATCAGTTTACACAAGCCACCGCCATGATTGCAGACAGCCACATCCTGAGGGGTGCTTTAATCGCCCTGGGGATTGTGTTTTTAATCGCGCTTACAATAGGGCTCTTCATCTTTTCCAATCTCACCAAAAGGCTCGACAAGATTAAAAAGACCGTTAAGGAGTTTGAAAGAGGCCAGCTCAATGAGCGGATCCAGGTAGAGGGAAATGATGAGCTTTCTGATCTGTCGGTCTGCTTTAACCGTATGGCAGATACACTGGTCGACAATATGAAGGAGATCCAAAAAACGGATCGTCTGCGGAGAGAACTTGTAGCCAATGTATCTCACGATCTTCGGAGCCCTATTGCTTCTATTCAGGGTTATCTGGAGACGATACAGATGAAGGGTGATCAGATCAGCAAAAAGGAACTGGACAGTTATATTGGCACGGTCGTAAACAATACTAAAAAGCTGAACCGGCTTATCGACGATCTCTTTGAACTGAGTAAACTTGATGCTGAAGAGATTACACCCAACCTGGAACCGGTATCGATGGCAGAACTGATACAGGACCTCGCTCAGCAGTTCAGGCCGATGGCCGAGAGAAAGGATATTGAACTGGAAACCGTTTTTTCTGATCCACCTAACACACTGATTGAAGCCGACATGGGCCTTATGAATCGTGCCATTTCAAATTTGATTGATAACGCAATCCGGCACACTCCTGAAGGTGGCAAGGTAACCATCGCTTCAGTGAAGAGCGGAGAGGACCTTGCTCTTGAGATCAGCGATACCGGTAGTGGAATTGCACAGGAGGATCTCAACTTTATTTTCGATCGGTTTTATCAGGCAGATAAAAGTCGTTCCAGTGGTGAAGGTGCCGGCCTGGGTCTGGCTATCGCACAGAAAATTTTCAAGCTCCATGGTGCAGAGATGATTGTAAACAGCGTTGAAAACAGAGGCACGACATTCAGGATAGCCATGTCTGGAAACGGAAAGATTGCCTGAGATTTTATCCCTAATCAATCTCGATCAAAAAACTCACTCTATTTTGCAGCTGAGTTCTCTCTAACAATCCCTATTCACTCTGCTATACGCGCATTTTTTTCCCGATAAATCTCTCTTATACCATTTTTACGTAATAGGCTCATCATCTTTAATCAATTGAGATCAGATTTCAACTGTAGACCTGATCCGTTTAAAATTGGTCACTCTTCTGTTACAGAAACGGGATACATAAACATCCTCTGCGACTTAGTTTAAGCTCAATCAACCTACATATCATTAAATAATAATCCATCGCAGTATGAAAAAAGGAACAATCACAGCAGTAGCATTTTTAACCACTCTCACCCTATTGCTTGCATCTTGCGCAGGAGAAGGTGATTCAGAACGGTCACAATCAGCATCTGATCTTGACAGTGCTCCGGACTTTGAAGTCACAACAATCGATGGCGAAATAATCAGCCTCGAGCAGTCACTTGCCGACGGAAAACCAGTTGTTGTCTATTTTATGGCATCATGGTGCTCTACCTGTGCAAGAAACTGGCCGGTAATTTCTGAAGTCTACCCGGAGTATGAAGATCAACTCACATTTGTAGCGGTAAGTATCGACCCCACAGATTCCGAAGATGTGATCAGACAACTTTCTGCAGACCGTGATTTCAAATTTCCAGCCACTGAAGGAAAGCCGCAACTGATGCTTGATTTTGGTGTCACCGGACAGGCCACGACAGTTGGTGTTGACCGTGACGGTAACATTGTCTTTAAAAAACCAGGTCAGGCAATCAGTGCCAGTGAATACAGAGACCTCTTTACCGGACTTCTGAACTAAACTGATAATGGATTTCTACACCTTCTCCTTTCTGCAGGGCGTACTGGCTTTTTTTGCACCGTGTGCCGTCGCCCTCTTGCCGGGATATATCGTTGCCTTTATTTCGAGAAACAGTGAAAACGCGACGCTATCTGCCCGGCTCACCCGAGGAATGAAACTGGCTGTGTTAAGTATAAGCGGCATTTTGCTCATATACGCCGTAGCCGGCGTTCTGATCGTAACTGCAGCGCATATACTAAAAGCATATATGATGTGGGTTACGATCGGGATGGGTGTGGTACTTATTCTGATCGGTATCCTGATGGCTGCCGGAAAGAGTTTCTCATTCACCCTGAATGTGAATCATTCTTCACCGGGATCTGAAACAGCGGAAGCATTTACATTTGGTATCGCTTATGCAATTGGTGCACTTGGTTGCCTCTTCCCCCTTTTTCTTGTAGTTGCAACGCAGGCAATGGCAGCTCCATCGGCCCTTACAGGCGCCGGCTACATTGCCGCCTATTTCGCAGGTATAAGTATCATGATGATTGTAGCCATCCTGGGATCTGCAGTTGCTAAAGAGAAGCTGATGAAGCTCCTTCGCAGAATTCTCCCCTATATGGAGAAAGTTACCGGCTGGATTTTGATTCTGGCGGGCGGGTACGTGATCTACTATCAAAGTTTTTTGATGTCGTTTTGAGGGCAAATGAAGTGAGAAGTGAAAGGTGAAAAGACGTGAGACGTGAGACGGTCTACGACCAACAACGCAAATATTGGCAGATCCCACGCTTCGTATTGGGGCTGTCAGCTATTGGCCAAATCTCAGTATCGCGGAACCTTCAACCTTCAACCTGTCAAATTCTACGCTTTACCCCATGCGCCTTGCGCTTAGCCCAAACTACTTTCAACCCCTTATTCAAAAGTAACAGCCCCCAACTCTAATTAATACCGATACCCCTTCATCTCCTCCTCACTGAACTCGACACCGAGCCCGAGAACCATCCGGTTCACAAAGTTGAAATAGGCGATTATCTGAACCGCATCGAGAATGGCACGGTCATCCAGGCCGGCTTTTTGAAAAGCGACGATATCATCACTGTAATCCGGGTTGTGATTCAACGTCAGCTTCTCAGCCAGATCACATAACATCTGGTCTGTTTGAGAGAGATCAATCTCTGATCGATTCCGAACCAGTAGACGGGCTTTTTCCTCATCTTTCCAGTAGGCCAAAAGCGCCTCCAAATGGTGATTAATGCAGTATTCACAACGGTTCGCTGCAGATGTCACAACCCCCAACATCTCCCTCTGATATCTCTTAAGCGGTGATTTCCCGAACATGATCGTCATATATAGTTCCATGTGGGCCATCAGCGCTTCCGGATTCAAGCTCTGAATTTTGTGAACCTCTGCAATCTTTCCTCTCGTTTCGGTGAGGTGATCATAGACTTCACTAAGCCTGCCGTCAGACTCCTCCGGAGCTATCGTTTTGATGTGTGCCATAAATTCTTCTGTAAATCTTTTTTATCAATCCCGTTTGAAGAGATAATAATCAAATACTCCTCTATACCTCAAACTCTTATAAACATGTTACTATTTTGTTATGGTTGTCACTTCGAGGATGATTTACTTGATATAAAGTTGAATAGAATCGCCATGAAGAAATCAATCCACTACATTGTTCTTATTGTTGCAACTTTTGGGTTACTAACACTACTCCATACAGCATCAGAAGCTCAAAGTCTGCCCGGGTTTGATACCAACCTGGAGAAACGAAGTATTGAATTGAGTGAACTCATTGAGGGAGGGCCCGGAAAGGATGGAATTCCCTCTATAGATTCGCCACGATTCATCTCACAGGAAGAGGCTTCAGATTGGCTTAGAGGCAGGGAACCGGTAATTGCCATTGAAATCAACGGGGAGGCTCGAGCATACCCTATTCAGATCCTGATGTGGCACGAAATCGTGAATGATGAGCTTGGCGGAGAACCCATTTTGGTTACATTCTGCCCGCTTTGTTATTCAGCCATCGTTTTTGACCGCCGAATTGATGGAGAGATCTATGAATTTGGCGTATCAGGACTACTCAGAAAATCGGATATGATTATGTACGATCGTACAACGGAGACGCTTTGGCAACAGTTTTCCGGTGAAGCTCTTGTTGGAGACTATACCGGTAAAGAGCTCACGATTCTGCCAAGCAGACTGATTTCATTCGATCAGTTTCGTGAAACCTGGCCAGAAGCTGAGGTTCTCTCAAGAGAAACAGGACATCGGCGAAATTACGGTGAGAACCCATATGCCGGCTATGACGATATCAAAAACTCCCCTTTCCTTTTGGATGAAGAGGTTTCCGGTGAAATCAGCCCGATGGAGAAAGTGATTGGAGTACGTACGGATGCTCAAAAGAAAGGGTATACTTATTCTGTTACCCGTGTGAGACGTGTTTTACATGATGAAGTAGGCGGAAAGAAGATCGTTATATTTCATTTGGACGGCATGGCTTCCGCAATGGATCAGTCTGCCATTCATCAGTCTCGTGATGACGGTGCAACCGGTGTCTTTTCACCCTACCACAACGGGGAAAAGCTTACTTTTGAATACAGAGATGGTGACATTCTTGACCGGGAGACCGGGAGCACCTGGAATATATCCGGAAAGGCAACTTCCGGGTCTCTGGAGGGTGAACAACTCGAAACGATGCTTTATGGAGACTACTTTGCGTTTGCCTGGCTTGTATTTTACCCCGAGACGGATATGTTGACAAAAGAGAATGAAACGGATTAGTTAAAGCCCAATATAGTTAACACACAGATGAAGAAAGTATTTGAAAACCACGATATAGGCGCATTTTTCGCAATCTCCACAGGTTTCCCAAAGGATCTGATCTCCAATGGCAGGTACATGATGTTTATCTGGAACGACGGAGAACATCCGGTTTCTCTCTGCGTGGACGAACGAAACGTAGAACTCAAGCCTGATCAGATCTCATGTCTTACCTACCTCCACCGTGTTGAGAGCGATGGTTCTGAAAATGGGCTCAAACTGCTCCTCTTCAATCGCGAATTCTATTGTGTTCATACTTACGACAGCGAAGTATCCTGCAATGGGCTGCTCTTCTTTGGCTCCAACTCCTCCCCAATACTTCAGCTCGATAGCAGTGAACCTGAGAGGCTAAACACCCTCTTTGGTGTACTGAATGAGGAGTTCACAATCAACGACAGCAACCAAGAAGAGATGCTTCGTATTCTATTGAAGAGATTTATAATCCGCTGTACAAGGATGGCAAGAGAGCAGATATTGAAAAGAGAGGGAAGCGAAGCCGATATAGATCTGATCAGGACGTTCAATGTTTTGGTTGAGGAGCATTTCCGAACCAAAAAGACGGTAAGCGAATACGCTGAACTGATGTATAAATCCCCCAAAACGGTGACCAACGTATTTGGAAAGTATTCAGATAAGAGTCCCCTTCAGGTAATCCATGATCGCGTAATAATGGAGGCAAAACGACTTCTTTACTATACAGATAAATCTTCCAAAGAGATCGGCTTTGAACTTGGCTATACCGACCCGGCCCAATTTAGCAGATTTTTCAAAACCCACACCGGAACCACGACAACAGAGTTCAAGAAAAACAGATCTGTTCTGCCCGCATAGAAATAAAGTGGCAATTGCCCATATGGGAAATATTACAATTTTTCACTCTTCACTTTTCTGTATTGATTCTGACATCTCATTTTCGTTAAAAAATTGAGAGTCGTCATCAATTATTAACCTCATCAAGCCTTATTGAGCTTTTTTACTGGTTCGACTTAAGGATGTGCAGCCAATCTATTTCAAAACACCTCTCCTTCCCAATACTAACAAATAATTGCCTATCGGGAAGTATTGTCAACTCCGAGTGTCTTCCTGCCATTTCTGCTCACTGCTAATCTCACGATGTTGGGTACAGATCAAACAAACAACCTCAAAACAAAAAAAGAGGACATTATGAGACCATTCGACGTACCCAAACGGGAAGAAGTAAACGAAAAGAATCAGCAGATCTTTGATGATCTGGAATCAAAACTCGGATTTGTTCCAAATATTTATGCAACCTATGCCTATTCGGAGCATGCACTCTCCCGATATCTGACCTTTGCCAATGCAAAGAGCTCACTCAATAATAAGGAGAAAGAGGTGATCAATCTTGTAACCAGTCAGGTTAACGGATGCACCTACTGCCAGGCAGCCCACACACAGCTTGGGAAGATGAACGGGTTCACTGAAGATCAAACCGTTGAACTTCGACAAGGAAGCGCTGGTTTTGACAGCAAGTTTGACGCGTTGGTCAAGTTGGCTAAAGAGATCGCTGAAAATCGCGGTCGCGTTTCTGATGAAATACTGCAATCCTTCTTCAATGCCGGTTATAACAAGGCGAATCTCATAGACGTGATTGTGAATGTTGGAGAAAAAGCCATTACCAACTACCTGCACAATCTAACTGAGATTCCGATCGATTTTTCGGAAGCACCTGAACTGGCAGAAGCTAAATTTTAAGGAGGATTCGATCATGAGACATCAGATTAGCTGGAAAGATGCGATTCTCGCCGGTTTGGCCGGAACCATTCTCTTTGACCTTTTTGGGCTCGCAATGGGAATGGGCTGGTGGGACATCCCCGGCCTTCTTGGCGAGCAGACCGGATTAGGCCTTGCCTATGGAGTTTTCGGGCACTTTAGTAACGGCGTTCTTTTAGCCGTGCTTTATACCGGTATTGCTCCCTCACTTTGGGGGCCTGCGTGGATTCGTCCATTTATTTTCATCACTGCGCAGACAATCGCACTTGTATGGTTCTTCATGTTCCCACTCGTGGGAGCCGGAGTGATGGGGCTTAACGTTGGGCCCGACATGGCGATCGGTTCGCTGGTACGCCACTGGGTTTACGCTCTGCCTTTTGTTTTCCTGATCAACAAGAATCTTTTTTCAGAGAAAGCAGGCTAAACTTTTGCCCCATACAACCTGGTGACGTGAGTGGCGTCAGCAGACTTGTCATACATAACAGCCCACTCAACAAAGGGGTACATCTGAGCAAGTGTACCCCTTTTTCTATTTTTTAATCAAAGCGCGACGCTGCGGTTCTGGTATGAATTGATCGATTCGCTCTTTGAGCATCTTGTGGATGGATGGATTCCCTGCAATCAGTCGTTCACCAAATAGCCAGTCATCACCTCCTTCCCAGTCGGAGACCAGACCACCTGCCTCGCGTACAATCAGTGACGCCGCAGCTACATCCCATGGCTGAAGGGAGTACTCAAAGAAGCCATCGAAACGGCCAGACGCCACGCAGCATAGATCAAACGTGGCTGCACCCGGCCTGCGGATTCCCTGCGCCTCATCCATCAGATGTCGAAACAGATTGAGATAGGGTTCAACCAGTGAGAGATCGTTGTATGGAAATCCGGTTCCAAGAAAAGCATCACGTGGACTTGAGGTATCAGAAACGGAGATCTTCTCACCATTCAAAAAAGCACCTTCACCTGCAACGGCCGTAAACTCCTCATTGCGGTTCACTTCAATAACCACACCAACCTTTGGCTGTTTTCCTTCCCATAGGGCAACCGATACACAGTAGACCGGAAAGTCATGGGCAAAATTGGTGGTGCCATCGATCGGATCCACAATCCAGGTTCGGGCATCGGTCAATTTTTCGTGGGCCTCGGTCTCTTCGGCGAGGATCTCATCCTCAGGAAAATGGTTTCGGATGATTTTGAGAACGGCGGCTTCTGTAGCAAAGTCGGCATCGGTAACAAGATCATGATGCCCTTTTTCGCGTGTGTTCAGCTTTTTATTTTTAAACTCTTTAATGGTCTTTACCCCTTTTCGGGCAGCTTCAAGAGCTATTTTCAGATCGGGTAAGGGTTCATTCATTTTCTAAAATCGATTTTTGAGTTGGGCTAGACTGTCTACTTCCTTTCGCCCAGTTTATATTCAAAATGGCCTGAGCCGGGCAGATTTTCGTCACTCTGTTTGAGAAATTCCGGATCATCAAAAAGTTCATCAGCACCTGTTTTACGAATACGGGAGATCTCCTTCTGCAGTTTGGTTAGCAGCTTCATGTAGCGCGACTTTTCGTCCCCTTCGGCATGTTTGATCTCATGGCTCAGTTCCGACCGTTTTCGCTCAAAGTAGTAGAGCTGCAGAGGCTTCATACAGGATTTGGCCGACTTCCAGGGGTTCTTGTCCCGGCGAAATTCATTCCCTGTACGCTCTGCGTGACGATCGCTAACTGTATGACGCTCCAGCATGATATCACCCAGCAGGGATGGATATGGTTTTTCGCGATTTGCGTAGTGCTCGGCTGAGATCTCTTTCTCATCCACATGCCTTTTGATGATATCGTTGTAGAACGCCTTCAAATCCTCATCTTCAAAATGATCGTCAGCAACGTTGTGACCGATAAATCGAATCATCTTTTCGCCATAGAGAAGCATCAGCCGAATTACCTCCATTTCGTAGTGCGGGCGTTTTTGACTCTTTGCGGGTTCTTTTCTCTGTTGTTGAGATGATTCTCCTCCATACCGCTCCTCATCGGAAACCGGAATGTGGTCATCATCAGGCGGTGGCGGTTCATCGCCACCCACAGGCTGAGGTACGGGAACGGATGGTGACTGCCTGAAGCGACGGTTGCGCTCTTCAGCTTCCCGTTTTTCAAGCAGTAGCTTATCGAGCTGTTGAAAGAGCTCGCGGTCGCTCCCCTTTCTATATTTTTGTGTTTTTTGATGGAGGTGCTGTACAAAGACCTGCCGATCCAGTTCTTCCGGCATCAGCGCAATTTTTTCGAGAATATTTCGAATGGTAGCAGAACGGTCCCCGGGTCTCTCCATGCTCCCGCTCTTCTCAGCCTGTTGAATTGTAAAGGTCACAAAATCTTCAGCGTTCTTCTTCTTGAACTCCAGAAATGACTCCTTGCCAAACTGCTTGACAAAGGAGTCGGGATCTTCACCTTCAGGGAGCTGCATCAAAAATACCTCCATCCCCTGCTCTAAGGCTACTTTCATCCCCCGTTCCATAGCTGTCTGACCGGCGTTGTCTGCATCGTAGATCATCACAATGCGGTTTCCATACCGCTGCAGAATTCTGATCTGACCTGAGGTGAGTGATGTTCCGCTCGATGCCACCACATTTTTAATACCGTGTACGTTGAGGGTGATCACATCGGTATAGCCTTCAACCAGTATAACCTCTCCCTCCTTTCGAATTTCATTTTTGGCAAAGTTGATGCCGTACACCACCTCACTCTTATTGTATACCACTGTCTGAGCAGAGTTTATATACTTGGCCGTTTTTTTACTGGTGTCGAGTATACGGCCTGCAAAGCCAATAACCTTTCCTGATGGATTGAAGATCGGAAACATGAGACGGTCGCGAAACGTATCGTAGTAGTCATCTCCTCTCTGGCTCTCTTTCACTATATCTCCCCCTGCCAGATATTTTTCCGGGATACCCTCCTTGCGTGCCGCACTCAACAGTGATGAACCCGCCGGAGCATACCCAAGCCCGAAGGTTCGAATCACTGAGCGGTCATAACCACGCTGTTCCAGATACTCCCTCGCTTTTGAGGCATCATCAGCCTCCATCAACATTCTGTAGTAGAAGAGTCCGGCAAATTTCAGGGCGTGGTAGATACCTTCCCTGAGCTGGGTCTCTTCATCGTCGCCCTCAGAGTGCTCGTCGGGAACATCAATGCCATAACGATCAGCCAGGGATCTTAGCGACTCCGGAAAGCTTATGCCCTCCATCGCCATCACAAAGCTAAAAACATCTCCACTCTCTCCGCAGCCAAAACATTTGTAGATGCCCATCGAGGGGTTCACATTAAAAGAGGGGGTCTTTTCATTGTGAAACGGACATAGACCAACGAAGGAGCTCCCTGATTTTTTGAGCTTTACGTAATCGCCGATCACCTCAACGATATCTGCCGTCTGCCGAATTTCCTCTTTTTTATCTTCGTTAATCATTATTCAAAAAATACCGAAATGAAGCGCGGGGTACAAGGATTAGCGGCTAATGCTGAAGACCCAATTTAATCCGTAATCAACCAACTGCGGACAGGTATCCAGCTTGTACCTTGAAAGCAAGGATGGTATATTCTCACCGGAATCATACAAACAAAATATATAATCTAATTAACCTGATTCATGAGTGTATTAGTAGGGAAAGATACCCGTTTGGTAGTGCAGGGGTTTACCGGTAGTGAAGGCACTTTTCACGCGGAACAGATGATCGAGTATGGAACTAGCGTAGTTGGTGGTGTAACACCGGGCAAAGGAGGTCAGAAGCATCTGGACCGACCGGTTTTTAACACCGTTGCCGATGCAGTTGAAAATGAGGGAGCCAATACCTCCGTAATTTTTGTACCCCCTGCTTTTGCAGGTGATGCAATTATTGAGGCCGCGATCGCCGGAATTGGAGTCATTATCTGCATTACAGAGGGCATCCCGGTACAGGATATGGTGAAAGCCAAACAGGTATGCAACAATCACGGCTCTATCCTGGTTGGACCAAACTGCCCCGGTGTTATCACACCAGGCGAAGCAAAAGTGGGTATTATGCCCGGCATGATCTTCTCTCCCGGTAATGTGGGACTGATTTCACGCTCCGGTACACTTACTTATGAAGCGGTAGACCAGCTGACCAAGGTTGGACTTGGGCAGAGTACCGCTATCGGAATTGGTGGCGACCCCGTCATCGGAACCAACCATACCGATGCCGTTAAGCTTTTTCAGGATGACCCCGACACCAATGCCATTGTTCTTATTGGTGAGATTGGCGGTTCCGCTGAAGAGGAAGCTGCAGCCTACATTAAAGAGCATGTAACCAAGCCAGTGGTTGCCTTTATCGCAGGAAGCACTGCGCCTCCGGGACGTCGAATGGGCCATGCAGGTGCCATTATCTCCGGCGGACAAGGTACCGCTGCCGATAAGAAGAAAGCACTTAAAGCAGCCGGAGTAACCGTTGCTGAAAGCCCTGCTGAGATTGGAGCAACGCTGAAAGGCATTCTTTGATAAGATCTCAGAAATCATTTGATATTACCGAAAGCCATCCGGGTTACCGAGATGGCTTTCTTTTTTACCCCTCTCTCTCTCAATTTAATTCATCAGCAGCCGCTATCTGTCCCAGCGAACTGAGGTAGACATACAGAGACTGCAACTCCTCATCGGTCATGGTACCCAAAATTGGGTACGGCATGAACTCCGCATTCAGTACACGACCATCGGGTGTCCTTCCATCCCTCATCGCACGAAAGAAATCGGCTTCGATCCAGGTAGCCATCGACCCGGCCATGGTCAGGTCGGTAGCCGGAGGCCAATGTGGCGGTACACCGGGTATGGTTCCGCCCTTCATGTCTCGCCCATGACAACCCATACAAGAGGTAGCCAGATATTGTCCTCTTTCGTGAAGCGTAACCGGCTCTATAGTGGGTATTGGCGTTGAAAGGTCCACCATCTCTGCCGAGAATAGCGGGATATTACCCTGAAGCACATACATGGCTCGCATTGGAATGGCGAGCTTGTTATCCGGTAATATGTTGTCTACCGGTTCCACAGACCGGATGTATGAGATAAGCGTTGATAAATCTCTTTCGTGGATCTGGATATATTCATAGGCAGGCATGAATAGAGTCGGTTTTCCATCGCTCTTAATCCCTTTTCTGATCGACCGGATCAGATCCTCATCGGTATAACTGCTTCCGATCCCCCCTTCCCCCGATGTCAGGTTAGTCGCCACTATTCGGCCGGCAATCGGATCTTCAATAAAAATGCGGCCGGCAAGGTTCTCTCCATGGCAATCCACACAGCCGCGAATGGTTGCAATGTGCCGGCCATGTTCAATCACAGCCGGATCGGCAGAAACTTCCACCGTTTCCATCGTAAGTTCATAGGTCCGGTTCCATCGATACTCCGTGATTAGATAGGTCACCAAAACTACTAAAAGAACAGACGTAATCAATACCCCAACTATCACTCCAAGGACTTTGAAAAGTTTACGCATAGTCAATCACCATTAGGTCTCGTTTCCTATGATGAGTTGGTTTGACGGGCGGCCAAAAGATGAGCAGACAGGCCGGAATCCATCACCCCAAAGCTCTGTCAATCAGAGATTAACTACAAAAATGATAAAATGGAATAGCGTCCTGAAACTCTAATCTTCATAACCCCATGGCGCAGGAGGTGCATCCACTGTTTCGGAGAGATCAAACTCAAGCCTGATGGAGTGTCCTTGTTTTGGCCAGTGAACACCATAGGCAAAGGTCTGTTCATCCATCATGTCGAGGAACCAGAAGTTGTCGAACCGGTCCGGCAGAATATCCTCGGTATGTTCATCAGCCTCAAAGATCTGACGGGTTTCAAGACCGGGCGAAGGGGCATCACCGCCATACTGACTGATCTCTTCTTCACGGCCATCCGGGTAACGGTGATCATGCTTTAATCGCAGGGTAGCAGCGGTTTTAGTCAGCATCAGGTTTCGGGAGTGATCGTCATCTACATGCAGAGAGATATGGATCAGATCATCGGTGCACTCCCTGATCTGTATCCGAAGCTCTTCTGCTTCAGCAATTGAGTCGTAATAGGGCGTGTAATCTCCTACTTGTCCACTATAGGCGTTTCCGCAATGAGACTGAATCCTCTCCCAGAAAGCCTGCTGAACCGGTGATACACTATACTCCTCCGCTGCCTCTTCCGGTGCGTAATCAAAACCGGTTTCGGGTTGCTCATCATGCTCACAACCCGTTAACGAAAAAAATATAAATGAGCCCAAAATGGCTAATGAAATCTGTAGGATTGATCTTTTCATGATTTGAAAATATTAGTGGGCTGAAAGTTTTCGTTTATCAAAAATTTTAACGATCTCATTCGGATCATTACAGGTAAAATAGACCGGGCGGCCGGAGCGAAAGTTGAGGCGCACCGCCCTCTTTCCGCTCATGATATATCCCTTCCCCTTAATACCATACCGAATCCCCCAGCCCCCAAAATGGAGCACCGGGCGAATCTTTTCAGATTCTACGGATTCAATTTGTTGAATCCGGTAAGCATGCTCTTTTAGGTGAAATGGAAAGTAACGGTAGCAGAACCGGTCATGGTCAATTCGAATGGTTAGCCGCGATTTCCAAAGTGCCATTGGAAAGAGAATGCCAAACAGTAACCAGATAGCAACCAGCATCCAGTCCGGAGCGGGCCTGCTGCCCATGGCCTCACCACCAATAACCTGCGTGAATAATGCAACCCACGCGAACAGAGCAATCATTATCGTAAGCCCTATTATAACCGGTTGTCTGAATCGCTGCGATGTCACGTACGTGCCATCACCTCTTTCCATTGGGTCAGATGCTGAATCCATCCGGTATGACGGCTCCTTTCTGAATAATCACGATACCATCGCGTACATAGTATTTGTCGTGCTTGCCATCCTCCAAATGCGTGCCACCCACAATCCGAACGTCATTACCGATACGCACATTCTTGTCAACAATCGCGTTGCTGATAAAACATCTCTGGCCAATTCCCATCAGAGGGCGCTCATTCGTTTGGCTGGTGAGCTCTTCTTCGGTTGCAAAGTGGTCGTTACCCATTACGATTGAGTGTTCAATAGT
>JAFIFA010000133.1 GCA_020832225.1 Balneolaceae bacterium
AAAAAGGCGAAGCCTGATTTGTGAAAATAAGGGGTGTGTTCGTGAGGGCAGGAAATGTCGATTCCCCCGAAAACCCCCTCACCAATGCCTTCCCACTGCGCCTCGATAAATTTCATCCCCTTTCATAAACCGCTCCTCGGCGCGGGGGTGGCAACTGCCTTTTATTTCTACCCATATGAAGTCCATAACGGGACAATTGGTATTCACAAATTCCAGTTGCTCCGGGCTGAGCTGGAACGCACTTTCAGGGCTGAAAGCCTCACCCAACACAAGCCGATTCAATGCACGGGCATTGAATCGCCCACCTATCCACAGGCTGAATGCCTGCAACAGTCGGGGTATAGTTTCAGGGTTATGAATTTCGGTGAGTATAAAACCGCAGTTTCTGAATGTAGAGTGTTTTAAAATTTATCAAATTCATTCTGATCTCTTTTTACAAATTGATGGTAGTTTGCGAAAATCCATTGTTTGTGAATGACGGTCTACTCGTCAAATCAAGTATCGCAAATTCACTCCCGTTCCTGTACCGTGAAATTTGAACTGACCGGCAGATTGAATGATTAGGTCCTGAAGCGTTTATTCAAAATAAGGTTGGGTATTTGTATCAATAAAGGCAGAAAAGAAAGCCGTAAATTTATTTTTAACTCACGCTTGGTTTAATGGTTTCTATTTATTAAAATTTTACAAACATCAAATCAATACAGATTTATGAGGAAAATGTCTATTTGGGGGGTATAGGCTAAATAAAGTTTTAACAACTTCCTTTCTCGTTATAATTCTATACGGTTGCCATTCAGTAAATGTCGAAGAAATAAGCATCAATGACGAACTGTCAGAATTTAGTATGCAGCCGGTGCAGCCGTTAAGTCAAGAGGGTATCGCGACTAAACGAAAGTCTGAAAATCCTTCCAATTATTATTGTTTAGTTAGCACCCTGAATCCTGAAGGGGCAGAGCATACTTACAGGTACGATGCATATTATGTCCATATTCCACCAGGATTAGCACGTGAACCTGGAGGAAGAGAGTTGCCACTTTCATGGGTGACGATTGAAGTTGGTCAAAAATCCGCTTTGGAACGGCCGGGAACTAAAAGAGCGGGAGAAGAAGGCGGGCTTGTACGCATGGGAAAATGCCTGCTGCCAGATTCTGAGGTAGTGCTGGAAATGGTAGAAAAGCGGTTGAAACGATTCACAACGAATACATGGGCGTTTCAATACGATAAGGTGAACACTTCTGATAATGAAAAACCACTGATTCAAAATCTTGGATGGCAATGTTCTGAATACTTCATTGTCACAAATTGCAATATAGATCCAGATACCGGTGATTTAATCAACTGTGTAGTAGCTGATATTCGTTGTGTAGAGTGGGAATATTATGATGATGGCCCGGGCGGGGGTGATCACGGCGGCGGCGGTGATGACCCCGGGCCAGGTGATGGTGGTAGTGGTGGACCGGGAGATGGATATGGAGGAGGTGACAGTGGAGATCCTTGCGACCCGGATGGACCTGCTCAGGATCTGCCGGTGGAGTGTCTGGATCCGCTCGACCCTGTGCCAAATCCGTGTGATACAGATGATGATCTTGTTGATAAGATGTCAGAATTGGGAATATTAGATCAACTATGGCAAGAGAGTTTTGGGCCCGGGACTGGTTTTGATCATGATAATAGACGTGAAATGGGGGGATGGTTAACACAGGACCTGAATGGTGATTACGGATTCACGCCTTTTCCGGAAGGCTTGGAGTCCTCTATTTGCCATATCAGCGGGGTGCCGCCACCACCTGCCGGTGCTGTTGCCGTTATTCATACGCATCCAGCATTTCCAACAGAAAGAATTAAGGTTGAATCTTGTATTGATCGATTTATAAATAGAAGGGGGATTACGGACTTAGAGGCCAGAAATCAGTTGCGCGATCAACTTTTGCAAACGGGATTAATGATGAGGCAAGAACCTTCAGAACAAGACATCGAATATTCTAAAGCATACCAAATCACATCCTACTATATGGATGGTACTTTGATAGAAAAATATTATGATGGAACAAATAACAAGGAGTCAGATGATGTTTATTCACGTTGTGGATATTAAAGCTATTGTTTTTATTGGGTTGATCTGTTTTGGTTTCCTTTTATCCCCCAAGTTACTTAAAGCTCAAGCAGACTGTACATCATATAATGATATACGTGATGGGTTGGTTGAAAGGTTGTTTACAGCAGACAGGCACGATGCGGTTCGACAGGCGAACTTTCCATCGGAACTGCATAATGTAACCCAGGCCGAGGTTCGCCATTTAAATCTGCCCGATGAGCAGTGGATCTGCACCGAAGCGTTAAAAACTTTTTACCCGGACGGCAATCTCCCTGATCTTGATATCGAATGGGCGCTCTACAGAGTTAAGGATTATAACTTTTTGGTTTCGACTACATACGAGACCGATTCAGATGGAAACAGACTGATTACTCCTCCCACAATGGGAATGCTTTTTAATCCTCAGTTTGACATCATCGAATTTATTCGAATGTAGGTGGCTTGATGAGCTTCAAATGAAAACAGCAACGACACTATTTTTTCTATCTCTTTTATGGGCCCAGGTGCTGGCTGGAAACCAAAACGTTTCGGAAACATATCTCTTTGAGAGCTGCCCCGATATTCATGAACCATCAAAACAACTAATCAAAGAGTATTTTGATCGTACCGATGAGAAGGCCGTAATGAGGATTGACCGATACAATCTGCACTCTGTTTCTTCAAAGAACATCAACCCTCTGACGGATAAAAATGCTTGTAATGCGTTGAAGGAAACAGGCAATTTCGATAGAACTGATCAGTACGTATCTTTTTTCGAAACGGAAGAGTTTTACATGATCACAAGGTACAGATACGCTGTTCTTTACGGTGAAGAAACTCTACAGACATCGTTAGTTATTTTTGATAGTGAATTTGAACTTCGTGTACTTATCCTGGATTTCCATCTCGAATAGAAAGGTTTGACTCTTATTTACTGTCGGGGTGGTTGGATTAACTCTCTTCTTACTCTGCGTTTTCCGCGAGTTTCTCGATTAAACCTCTGCGGGCTTACGCCTCGGTTAATCCAATTCCTTTTCATCAACCGCTCCTCGGCGCGATTCTGGCGTCGCCATTTTAGGCCCGGAGCGTTGCTCCGGGCTAAGTTGGTACGCCCTTTCAGGGCTGGGGAAGGGGAGATTGTTAATAGCTGGGTTTGAATTAGTTGGGGCTTGAAAGTCCCCTCTCGAGAGGGGACATATTTGAACAAAAAGGCGAAGCCTGATTTGTGAAAATAAGGGGTGTGTTCGTGAGGGCAGGAAATGTCGATTCCCCCGAAAACCCCCTCACCAATGCCTTCCCACTGCGCCTCGATAAATTTCATCCCCTTTCATCAACCGTTACTCGGTGTGGGGTGGTATCTGCCTTCTATTTCTACCCATATGTTGTCCCTAGCGGGACAATGGGCATTCACAAATTCCAGTTGCTCAGGGTTGAGTTGGGGCGCTCATTCAAGGCTGGGGATTGGGGAGATAATTTAGATGAATTCCGCCAGTGCTCTCTGCGCCTCCTCAGTCCCGACTATTTGCAGCGGTTAAAACGGTTCGATGTAAAAAACCCCTCCGCGCGCTCTGTGAGCTCCGTGGTTAATCAAAGAGATTCTTCCAAAAGCGACTAACAGCGAGTTTTGCAACAACCCGTCGGGTGATCTATATTGGGCGGACTCTACCTCAAACCAATCAATCTGCCATAAACCATTCCGATATGAGAATACTTTCTACGTTTCTTTCTCTTTTTCTGTTGATCTCGCTCGCAGTTGTTACAGACAGCGAAACACTTCAGGCCCAAACCCGCACACTGGATGCCGAAAGCTCCGTCACTACCGAAAATGAAGTTCGAATTAATGGTGAGCGTGTTCGCTACGAAGCCACGGCCGGTACGCAGCCTGTCTGGGGTGATGACGGCGAGGCGCACGCATCCCTCTTTTACGTCTACTACCGCCGAACCGATGTGGATGATGTGGACAGGCGTCCGCTGGTCTTCTCTTTCAACGGCGGACCGGGTTCAGCCTCCGTCTGGATGCACATTGGCTATACGGGCCCTAAATTTCTGAATATTGATGACGAGGGCTATCCGGTTCAGCCTTATGGCGTTACCGACAACCCGCATTCAATCCTCGATGTGGCTGATATCGTCTACATCGATCCGGTTAACACCGGTTTCTCCCGTATCCTTCATGAGGATGCTGAACGTAGCGACTTCTTCGGGGTAAATGCCGATATCCGCTATCTTGCCGACTGGATCGACAACTTTGTATCCCGTAACAATCGCTGGACTTCACCCAAATATCTAAAAGGCGAAAGCTATGGCACTACCCGTGTAGCAGGTCTCGCCCGACAGCTTCAGAGTTCACACTGGATGTTTATCAACGGCGTGATTCTGGTTTCTCCAACCGAAATGGGTCTCGAGCCACCGGCAACGAGTCCGCGTTCACAGATTCTGAAACTGCCCTACTACGCCGCCACGGCATGGTACCACGATGCTCTCGATCCGGATCTGCAGGCCCTGGATCTCTACGATATTCTGCCGAAGGTAGAGGAGTTTACCATTGAGGAGTATCTGCCCGCCGTTGCGAGAGGCGGTTATCTCGATGAGGATCGCCGAATGGAGATTGCAGCCCGGGTTGCGCGCTACTCCGGAATCGACAAGCAGCATGTACTCAACTACAATCTTACCATCCCAACCGGTTTCTACTGGAAGGAGCTGCTTCGCGATGAAGGGAAAACCGTTGGCCGTCTCGACTCCCGCTATCGAGGAATCGACCGGATGGATGCCGGGGTTAGCTACGATCACGATCCTGCACTGACGGCATGGAACCACTCATTCACGCCTGCAATAAATCACTACCTGCGCGAGCACCTTGGTTACGAAACGGACCTCAAGTATAATATTTTTGGCCCCGTACATCCGTGGGATCGCAGCAACGACAACACCGGTGAGAACCTGCGCCGCGCCATGGGTGAGAATCCATTTATGCATGTGATGATACAGTCCGGCTACTACGATGGAGCTACCGACTACTTTTCAGCCAAGTATGTGATGTGGAATATGGATCGCAGCGGAAAGGTGAAAGACAGACTCCGGTTTGAAGGATACAGAAGCGGACACATGATGTATCTGCGACAGGAGGACCTTGAGTTATCGAATCAGCACATCCGCGAATTTATCCTGGAATCGATGACCGACGGAGAATCAGCCAGATACTGATTTTCGAAATGAATTATAGATAAGAGTTCAAGAGGGCCGGTTCTATGCCGGCCCTTTTTTATTGGGTGGTTTAAAATCTGATTTAAACCACAATGGGCACAAAGGTTTATTGGAGGGTATCCCTCTACGAAAATAAACACCCCCTCATAAGCTGATATTACCCATATAAATTTTTGGCATAGCTACAGTTTACGATTGAGTTTAACCCGGCCTTGAATCAATTGGCGGGAA
>JAFIFA010000136.1 GCA_020832225.1 Balneolaceae bacterium
AAAGCAAGATCGGGTTTTTTTAAGTGGCGGGGGCAGTATTTGACCCGCGGAGCACTGCTTCGCAATTTCAACGCCCCTATTATGTCCTACCTACGGACTTAAAATAAGTAGGACAAAAAAAAACCCGACTATGCAAAGCAAGATCGGGTTTTTTTAAGTGGCGGGGGCAGGATTTGAACCGCGGAGCACTGCTTCGCAATGTCAACGCCCCGATTATGTCCTACCTACGGACTTAAAATAAGGAGGACATAAAAAAACCCGACTATGCAAAGCAAGATCGGGTTTTTTGAAGTGGCGGGGGCAGGATTTGAACCTGCGACCTTCGGGTTATGAGCCCGACGAGCTACCAGCTGCTCCACCCCGCGATGAGACTTATAATATACGCAGTAATTTTGCCTCAAGTCAAGAGAAATTTTATACAATTCACTTCACCCGCAGCCATCCATTTCATATCTTCATTTATCAATAATAAATCTGTAAAACACCGATATGATCTCGACTAAAGACGCCATTTCCCTGGAAGAAAAATATGGAGCACACAACTATCACCCCCTGCCGGTTGTGCTCTCACGAGGTGAAGGCGTCTATGTCTGGGACCCTGAAGGCAACCGCTATTTTGACTTTCTATCTGCCTATTCGGCCGTTAATCAAGGGCATTGCCACCCTCATATCATCGGATCATTGGAGAAACAGGCTCGTACACTAACTCTCACATCTCGCGCTTTCTATAATAATGTACTTGGGGAGTTTGAACAGAAACTATCCTCCATGTTTGGGTTCGACCGGGTTCTTCCCATGAATACCGGTGCTGAGGGTGTGGAAACCGCTATCAAAATATGCCGGAAGTGGGCGTATGAGAAGAAAGGAATTCATGAAAATGAGGCGAAAATCATCGTCTGCACGAATAATTTCCATGGACGAACCACGACGATCATCTCCTTTTCCAATGATGCAGACGCCAGCAAAAACTTTGGCCCCTACACTCCGGGTTTCATAAAGGTAGAGTATAACAATATAGAGCAGCTGGATCTGGCACTACAGGATGAGAGCGTAGCCGGCTTTCTTGTTGAGCCGATTCAGGGAGAGGCAGGCGTGATGGTTCCCGACTCCGACTATCTGCGCAAGGCAAAAGAGCTATGCAAAAAACACAACGCTCTATTCATCGCCGATGAGATCCAGACCGGTATTGCCAGAACCGGAAGTCTGCTTGCCGTATGTGGTAACTGCAGTTGTGAGAAGGCGTGCGAGCGTCAGCCGGAGAGTTACGTGAAGCCGGACCTGTTAATCCTTGGTAAAGCTCTTTCGGGTGGAGTCTATCCGGTATCTGCTGTATTGGCCGACAATGATGTAATGAACGTGATCAAACCGGGACAGCACGGCTCAACGTATGGCGGCAACCCACTCGGCGCACGAGTTGCTATTGCCGCACTGGAAGTGGTAGAGGATGAGAAACTGGCTCAAAATGCCCGCAAGCTGGGAAAAATCTTTAGAGAGGAGATGGAGAAGCTGATTGCTGAGACTAACCTGATCACCCTGGTTCGGGGCAAAGGACTCCTAAACGCCATCGAGATCAACGACACGCCCGAGAGCGATACGGCCTGGAATATCTGTATGAAGCTTAAAGAGAATGGACTCTTGGCAAAACCGACTCACGGAAACATCATCCGCTTTGCTCCTCCCCTGGTTATGACCGAAGAGCAATTAATGGAGTGCGTGGCCATTATTCGGAAAACCGTTCTGGAGTTTGAGGGGGCTTAATCCCGGTGTGCTGCCCCAGGTTGAGTTGGGGCGCCCCTTCAGGGCTGGGATGGGGAAGCTCAAGCAGGACCTTCCAGCGTGCGCAGCTCCTGGAAGCGTCGGGTGTAGAGCTGAAAAGGGTGTAGAGTTGAATTGTTGAACTGTAGAACTGTTGAATCGTTGGAAATCGGAAGCCCGAAGCAGGCAAGAATTGAGTTGAGGGTTGAAATTCCCACTGCGCTCTCTGCGACTACTCTTTACCGGCTATTCGGGTCGGTTGTAAAACATGAAACCTGTGACACATAGAGACGCTGCCAGAGCCTCCGCTACGCTTCGGTGCTTGCAGGTCTCCCTCCAACCCGGAACCCCTTCTGCATCGACCCTTCCACTGCGCCTCGATAAATCCCATTCCTTTTCATAAACCGTTCCTCGGCGCGGGGTGGCGGTGCCACCATTTTACCCGGAGCCCTGCTCCGGGCTGAGTTGGAGCGCCCCTTCAGGGCTTGGATTGGGGCGAGAGCACAAATAATTCCCTTCGTGGTCTTTGCTCCTACTTTGCGCCCGTAGTGGCAACAAAAAAAATGCCTGCACTTTTTTAGTGCAGGCATGTTTTCAGATCGATTGACAAGATTTTCAGAAGCCTGCAAACTTGGGACGGTAGTCATCACGGAGATCAGTCATCTCTCCCTTCACGCTTCCGCCGTTTTTGGTATCCTTCATATCATATTTAGCCAGCTGTCCCGGCAGATCTTCACTGAGCCACCACCAGACTTCGGCCCCTTCATCACCTTCTTCTTCACTCCCCTCATAAAAAAGAACCGTTGTATTAAAGGTGCGTGACCCGATTCTCATCGATTCGGTACGCTGCTTATAATTTTCCCAACCCTCTATCTCAAACATATGGGTGTAGAATCCATCCTCTTCGAGCTGGTCATAACCATCGTCATAATCATCCCGATATCTGTCAAAGTCAAATTCGTGGTGCTCCGGCTCATCCATTTCGGCACTCTTCAGATACATCTCCATTGGCTCCATATGGCGATTCATCTTAATCTCATACTCAATCGCATCCTGATCATCCGGCTGATATCGCAGATACCACCAACTTGAACCATCTTCATTGCGCTGCAAAAGGGCTCGTTCGGCCGTATAGCGAGTCTTCTGGTCGCCATCACCTGCTTCGATAACCCAGGTTGATCCCTGCCCCTCTTCAAAATCTTCCACGCCCACGTTAAATCCACCAACCATGAACGCCTGTGTATAGGCCAGTTGATAGAGCATCATATCCGTATAACCGGCCAGCATACTGCTTACCGAACGGTAGACCTCTTCCTCTACCCTCTCACTCACTGCGTTGGTTGCGCCACGGTAGGCTGCCTCACGAACCTGGCTGCACGATGTCATCAGCAGCATTGAGCCCAAAAGCCCGGCTGCCATCAATAGTATTGTACCTTTCTTTATGCCTGAAGTCATTTTTATTACTCCTGTATGTTGAAGTTTACCCTTAATGAGATATGCGCAATAAACGGGTTCAGACTGTCAGGACAATCAGTAAAATTTCTGATTTTCAGGCAAATTTTTGAATGGCATTTAGAATGGTTGAAAAACTCTCTTTGAGCAGATCCGGCTCAATTATCAGCGGAGGCGCAATCCGGATTAGAGAGTTGGAGTGGAGCGTCCAGCCCAGTATCACCCCTTTTTTAAAACACTCCTCCACCACTTTTTGGGTCAGCTCTGCATCCCGAAGCTGGAGCCCAAGCATCGCTCCCCTTCCGCGGACTTCCTCAATTCCCTCTCCCCGAAACATGTGGCACGCCATCTCCGCAATGGCAAAGGTTTTGGCTGGAGCATCGATCTCGAGCAGCGTCTGCAGATTGGCATTGGCAGCCGCACAGCAGACCGGGTGACCGCCAAACGTGGTTACATGGTTGAGTGGCGGGTCATGCTTGAATACGGTGAAGATCTCTGATGATGAGACAAACGCACCCATCGGCATACCTCCACCCATCGCCTTGGCAAGGCAGATAATATCGGGTATCACGCCGTAGTGCTCAAATGCAAATAGTTTTCCGGTTCGGTAAAATCCGGTCTGGATCTCGTCAAAGATCAGCAGTGCGCCGGTTTCATTACAGCACTCTCTTACGTTCTTCATCCAGTCGGGCCGGGCCGGTATCACCCCTCCCTCTCCCTGTATCGGCTCCATAATCACTGCCGCTGTCTCTTCCGTGATGGCTGAGAGTTGCTCATCATTGTTGAAATCGATAAAGGTAACGCCCGGAAGAAGCGGCTCATATGGATCACGGTATACATTTCGTCCGGTTACGCTTAGCGAACCATGTGTATCTCCGTGATAGCTGTCGTGAAATGCTACAAACTGTTCTCTTCCGGTGAATTTCTTTGCCAGCTTCAGTGCTCCCTCATTTGCTTCCGTACCGCTGTTTACAAAATAGACTCGATCGAGCGAATCGGGGAGCTGATCGGTGAGTAGCTGCGCAAATGCCGATTGAGGCTCCTGCACATACTCTCCATAGACCATCACATGAAGATGTTTCTCAAGCTGCTGCTTAATGGCGCTGATAACGGCCGGATGGCGATGCCCCAGGCTACTGACCGCAATGCCGGATATCAGATCAACGTAGCGTTTACCATCTTTTGTGAATAGAAAAGGACCTTCGGCCCGGTCGATCTCAAGCCCCATCGGAGCGTCGCTGGTCTGTGCGATATGTCGGTAAAAAGAGCCGGTATAATCACTCATTTCGATCGGTTTCTGAATTAAATTCCGGAAACTCCCTGAATCATCTCCGCCAGTTCTCTCTGTGTTGACTCTGTTCGGTCGTCCGCATACCACTTATGGAGACGCTCAGCCACCTCCATCATCTCAAGATCATCACGATCTCTCAAGCTGTCGTAGAGCTCCTGAGCCTCAGTCGGGCGTGGACCCCAATCGGCGAGTACTTCAAGAGACTCTGGATCAAGACAGATCAGCTTTGGAATTGAACGGCTCCGGCCATTTTGAAGGAACCGATCCATTATATCCTGATGTTCATCCCTCAGGATATATTTCGTGGTAATCAATCCTGTCTCTTCGGCCACTTTTTCAAACACCGGTACGATCTGTGCAGCGTCTCCGCACCACGCTTCAGTCAATACCAGCCAGATCATCTCCCGGTCCAAGTCTGATATGGCATCACGAAGTTCATCACTCAATTTGGTCTGTTTATCGAGGCGTTTCATGCGATGAACATTCATCTTTGTATATGCAATCATCGCCTCTGAGTGGTTATCGCCCGTGGTTTTATTCTCTTCAAGAAGTGCGTCTGTAATACTCCGGTAGCGAGCATAATCCATGGCGTTGCGAATTACGTTTGGAGTGATCTCTTTTACGATTGTCTGATTTTGGATACTCATTGGGTAATAGATTCTTAAAAATAGTTTCTGATCAGCGGGATTTCGATCCACTCATGCCAGATAAGGCTTGAAAAAAGTAAAAAAAGGACAAACGATAGCGAAGCGATCAGCTTTACCCTCATTACCCGCTCATATTCATTTCTGTTTCCATCTAACCTAACAACAATTCGGGTTATAATGACTCCCGAAATAAGTGCGGTAACAAATAAGAATGCTGTCGGAATGGGGTAGAGAAGATAGAGTGATCCGCATAGAATAAGAAGCCCGGAAAAGTAGAATCCTATATAAAAGCGTTTCACACCATCAATTCCATAGAGCCCTGCAAAGGTGCGATCGCCCCTGCGTATGTCTTCATCGAGCTGGAAGATCTGCGATACCGGGTAGAGGCTCAGCAGTATCATCGATGCTCCCAAAGCAGCGCCGAGCACTGGAATTGTTATCGCCCCACCGGCTGCAAGTGTACCCATCAGAACGGAGTTAAACCCGGTACTGAAAGCGATGGCGATCAGACTGAGGTGCGGATCACCTTTCCATCTCGCCAGTGGTGTTGAATAGAGCCAGAAGAGCAAGAGGCTAAACGCATAGACAAGAGTGTAAATCAATCCAACGGTAAATGCCCAAAACAGTCCCGCAAACATCAGAAAGAGGGATACCGGACGCATCCATGGAGTCATAACCGGAGGGTGTTTCAGCCCGCCAATGGGGCCCTCATCCTTGTCCCAAAATGAATTGAATGCTGTGGCTCCCCCAAACAGCAGTATATGCACATTGAGAAACTGCATCAGATAGCGCGAAGTGTCTAGCTCCGGAGCCATCAGGCCACCAAGAAGATATCCTCCGGAGAGGAGGAAAAACTGGTAGTGCAGCCGCAGATGTATGATAAAGTGTATGATTTGACGGTACATGAACCCTGATTTCTCAAAGTTTAGCGCTTTCCGTTTCACATGGCAAGCTGAAGATTGATATTTTACACAGATGCAGACAGCAACAGATACA
Source organism: Balneolaceae bacterium (assembly GCA_020832225.1). GTDB lineage: Bacteria > Bacteroidota > Rhodothermia > Balneolales > Balneolaceae > Rhodohalobacter. The sequence goes on from JAFIFA010000136.1 coordinate 6,142, forward strand.
GACATAGCGAGCCGGCCTCTTCTGAAGCGGGAGGAGTGGATTGAGCAAAAAGATCAGCACGAAGAGATTCTGAGCGGGTATCTTGATCCCTACCTTGAAAAAAGATCCCGGCAGATTAAAAATCCGGTTATCGATTTTCTATTTGAATACTACCCGTTCCGTCCATCTCATCTGAGGCGATGGAGTCCGGGAGCGGGTATAACGCTCGAAATTGGCCCGGGTGACCCACTTCCCGAAATATCTGAGTTGATGGTAGAGGACACCCGTGCCTGCCTCGATATGAAGCTCTTTCCTGATAGAAGAGTGAAGGCGCTGAGGTGGACAATCGGGCTTCTTGAAAAAAGCCGCGATCGCAAACCCTTTTTTGGCTGCTTTGGGATGCATGAGTGGGCAATGGTCTATCGTGCTGAGAAGGTGAGGCATAACAGCATTCCTCTACGGCTCAGTGATGATGAGATTGCGGAATTTGTTGAATCGCGACCGTTGCTCTGCACCCATTTCGATGCCTTCCGATTCTTTACCGAGAAGGCGCAGCCGATGAACCGCCACGAGCTGAGCCGGGAGAAGTTTGAAGAGATGGAGCAGCCGGGCTGCGTTCACACCAATATGGATCTCTACAAGTGGGCCTTTAAACTCTACCCGTGGATATCGGGAGAGCTGCTGCGTGACACCTTTTTCAATGCGATTGAAGCACGAAAAGTAGACATGCAGGCTAGCCCTTACGATGCTGTCGAATTCGGGTTGGAGCCGATTAAGATTGAGAGTGAAGAGGGACGAAAGGAGTATCTGACGCTCCAAAATCAAATCTATGAAAACTCAATGCCGATTCGGGAGAGGCTGATTGATGAATATCGAATGGTTCTTTCGATGGTAGATGATCGGGAGTCTTCATATCACCATCAAAATTAGTCCCTATTATTAAAGAGATGGCGGTGGTTGTTAAAGCATTTTGATTAGGCCAATTCGATTGACATGTTGCCAATCTACCAGACTTAAACCACCCCTAAAATTATTTTGACGTTCAAAAATAAGCCTCCGTAGAGATGAGCAAATTTTTGATACAATTTTATATGACGCCACAGTTCAACCATAAACCACAAATAGAGAGGTCAGGATGGGTAAAGAGACAACCCTTTTCAAAAGTGAAGAGCGTAAAACGCGAGCAGAGGTGAGTGATTTTCTACGGCAACTCGCCGGAAAGATAGATAGCGGAGAGGTGATCTTGAAGCAGGGAGATGATGAGCTGCCCCTCAGCTTGTCGGAAAACCTGATTCTGGATATCAAAGCGGAGGATGAAGAGAAGAGCCGCGGCATACAGCACAGCCTTGAAGTGGAGATCAAGTGGTTCGATGGAGATGATGAAGCCCCCGGAAGTCTGGAATTAGGGTGAGATGATCTGAACTGAATTTCGATCCGTTTGAAAGCTCTCGGCAGATCTGAATGTCGGGAGAATTTTACCGCAGGGAACACGGAGTAGGAGCTGTGAACGCAGCGTTGTCCAACTCTTAAACCCTATGCGTCCGCTGTGACTTCTCTGCGAACTCAGCGGTTAAAAATGGGAACGACATTGATTTCGGATATTTAACCACAATGAGCACAATGGTTGTACAAAAGACGAATTCCCCCTAAAAAAGGGGCGAATATAGGTGTCTATTCGATCCGCTTGAAAGCTCTCGGACAGATTTAAAGATCGGGAG
>JAFIFA010000160.1 GCA_020832225.1 Balneolaceae bacterium
ATGTTGTTGTGCATGCAGTAGCTGGCAGGGTCATTCCCATGTGCGCTGTTGCACTGTGCGATCTCCGCCTCATGGTGTGGAAACTGCAGATCGAGTCCTCCACCGTGGATATCGAACTGATTGCCAAGGTACTTGCTGCTCATGGTGGTACACTCAAGATGCCAGCCCGGAAATCCATCTCCCCAGGGCGAACGCCATCGCATGATGTGTTCCGGTGCCGCTTTTTTCCAGAGAGCAAAGTCGTGGGGACTCTTTTTCTGATCCATCCCCTCTGTATCACGGCTTCCGCTCTGAAGCTCTTCCAGAACCTTTCCGGAAAGGTCACCGTAGCTGTTGCTCTTACGATATTTTTCAAGATCGAAGTAGACGCTTCCGTTCACTTCATACGCAAATCCATTCTCCAGAATCTTCTCAACCAGCTCAATCTGCTCTATGATGTGGCCCGAAGCCGTTGGCTCAATGCTTGGCCGAAGGCAGTTCAGGGCGTCCATCCCCTTATGATAGCGAATGGTGTAGGTCTGAACGATCTCCATCGGCTCCACCTCTTCCAGGCGGGCTTTCTTTGCGATTTTATCTTCCCCGAGCTCCGCCTCTTCATTCTCAAGATGGCCAACGTCGGTAATATTTCTGACGTAGCGTACCTTGTACCCGAGATAGGTGAGATATCGGTAGAGCGTATCGAACGTGATTGCAGCCCTGGCATGACCCAGGTGCGGGTCTCCATATACGGTAGGGCCACAAACGTAGAGGCCTACATGAGGCGGGTTGATTGGTTCAAACGTCTCTTTAATGCGGCTGAGGCTGTTATAAATGGTGAGAGAGCGTTTCTCCTTGGAAGCCATTAAACTCTGTAAGTCTGTTCCTGATTTCTGTTCCCTGAAAAGGTATTCTCCGGTCTACATGGCTGTTTCAGCACGAATGTAGTCGATAAAACGCTGTTGAGTCATTTCATCGCGGAATTTGCCCCGATACTCCGTAGTTACGGTACTGCTTTCACGGTCCTGAATACCACGAGTGGATACGCAAAAATGCTTGCTCTCAATAAATACCGCTACGTCATCCGACTCGAGCGACTTCTGCAGTTCATCCGCAATCTGAAGCGTTAACCTCTCCTGAACCTGAGGCCGGCGTGCATAGTAGTCAACAACGCGGTTGATCTTGGAGAGCCCGATCACCTTTCCGGTGCTATAGTAGGCCACGTGTGCTTTTCCAATAAATGGAAGGAAGTGGTGCTCACAAAAAGAGGTGACGTTGATGTTTTTAACCACCACCATGTCGCCATATTCATATTTGTTGCCAAACTTCTTCGCGTCCGGACGGTTTTTTGGATTCAGGCCGTGAAAGATCTCCTTCACATACATTTTTGCAACCCTGTAGGGTGTACCAGAAAGGCTCTCGTCGTTCAGATCGAGGCCGAGTGTCTTCATAATTTCTGCAAAATGTCCCTCTATTACTTCGATTTTCTCACTATCGGAGAGATCAAATGCATCATCTCTGAGAGGGGTTTTTGCGGAGGTTGAGATATGGTCGTCTCCCAACTCTTCTGTCTGACTGTGGTTTACGTTCAGTGAATCCAGCGCTTTCTTATCTTTGCTCATCGGTTAAAAAGGGTGCAGTATCAATTCCTGTATAGCACATAAAGTTACGGGTTCCTGCCCCAATATCATAATCAAGAGGAGCACCGAGCCCCTTTTCAGGCTATACCCTTTTTACGTTTGTAGGCATTAATGACACCGCCTTCAAGCAGAGCGTCGAGTTGGCGACCGCTGAGCGTGTGCAAGGCCTTAAAGGTGCTGCTCTTGGTTACGTTTTGAACAGTGACCTCTTTTCCGGCTTTCAGCTGATCCTGCAGTTTTTCAACTTTAAGAATATCGCCCTGTTCAATTGCATCATAATCGGCCTCATCGGCAAATTCGAGGGGTACAATTCCGAAATTGGCCAGATTTTGCCATCCAATTCTGGCGTAGCTCTTGGCAATTACTGCTTGCTGCCCCAGATACCTTGGCGCAATGGCCGCATGCTCACGGCTGGAACCCTGCGCATAGTTATCACCGGCAACCACCACGTGTCCGCCATACTCCTCTTTGGTTTCAACAGCCCGATCGTAGAAGCTATCGTCAACTACTATGAATGAGAACTTGCTGATCTCAGGGATATTACTTCGAAACGGAAGCACTTCAGCTCCCGCTTTCAGAATCTCATCGGTAGAGATGTTATCGCCCATCTTCAACAGAACAGGCACCTCAAAATCGGTGGGTTGATCAAAATCGGGCATCGATGAGATGTTCGGGCCCTTCACGAGCTCCTTCTTCACACCATTTTCAGGAGGTGCCACCAGCATCTCTTTATTGATGATGTAATCCTCGGGCTCCCTGTAATCGGGCCAATCTATCCCGTAGAGCTCTGTCAATTTTCTTGGATCGGTGATTTTCCCTGTCAGTGCTGATGCAGCAGCGGTCTCCGGGCTGCAGAGAAAAACGGAGTCCTCTTTGGTTCCGGAGCGGTCCGGGAAGTTTCGGGGAACGGTTCGGAGGCTGTTTCTTCCGGTTGCAGGTGCCTGGCCCATTCCGATACATCCGTTACAGCCGGCCTGATGAATTCTGCCGCCCGACTGCACCAGGTGGAGCATCACACCACTTCGCACCATATTTTCTATGATCTGTCTGGATGTCGGGTTGATGTCAAAGCTCACATCATCGGCAACTCGCCGACACTTCACAATTTCTGATGCAATCCAGAAGTCCCGAAATCCGGGATTGGCCGAGGAGCCGATGTAGGATTGATAGATCTCATCTCCCTCCACCTCACTCACAGGCACTACATTTCCGGGGCTGCTTGGCAACGCAATAAGTGGAATCAGGTCGTCGAGCACAATCTCTTCGTGGGCATCATAGGTAGCGTCATCGTCGGCTACCAGCTCGCTCCACTCATTCTCCCTGGCGTTTTGTCGCATAAAGCGCTTCACCTCATCGTCTGATGGAAAGACACTTGTAGTTGCACCCATCTCTGTGCCCATGTTGGCTATAACGTGACGGTCCATCGTGTCGAGCTCTTTCAAACCGGGGCCATAATACTCCAGAACAAAGCCTCTCGCCCCCTTCACATCATAGCGCCTCAACATCTCAAGTACCACATCTTTGGCGCTCACCCAATTGGGCATTTTGCCTGTAAGTTTGACGCCCAACACTTTTGGCATCTTCAGATAGAGGGGTTCTCCCGCTATGGCAAAAGCGACATCCAGTCCACCCGAGCCTATGGCAAACATTCCCATGCAGCCCGATGCAGGTGTATGGCTGTCTGATCCGGCCAGGGTCTTTCCGGGTTGTGCAAAATGTTCGGTATGAACGGGATGGCTAACTCCGTTTCCCGGCCGGCTATACCAGATACCAAAACGCTCTGCGGCCGACTTAAGAAATAGATGGTCATCAGGATTTTTGTTATCGGTCTGAAGCAGGTTGTGATCTACATACTGGCATGAAACTTCGGTCTTCGCCTTATCCAGCCCCATCGCTTCCAGCTCCAGCATCACCATTGTACCGGTGGCGTCCTGTGTGAGGGTCTGATCGATCTTGATTCCTATCTCCTCGCCCGGTTCCATTTTGCCGTCAACAAGGTGTGATTTAATCAGTTTCTGCGTAACGTTTAATCCGGTTCCCATATCATTTCTCCTTATTTAATTCGATCATCACTATATAAAATAGAAAAAACTGACCTTAACGTTCATTTCTGTACAGATTGATGGATATACCCACAGATGTTAAATCTATACAATTAAGGTAATTAACGGGACAGAGCTGATTAGGATTTTTTGCCATTTTTTGTTTACTATTCAACAACCGTTAAGTCATCTACGAAATGAACCAATCCGAACTCATAGATCAGCTTGCCGAAACTACGGGGCGCACCAAAAAAGAGACCAGGGAGTTGCTCCGTGATACCGTATCCGTTCTTTCTGATCAGTTGAGTGAAGGCAAAGGGGTCTCCATTCCCGACCTCGGCACGTTCACCCCGGAAGTGAAAGATGTGCGCAAGGTCTACAGCCCCCATCACGAAACGTATATACTCACACCACCTAAACGGGTTGTTGATTTTTCTCCGGCAGCCGGACTGAAAGAGAAACTCAAGTTTACGGGCGGGGATAATGAGTGAAAAAATAACCTTCCGGGAAC
>JAFIFA010000161.1 GCA_020832225.1 Balneolaceae bacterium
ATTCCCGCAAAAAACAAGCTTTCAATAAACAACATCGGCGACCTTCACCTTGGTCCCGAAGTGTCGGGACTCTACCACTGAGCTATTCCCGCTAATAAACAATCTTTCAATAAATCAACTCGGCGACCTCACCTTGGTCCCGAAGTGTCGGGACTCTACCACTGAGCTATTCCCGCTAATAAACAATCTTTCAATAAATCAACTCGGTGACCCTCACCTTAGCTCTTCCCGCTTATGAATTAGTTTGATTGTTGTTTTAATCAAGACTTTAAATATAAAACCATTCGGCACTCCTTATCAAGGCTATTTTCGAATTTTCTTTAAAATTTTTGGATCGGTGATGAACTTTTTGATGGTTTGATCATCGGGGATTTCCGGTTTATCCCGTTTGGAGTCTACCACGCAGAGAAATCCGAGTGGTTCGTCACTGTCTGCGTGGAACTGGTGGATAGTGTGGGGCGAGATATAGATCACATCTTGCACCTGGACCGTCTCCATCCGGTCATTTAAAATGACTGTGCCGCTTCCCCTGAGAATCATAACGCTGTGCGTGTGCCGGTGCTGCTCCAGTGAAGAGTATCCACCAGGCTGAACCTCAAAATAGCGCATATGGGTATTCAGATCCGATGTTTCATCACCTAAAATTGAGTAGCGATGGATGTCGCGAAAATTATCGGTGTCGGTTTTGTAATCTTTTCGCTCAACACCTTTCCAGCGATATCCGTCAGAACGAATTATTTTAGAATCATCAGACATAGCTCTCCAGTTTTTGCTGAAACTCACGGGTTGCACTCTCAGGCCCATCGGGGTGCTCATAGAGACTTCCGCCAATCAGAAAGACGGTATCTTTTTCGTACAGATCAACCCACTTGTCAAGATTGCTTCGCTGAATTCCTCCGCCCAAGACCGGGAAAATGGGCGGAAACTCACCATTGGTTTGCCGGCAGCATCGGTTAATCTCCTGCACCTGCTCTGTGGAAAAGGAAAATCGTCCGCCCGAATTTGGGTATACGGCCGCATCAGCACCAAATGATTTCCATAATTTACCAAAGAGCATGCCCGGTGCTATTCCGTGATCTTCAGCAATCACATGTGCACCTGCAAATGCAGGGTGGGCCATGATGGGGAGTCTATGTTTTCTTGCAAGCTCCTGCATTACTGATAGTCCGCTGAGGTGAGGAAGAATCATAACGCCGTCGGCACCCGAATCGGCAGCGATATTAAAGCGTTCTGCCATCGCCAGTGCTGACCCCGTAATGTTGGGGAAGTAGAGCGTCCTTTTACCACTTTTCTGTTCGCCTTCACGAATCGCAGTCACCACGGCTTTCACCCGATCACGGAAAGGGGATGATTGCTGATTTAAGAGCCCGTGATCATCCTTGATCAGATCGATGCCTCCGGCTGCAAATTTGCCGGCAAACTGTGCAAGCTCATCGGGAGAGAGTCCAATTGGTTTAAGGGCTGTACAGCTAAGCGCTCTATTTTGAACGCCAACCAAATTTCGAATGCCCTTAATGCCAAATTGGGGCCCGGGCAAGATCGTATTGAGAATTTGATTGTCTACATCGACCAGCCGTACACCCCTCTTGAGAGATGTATTTCCGAAAAGAATGTTCAATAGTTGTAGGGGATCTCCATCTACTGTTGAACCGGGAAAGCGGATCTCTGTGCGCCAAATCTGTTGATCTTTCTCTACTAGGGATACCACCTCAGCAATGGAGTGGCGTGCCGTTGAGGGGACCGCATCCGGGGGCATCTCAACCGACTGCTCTATACTGATTGCCAGGGCCATTTCTTCTGCCTCACTTCGATCGGAAGCCTTGCAGTGGTAGGTGGCAATGAACGTCTCCGGGCTATTCATCCGGTTATCTTATCGTAGGATCGTTTCAGTTCGTTTTGGTCCGGTGGATACAATTGTAAACCCAACCCCGATATATTCCTCAATAAATCGGATGTAGTCGAGAGCATTTTGGGGAAGATCATCAAAATTTCGGATATCGCGCGTTGAACTCATCCACCCATCAAAAGAGCGATAGATCGGCTCAAGCCTCTCCACTTCATTAGAATTGAGCGGGAAGTAGCTGATCTCCTTACCGTCCAGTTTATATCCCGTACAAACCTTGACTGTCTCAAAATCGTCGAGTACGTCCAGCTTCGTGAGCGCCAGCTCATTAAACCCATTCAGGCGAACAGCATAACGAAGTGCGACCAGATCGAGCCAGCCGCAGCGGCGTGGACGCCCTGTTGTGGCGCCAAACTCATGGCCATTTTTGGCGAGTTTTTTGCCGGCTTCGTCATCCAGTTCAGAAGGGAAGGGTCCGTTACCGACACGGGTGCAGTACGCTTTGGTGATGCCCAAAGAGTGTGTAATGGCAAGCGGCGGAATTCCGCTTCCCGTACAGGCGCCACCGGCCGTGGGTGATGATGATGTTACATAGGGATAGGTTCCATGATCGACATCGAGCAGACTTCCCTGTGCACCCTCAAGCAGAATGGATTGGTCATCCTCAAGTGCATCGTGCAGCAACTCGGAGGTATTGCAGATGTACGGCTTGATAATTTCGATAGCCGGACGAATCTCATCCAACAGTTTTGCTGCAGAGAGCTTAGGCTCTGTGTAGACATGCTCCATCGCCTTATTGATGTCTGCAAGGTTCTTTCGGATCTTATCCTCAAGAATCTCCTCGTTGAGCAGATCTTCCATACGAATGCCGACTCTGGAGACCTTGCTTACGTAGGCAGGGCCAATTCCGCGACCGGTTGTTCCGATGGCGTCAGAGCCGCGGCTCTTCTCCTTAACCATATCCAGAACCTTGTGATACGGCAGGATAACGTGTGCAGAACTGCTGATGAAGAGGCGATTATCCAGATTTGGCGTAATCTCCTGTACCTCCTTCAGCTCCTCAACGAGAGCGATTGGGTCTACAACCACACCGTTACCAATTACGCATCGTGAGTCTCCGTTGAACATCCCTGAGGGAATAAGGTGGAGTACGATTGTTTTGTCGTCAAATTTGAGGGTGTGTCCGGCATTGGCTCCGCCTTGATAGCGAACCACATAACGCGACTCCTTAGCCAGGAGATCCACGATTTTTCCTTTTCCTTCATCGCCCCATTGGGCACCGATAATAATTCTTACTGACATATAGACCAAAAAAAAGGAGGTGCAGTGATACACCTCCTTAATTAATTATGAATGTGTGTTGATCACTACTTCTTCTCTTCAAACGAAGCAACTGCCTCGTCGAGTGATTTGTAGTGTTTAAAAACGGTAATGAGCTTTGTAATCACCAGAAGTGATTCGATCTTATCGGTTGCATTGGCAATCCGAAGGTCACCGCCGGCTTTTCTCATGGTTGTGAGTCCGCCGATGAGCATACCGAGCCCGGATGAGTTCATGAACTTCACTTTACTGAGGTTCACGACGATATTTTTCTTGTCCTGCTCAATCAGCTCGTGGAGCTTATCGTTTAGGCTGACCGCATCGGGTCCGCCCATCACGTTGCCTTTGAACTCGATGACCACGCAATTATAGCGTTCAGAAACATTAAAGCCCATAAAATTGACCGTTTAATGGATTTGAGTTAGATAGCTTATGCTTTCGCTTTTTTCATAGCCCGCTTCTGAAACTCCACAACAAGCGCACTGGCCACAAAGAGAGAACTGTAGGTTCCAAGAATTACGCCCAATACAAGAGCAAATGCAAACCCTTTCAGCACTTCACCGCCAAAGATAAAGAGCACGGTTACCACAAACAAGGTTGTAACCGAGGTGATTACGGTACGGCTGAGGGTATCGTTCAGACTCTTGTTAATCATATCCCGGAAGTTCATCGTCT
>JAFIFA010000166.1 GCA_020832225.1 Balneolaceae bacterium
AGTTTAAAAATGAGCGGGGCAGAATTACAGACCTGACAGCAGAAGCTCTTCTTATTAAGAGTGCTGAAGAGTTTGAACGCTATCAGAAGAAACTGGACCGAATTACGGAGGTAACCTATAGCTCATACATCGATCGGCATGGAGATCACTACAGTCCATACCAGCAATTTCTTGTTCATGGTGTGGATGATCACGGCTCACCGGTTACCGATTTCTCCCTCGAATTCTTTGTCTATCAGGCTGAGAAAGCAGAGAATGGTCTTGTTGACAGTCGACGCTACATCAATCAGACCGAAGACAGGCTCTCCCGGGAGCTGGAGCGGCTAATGCTCGGGGAGATTCACACACATACCAAAGATTCCAGTTTCCGGCGCCTGCTGGTGAATCTCACCCGAATGGAAGCTTTCATCGAGAAGGCAAGGGAGGAGCTTGGGCCTTTTGTGATGGTGCTCAGAATCTATGTGCCGGGCGTGGACAAAGGGATCTACTACAATCTCGACAGACTTCAGAATGTAGTATTCTACCACTCTGAAAAGGATCTGAGTGATGGGCTTCCATCACTCTTTTTTGAAAACACCACCACGCTGATCGAGCTTGAGGTGGACCGCCGTACCAGCTATGTGAAGGTGAGTACGGAGCCCAATCGCTGAAATAAAAAAAGCGCTCTGATTTAGGATCAGGGCTCCTTTTTAAAGTGATTGTCGATCCTGCTAATTCAAATTAAATAAAGTAGAAGATCGCGATGGCCAGGAAGCAGATCATGATAAAGCTCATCACAACCTCCATACCCGGGCTGTAGGTAGATGCCTGATTCTTCTTATCGGTAAAGGGGTTGAGCCAGGTCATTGGGTTTTTGAACACCTTGGCCGACCAGCTTGCGGTAGCAAGAATTCCCTCTTCAACGAGGTCGTAAAAGCGATCTACTTTATTGACAAATACCGTTCGGGTTGCCGGTGCCGCTTTTCGGTAAAACCAGTCGAGATCGAGAACCATTACAATTTCTCCCTTCAGCTTTTCGCGCAGATACCAGAAGACAACAAATGTACCCAGTGAGATCTGCATAATCTCCACGAAGTGATAGATCGTGTATGGATTGTAATCCATCTCGTGAGGCAGGAATGTGTAGAGAGCGTTCGGGAAGACACCGTAAAAAATACAGAGGAAGGCTGACATGCCCATCGCAATGTACATATTTACCGGAATCGGTTTGAGATCGATCTTGTTGCCAGCATCATAAACCCAGGTGAAGTAGGGTAGTTTGAGTCCAACACTAAGGAAGGTACCAACCCCGGCAAGCAGTAGCAGCAGCATTACACCTTCGTAGCCGGCATATCCGGCGCCGTCGATAATGAGGCCTTTACTGATGAATCCGGCAAAAAGCGGCAGTCCGGAGATTGAAAATCCGCCAACCACATAGAGAGCGAATACCCACTTCATCTTCTTACCCAGACCACCCAGCTCTGCAAGACGTGATGTGCCGGCAGCATACATCACGGCGCCACCGGCCATAAACATAAGTCCTTTGTAAAGAAGGTTGTTATATGCGTGTGCTGCAGAACCATTCAGTGCCATGTCGGTACCTACACCGATCGCCACAACCATGTACCCAACCTGACTAATAATGTGGTAAGAGAGAATTTCTCGGATATCCTTACAGACAACGGCGTAGAAAATACCGTAAAGGGTCATGGCCAGTCCGGCCCAGATCAGGATCTCCCATCCCGGGAAGAGGCGGATCAGGACATAGACCGCTGTCTTTGTAGTGAAAGCCGCCATAAATATGGTGCCGGTGATGGTCGCCTTTGGATAGGCGTCGGATAGCCATGTGTGGAGCGGTATAAAAGCCGCATTAACGCCCACACCAAGCAGCATAAGTACGTTGGCAACGGTGAACTCATATTCGAGAGTCTGCACCGCAAGCGATCCGGTTTGTGTAAAATGCCAGAGAATACCGGCAAAAAGAAGGCCTCCGCCAAGAACGTGGTAGATCAGATAGCGCATTCCGGCGCGATCAGACTCTCTGGTACCACGCGCCCAGATCAGCATGGTGGAGGTTACAGCCATCAATTCCCAGTAGACAATCAGGGTAAAGAGATCGCCGGCGAAGGTGACACCCAGGGCACCGCCCATATACCCAAGTGCAGCCACCTGCTGTGAAAGGTCCTTGATGTGCCAGGCATAAATACCCGCAGTAAGCCCTGTAATGGCGAAAATCAGCCCAAAAACCCGGCTGAGCTCATCCATTTGAAAAAGAATTAGGTCGTAATTACCGATCGCTCCTGTGATGGTGTATCCATCCGGCCTCATCATGATGAATGCAAGTGCAGCAACCGGGAAGATCAGGAAAACGGAAGAACGTACCCGTTCCGGCAACAGTGGCAGAAGGAAGCAGCCAAGCAGTATGAGAACTCCCGGTATGGTAAGAAACTCAGTTATCATAATAATCGATGTCACGATTTAGAAATTTCTTGGAGATAAACTTTGCCACGTAAATGATGACGATGCATCCGGCCAATCCCCAAATGGCATAAAATGCGGGGATGGCGTTCCACCAGTGGCTGTCGTAATCGGCCAGCACGGTAAATTCAAATCCGAGCGTAACCAGAAACAGAATACCTAATGCAATCCAGATTTTGTTGTTCATGGTGCTCCGCTGTTAAAGAGTGAGGTACTGATATCGACGGCCAAATCGAAGAATCCGAAAAAGAGATTGGGAAAGAGGCCAAACAGAACCGAGAGTGTGGCTGTAATCATGATTGGCACTACCATCAGTGGTGATGCTTCGCCATACCCCTCAAGGCCTTCTCCTTTTTTGAAATAGGCCCGATGTAGAATCGGGAAGAAGTAACCCGCATTGAGCAGGCCGCTTAATACAAGAATGAATATGGGCACCAGCATGTCGCCCTCCAGCGACCCCATCGCCAGGTACCATTTACTGAAAAATCCGTTAATGGGCGGTATACCCGCAAGTCCAAGCGAGCCGATGGTAAAGGCCCCCATCGTCCAGGGCATCACCTTCGCAATTCCATTGAGGTTGCTGATCTCTGTTCGGTGAAGGTTCACATAGATCGCACCGGCGCAGAAGAAGAGCGTAATCTTCATCGTGGCGTGAGCTGCGATATGCATGATACCCCCTGTCATGCCAAGCGGCGTGAGCATCGCCACACCAAGTACGATGTAGGAGAGGTGACCAACCGTTGAGTAGGCAAGCCGCCGTTTCAGGTTATCCTGAGCAAAGGCCAGGAGGGAGGCCACAATAATGGTGAAGCCCGCAAAGACGATCAGGATTTCACCGAGGCCGTAGCCAGCCATCACGTCTACCCCGAAGACATATCCAACTACCCGGATCACGGCAAACACACCCGATTTCACAACCGCAACAGCGTGGAGCAGGGCACTAACAGGGGTAGGGGCAACCATCGCGGCAGGAAGCCAGCCGTGAATCGGCATAATACCTGCTTTCACACCAACTGCTGCGAGAAACAATACAAAGATGATCAGCATCACATGCTGTGGAAGGTCCACTTCAGTAAAGAGACCGCCTGGTGTAAAGTCCAGGGTTCCGGTGTAGCTGTAGACAAGAGCCGATGCGGCTACCAAAAGAAGACCGGCCGTCAGTGTAAAGGCGAGGTATTTACGCCCTCCTTCAATCGCCTCCTGCTTCTCATTGTGGATCACAAGAGGATAGGTGGCCAGAGTCAGCATCTCATAAAAGAGAATGAAGGTCAACAGGTTCGCAGAAAATGCGATACCGATGGTTGCCGAAAGACAGACGGCGAAACTTGCAAAATAGCGGGTCTGCTTCATCTCTCCGGCGCCGCGAACATAACCGATCGAGTAGAAGGAGGTGAAAATCCATAGTCCGGATGCAATTACGGCAAAGAAGACACCCATGGGGTCTGCTTTCAGCGCCAGGGGCAGACCGGGTGCCAGATCCACAATGTGCAGCTCAACACTTTTACCCTCCAGGGCTCCCGGAAGCAGGGTCAAAACCAGTCCGAATTTGATAAGAGCCGCAAGGATAGTCCAGAACTCTCGCAGATTGGGCTTTTCCGAGCTCAGCATGATCGGAACCACCGCAATCAGCGATATCAGGATTGCAAATAATGGTACGAGGGAAAGATCCATCGGGTTTGTTTAAGGTTTTATAGTCTTTTATTTCAGAATTCTTTTTTCAAATTGTTGCACAAATAGTTGACAGCAGGCGGTTTACAGTTGACAATTCCTGATCAAAAATTGTCAACTGTAAACTGCAGACTGCCAACTGCCTTACATTGGAAATATATCGAGCAGTACACCCACGATAACCGCGTTGGCAAAACCGATCACAATAAGGCTTACCGCCAGGATCGATGTTGGCCAGAGCATGCTGCCTTTCACATCATTATACTCGCCATCTTTTGGCTCTTTCTGCCCTTTGTAGGGGTCCATCATATACATCTTCTCATAAACACGGAAGAAGTAGACCGCATTGAGCAGTGAGCTGATTACAATTACGGCAAGGAAAATCCAGTTACTGTTGTCGATGGTACCAAGAACGAGGTACCACTTGCTGAAAAAGCCCGCAAGTGGCGGCAGGCCGATCATGGAGATCGCTGCAATACTGAACGCAGTCATCGTCCAGGGATACTTCTTTCTGTAACTGTCGTCAAAAAGGCTGATGTCTGAGTGGCCCTCTTTCGCCCGCAGGTTTCCGGCAACCATGAAGAGACACGCCTTCATTACGGCGTGATTCAAAACATGAAGCAGCGCACCCGCAAAACCCCAGGGGTTGGCAAGGCTGAGCCCCATAATGATGTAACCGATCTGTGAAATAGAACTGTAGGCAAGCATCCGCTTAAGTTCAGACTGCGCAATAGCCATGATCGAACCGTAAATAATACCGATACAGGCCAGAACACCCACCAGATAGGTAAATGGAGCGGTGGCATCCACCAGATCCACACCAAACAGGTAGAAGATGATTCTGAAAAGAACATAGGCTGCTACCTTGGTTCCAATCGGAGCGATCAATGTTGTTGAACTCGACGATGCGTAGGTATAGGAGTCGGGCAGCCAGCCATGCATCGGAAAGAGGGCGGCTTTAACCCCGATCCCAACAATCATCAGAATCAGGCCTGCCACCACAGCCGTGCTCTCAGCAAAGTGCGGGAGCATCGGCGTCATATCAATAATATTCAGTGTACCGGTAACCGTGTAGAGCAGTCCGGCACCCAAAAGGTAGAGTGTACCTCCGGCTGTACCAATAATCAGATAGCGAAAAGCCGCATAGGGTGCAGGGCGGTCGCCAATGGCGATTAATGCGTAACCGGCCAGGGAGGAGATCTCCAGGAAAACAAAGAGGTTAAAGAGATCACCGGTCATAACGATACCGTTAAACCCAAGGAGCATCAGCATCGCAAGGGCGTAGTAGGGCATCTCTTTACCCGGGAACTCACGCTTGGCTATGCCGCCTGAGTGCCATATGGAGAAGAAAGCCACGACATTGATCACCATTACGAAAAACCCTGAGAGACCGTCGTAAACAAACTCAATTCCAACGGGAGGTTCCCAGCCACCGAAAGAGTAACGGATAGCGCCGTGATTCAGATACTCAATAAAGCCATAGATGGAGAGACCACCGGCCAAACCGGACCCGATTACCGCAAGGGGCTGGGATAACTCTCTTCTCCAGAGACCGAAAGCCGGTATCAGAATCGAAAAAAGTACAAATGTAAGAGCAATTAATGCAGGAAGATGCGTCTCGATCATTGAATTTTATCTAACAGTTCCTGTTCGTCCAGCGTCTCATACCGGTTGTAGATGGCCATCAGCAGGGTAAATGCAACCCCGAGAGTAGCAACACCTACAACAATAGCGGTGAGCATCAACGTATGGGTGAGGGGATTCAGGTAGTTGGCAACCTGGTCGACAGGGATATTGGGGTCGAGCGTAGTTACTGTTGCCCCCTCTTTCGACGCAATGGCAACCCAATAGATTACGACGGAGATCTGTAGTACCGCCAGTCCGATTGTTTTTTTAATAAGGTTTTTCTTGAACAGTATGCCGTATATACCCACGCAGAGAAGTATAATTACGAGCCAGTAGGCATAGTGTCCGATAAAAAATTCAAGCATGGTCTTCTCCTTTTACCATATTGTCATAAATCATAATGAGAATGGCCATTACGGCGAGTCCGATACCGACTTCAATAATGAGCATGCCGGTGTACCTGAGCCAGTCTGCCTCCATGCCGGGTATCGGCAGGTAGGCGTAATCCAGGAAGTTTCCGCCCATAATCATGGCAACCAAGCCGGTACCGAAGTAGAGAACGACCCCAACAATCGCCAGTGGTGTGGTGGCAAACTCCTGTATCTGTAGCCTGGATATCACGCGGCCACCAGAGATCCGGATCAGCAGTACGGAAGCGGCTAACAAGGCTCCGCCCTGAAATCCTCCGCCCGGGCTGTAATGTCCGTGAATAATGACATACCAGCCGAAAAGCATGATATAGGGCGCCAAAAGCCGTGAACCGAGAAGGACAATGGGGCTGTCAAATTTACTCCTCATCGTTCCTCCTGTTTCGGGTTACCCGGAGCACAAGCAGCGTAATGAGGCCGGCCGTATATATTACGACCTGCTCACCAAACGTATCAATACTACGGTAGTCGCCAAGAACCACGGTTACCATATTTGGGGTGCGTGCATCCCGGTAGGCGTTCTGAATAAAATAACTTCCTTTAACTGTTGTGCCGGTGATGCTCTCTTCAGCATGCATCAGGTTGTCCGGATCCCCCCTCATCGGCAGATCGGCAGACGCGTAGATCAGCACGGCAGCAAAAAGTACCAGTATGGATATCTTTAGAGCTTTCAATCGTTTGATTTTCTAGAGGTTTGATAGACTACGACGACAAACAGGATACCGGTGACACCGGCCCCGATAACCGCTTCTGTAAAGCCCACATCAATCGCTCCCATAGCCACAAAAAGCAGGGCCACGAGGAAGCTGAAGATGGTCATCATTACAACTGCTACCAGAAGATCTTTCACTTCCAAGGCTACGATGGCAGAAAGGATGAGGAATACGAATATGATCAGTTCTAATTCCCAATACATCAGTTAGACTCCTCCTTCTTGTTGTCCTTGTTGTAAAATGGTTTGAGTCCGTTTTTCAGCGCTGCTCGCCCAAGAGCATGAGAGCCAATCGGGTTAGAGAGAGCCACAAACAGGCTGACCAGCGCCAGCTTAAAACTGCTTTGTGTAAACCCTTCATAAACAATCAGTCCAATAATTACCAGGATGATTCCCAGGGTATCGCTTTTACTGATTGAGTGGGTTCTGGAGTAGAAGTCGGGCAGGCGTATAATTCCGATGCTCCCCATAAAAATGAAGAATATTCCGACTGTAACGAGAAGTACACTGATTGCAATCTGAATCTCAGTCATTGAGCTCCTCTCTGCTGATTTTACTTGACGATAGAAACTTCGCTATCACCATCACACCAATAAATCCAAGAATGGCATAAGCCAGGGTGATATCGATAAACATATCGATCCGACCGAATACAAACCCTATAAGACAGATCAGTACAATGGTCTTTGTAGCGATAGCATTGGTGGCAAGTATGCGATCGTAGAGGGTAGGCCCCTTCATCACGCGGATCAGCGGAATCGCAATCACGATCGTGAGAACCACTGCACTATACAGAAAAAAAGTTTCCATGATTTGGATTATCGTGCGTAGTAGTAGTGTTAATTATTTCTTGTAATCGTGAAATCTTTCACGACAGGGCGGTCTTCCTTTTCAAAGAGCCTGAGAACCTGTTTGGGCATGGAGTCGTCCATTATGCCCTGAAAAGAGTAGTCGTCCAGTGCATGAACCGTAAATTCATCACCTTCAATATCAAGAGTGAGCGTACCTGGTGTTAGGGTAATAGAATTTCCGAGAATCATTTTTGCATGGGCGCTGGGCAGGTCCGCTTTAAACTTGACGATGGAAGTGTTTACAGGCATTTTGGGTCGGACCAGAATGCCAACCACATGAAATCCTGCCTTCAGAACCTGAATAAACATCCAGAAGAAGTAATAGATTGCGCGTGCGAAGCGTAGTTCTCCGAGATCGTCCATGTCATCATCATAAAAGCGAACGGTCTTTAGCTTGTAGTTCACAAACATGACGGATGCCACTGAAATGATGCCCAATGTGATATGTATAATGCCGAAAAAGCCACTCATCACAAGCCAGAAGGCCATGAGCGATATGAATGACATTGTCAGGCTAAAGAGAGACAGCTTATTCATTAGTTAGCTAAAATTGCTTGCTGAACCTGATTTATTTTAAGCCCCAAACTTAGAAAAAATGATCGATCAACCGCAAAAAAAAATTCGATTAACCTTTGCCGGGATGAAAATAGATAAAAAAGAGCCTTTAAGGAAAGCCCCTAGCACCCCGTAGTTTATCAGCACCATATTATGGAAGTTTAACAGATCAGGAAAAAAATTCAGTCTCTTTAGATTTCCCTTCTTTTGGGTTTAACTTGGAGGAGATTTTTGTATCTTTGCCTCCTGTAAATTTGCGGCACTACGTGTAGCCACTTTAAAGCGCAAAATTATAACTAACCTTTTGAATGGAATCTCCTACAGCGCTCGTAAGTTTAATTGTCGGGTTACCGCTTCTTGGCTTTCTTATTAATGGAATAGCAGGGCTTTTTCTCCCTTCTTACCGTGAAAACAAGAGCCTGATTGGCGCATTAGCCAATTTTGCGGTCTTTATCCCTTTTCTAATTACGCTCTATTTCTTTTTTAATTACGACACCGAAGCGGGTGCCATTACGGCCAAGCTATACACTTGGATTGATGTCGGGAATTTCTCTGTCGATATCGCCTACCAGCTTGATCAGCTTTCCCTGATTATGGCCCTTGTTGTGACGGGTGTGGGTTCACTGATCCACTTCTATTCGATCGGTTATATGTCGCACGATCCGGGGTTCTGGAAGTTCTTCGCTTACCTGAACCTCTTCATCTTTGCGATGCTCAATCTTGTATTGGCAGATAACCTGCTTCTGCTCTTTCTGGGCTGGGAAGGTGTTGGTGTCTGTTCATACCTATTGATCGGTTTCTGGTATGCCGATATGAAGAAGTCGGATGCCGCTAAGAAGGCGTTTCTCTACAACAGAGTGGGTGATTTTGCGTTTCTGATCGCCATTTTTATGATTTTTGATGCTGTTGGCAGCCTGAACTTTACTGTAATACTGGATAACCTGGATGCATTCTCCGGCAATGCTGCATTCTGGGTCGCTTTTCTGATGTTTATTGGAGCCACCGGTAAGAGCGCTCAGATTCCACTATTTGTATGGCTGCCCGATGCGATGGCCGGTCCTACTTCAGTGTCTGCGCTTATCCACGCTGCTACCATGGTTACCTCGGGGATCTATCTGATCACCAGGCTTTCGCCGATGTATACAATGTCACCCGAGGTGATGATGATTGTTGCCGTTATTGGTGCCCTCACCGCGATTGTTGCGGCCACCATAGCGATCACGCAGAACGATATTAAAGGAGTGCTGGCATACTCAACCGTTTCTCAGCTCGGTTTCATGTTCCTGGCGCTCGGTTCCGGTGCATTTACAGCTGCACTGTTTCATGTTATTACCCATGCGTTTTTTAAGGCGTGTCTCTTCCTCGGTTCCGGTTCAGTAATTCACACCATGGAGCATGTGAAGCACAAACTTCACGATAAAGGGAAGCATGTCGACTTCGATCCGCAAGACATTCGGTTTATGGGGGGGCTGAAGAAGTATATGCCATCCACTTACAAGACATTTCTGATTGCGACCATCGCCATCGCCGGTATTCCGCCACTGGCAGGATTCTTCTCCAAGGATGAGATTCTGATGCACACCTTTAATATGGGTTTCGGGGAGTTTGCCGGTGCCATGTACTTTATTTTATGGGGAGTAGCAACCATTACCGCATTTCTGACCGCTTTTTACATGTTCCGCCTCACTCTGTCTACTTTCCACGGGGATTTCAAACTTCCGCAGAAGGTCCAGGGTGCTGAGGGATCTGAAGAGATGCTACACGAGAGTCCATCAACTATGACCATTCCGCTCTGGTCGCTTGCCGGTCTTTCAATTGTGGGTGGTTTTATCGGTGTGCCAAACTTCATTGCCAAAACTTTTGGCGGAGAGGGCAACATCAACTGGCTGGGAAGCTGGATGAGTCCGGTTGCAGATGATATTCCGCTTACGCTCTCGATTCCTGCAGAGTGGGTGCTTATGATTTTCGCCACACTCGTAGCGGTTGCCGGTGTCTACACCGCATTCCGTATGTATGGCAACAACCAGCAGGAGGCTTCGGATGCAGCAATCTCCGAACGCTTCGGTTCTCTCTACCAGGTTTGGAAAGAGAAGTACAATCTGGATGAAGCTTATGAGGGTACCATAGTGCACCCAACAGTGAAGTTCTCCGATAAAGTACTGGCAGTATTTGACATCAAGGTACTGGATGGTATTGTGAATGGTGTTGCAGGGTTTGTACGACTCACGGGGAGTCTAATCCGCTATATCCAGTCCGGTATCACCACCAACTACGCATTCTTCCTTGTGATCGGTGTGATCCTTGTTCTCTCAATGTTACTCTTTTAAAGGTATTTGCAGATAATCAACACCATGGAATTTCTTTTAAACCTTACGATTTACCTTCCACTTCTCGGTATAGCAGCCATTTTGCTGGTCCGGAACAATGATGAGGCCATCAAATGGGTGAGCCTGGCGATTACTTCAGCTACCTTTTTTATCTCATTGCCGCTTCTTTTCGGCTTTGATGTGGCCAACTCTGCCATTCCTCAGTATGTAACCGAAGGTGCAGCCATCTTCAGCGGAATGGATGTTAAGTATCTGGTCGGTCTGGACGGACTCAGCATGCTTCTCTTTATGTTGACAACCCTCATGGGGCCGATTGTAGTACTGGCCTCCTGGACATCTGTCAAGAAATCACTTGCGGGCTACTTCTCGATGCTGATGATTCTTCAGACGGCATCGCTGGGTGTATTTGCTGCCCTTGACCTGGTGGTCTTCTATGTATTCTTTGAGCTTTCGCTCATTCCGATGTACTTCCTGATCGGTATTTGGGGCGGTGCCGGACGAATCAAGGCGACGATCAAATTCTTTATCTATACGCTGGTAGGTTCTCTGCTTATGCTGGTGGCCCTACTCTATCTTGGTTATGCAGCCGGTGCGGCATCCGGTACGGTTACATTTACAAGCGACTGGCGCTTCATCGCCGGGCCTGAGTTTACGCTCGGTCTTGTAGAGCAGACCTGGTTGTTCCTGGCTTTTGCTCTCGCATTCTGTATTAAGGTGCCACTCTTTCCGTTTCACACATGGCTTCCATATGCACACACCGAGGCACCAACAGCCGGCTCTGTTGTGCTTGCTGCTATTATGCTTAAGCTTGGAACCTACGGACTGATCCGTGTTGTGCTCCCTGCATTTCCAAATGCGTTCATGGAGTTTGCTCCCTGGATGGCTGTGCTCTCCGTGATTGGAATTATCTATGGTGCGCTGGTTGCGATGGTTCAGAAGGATGTCAAAAAATTGGTTGCCTACTCATCGGTGAGTCACATGGGTTTTGTGGTACTCGGAATTTTTGCACTCAACACCGTTGCGATGCAGGGTGCCATCATACAGATGATTAACCACGGTCTTGCAACAGGAGCACTCTTTCTTATTGTTGGTATGATCTATGACAGACGACACACACGAATGATCTCTGACTTTGGCGGAATTGCCAAGCAGATGCCGGTATTCGCCGTTGTGTTTATGATTGCCACTCTCGCTTCTATTGGTCTGCCGGGCCTGAACGGATTTATTGGTGAATTTCTGATACTGAACGGTACTTTCTTCTCCGAACTCTACTCCAACAAGGCGTATGCGATACTTGCAGCGACTGGTGTGATTCTCGCTGCTGTTTATATGCTTTGGATGTATCAGCGGGTTATGTTCGGGCCAATTACCCACGAAGAGAACAAAAAATTGGTTGACCTCAACGGTCGTGAGATAGGACTCCTGGTGCCACTGGTAATCTTCATGGTGTGGATTGGAGTTCGGCCACTAGACTTTACACAGTACTCTGAAGAGTGGGTAGAGCATTACATCTCCTCGTCGGAAGAGAAGAGTCAAACCGTGCTCCTGAATACCAATATGGATGAAATTCCCGACTGGACAGCCAGGATGTACAAGGTTGAAGAGGCGCAGGAAGCTGTACCATTTTACGCAGAACAGTAATAAGTAAATAAAGAGGCAGATCATGGAACCACTGAGCAGAGATCAGATCGATAAAGAGCTTGATAAGCTAAATGGATGGTCGTTCAGCAACGACAAGATCCACAAAGAGTTGACTTTCAGTGACTTCCGTGAGGCCATGGGTTTTATGGTCAGGGCCGGATTTGAAGCGGAAGAGCAAGCTCACCATCCTGAATGGAAAAATGTTTACAACACCGTCTCAATTTCTCTCTCCACCCACGACGCGGGTGATAAAGTGACAAAAAAAGATATCGAACTCGCCAGCGCGATAGATAAGATTTATAAAAACTACGGATAATGAACTATTTGCACGATATGTATACGTTTCTGCCGGGTATTATTGTTGCCGTGGCAGGGCTTCTTGTAATTATTCTTGAGGCATACAAGAAGAGTATCAATCTGATATACGGAATTTCAGTGACGGGTCTTGTGCTGGCTCTTGGCTTTGCCATACAGTCACTATTTGGTGAAACGGGTGAATCTTTTACCGGTATGGTAGCATATGGCGGAGTTCCTGCGTTTGGAACGGTCATCGTGCTTTTGGGCGCACTTTTCTGTGTGATTATCTCGAAGGATTATCTCGAGGATAAGCTGATCCATTTTGGTGAGGTATACGCGATGGTGCTCTTTGCAACAGTCGGTATGCTGGGGCTTGCCGTATCCAACGATTTGATTACGTTATTCATTAGCCTGGAGACGATGTCAATTGCTCTCTATGTGCTCGCCGGTCTGATGCACTACAGGAAGGAGGGAGCTGAAGCGGCTCTCAAATATTTCCTTCTGGGTGCTTTCTCTACCGGTTTCCTCCTCTATGGAATTGCACTCATTTACGGTGCCACAGGTCATACCAATCTGTTGAGTATTGCGGCCGCTGCCGATGGATCAGCACTCTTCCTGGGTGGTTCTGCACTTCTATTGGTAGGTATCTTTTTCAAGATTGCTGCGGTTCCGTTTCACATGTGGACACCGGATGTTTATCAGGGCACACCCACTACACTTACGGCTTTTATGGCTACCTCCGCAAAAGCAGCCACGTTTGTGGCCTTTATTCTGGTTCTTACCAGAATGCTGCCTGAAAGTGGCGAGGCGGGAGACTGGACCAATGTGATCCAGGTTGTTGCGGTTATAACAATGATTATCGGTAATCTGATTGCCCTCGCTCAGGATAATGTGAAGAGAATGTTGGCCTACTCAAGTATTGCCCATGCGGGTTACCTCATGGTTGGATTGGCTGCCGGTACAGCGGCCGGTTATTCCGGAGTGCTCTACTATCTGTTTGCCTACACACTCATGAATGTGGGTGCATTTGGGGTGATCGCCTACTACGAAAGAACTCAGGCATTGGATTTTACTGAAATCGACAGCTATGCCGGCCTCGGTTTCAAGGTGCCGGTTATGGGTGTTATGCTCTCTATCTTCCTCTTTTCACTGGCCGGAATACCGCCGTTTGTCGGTTTCGTTGGCAAGTACTACGTGTTCGCAGCAGCTGTTAATGCAGGTCTGATTCCGCTGGCGATTATCGGTGTATTGGCAAGTGCCGCCAGTGTATACTACTATCTCCGGGTGATGGTCTATCTCTACTTTAAGGATGCCCATAAGGAGTACACGCTTAAGAGTCCGGGTACGCTATTCAAGGCTACTCTTCTGATTCTTGCCGCACTCACGATCTACTACGGTATTGAGCCGGTTCTGCCGGGTACCGGGCTTTTTGAGCTGATTACTTCATACTACACAGCCTGAGATCTATTACCGGTTTGAATGAATTTCCGGATAGTCCGATTTCCCTTCTCTCAGGGCAGATCGACTGTCCGGATTTTCTGTTTTTACACCTCTCCCAAAGCGGACACTGAATCGTCCCGATTGATTGCTACTGAATAAAGCATTTCTTATATTTTGAGGCTCTGTCATCGGCGCAACGTACGATGACTGTTTTCCAAAATGGAAACAACCAAAGATAAACCTACCAGAATGAAAAAATACTTCTATGAAATGACTTACATTCTGAATCCCGTTCTCGACGACGAGAAGTTTTCAGAGCTTGTAAGTTTCGTAAACAAACTGATTGAAGATAACGGTGGAGACATCGTTGAAGTTGATGAGTGGGGAGTTAAAAAGCTCGCTTACGACATCGACAAGAAGAGTACCGGCTACTACGTAAACCTCTACTTCAACGCACCTGCCACAACCATCGAGGCGGTAGAGAAGAACATGAGAATCCACGACGATATCATGCGCTATCTTACCCTCAAGTATGATGCGAAAATGAAGCGCTACTACGAGCTCAGAAAGAAAGGCGAAGTGCCTGTTGTTTTTGAGGATCTTGAAGAGCAGGAAGAAGAAAAGGAAGATAATTAACAGAGGTCAGATATTATGATTAACAATCCATCGCATCCTAAGAAAGGACATTTAAAGAGCAAAGATTGCAAATTCACCAAAGCCGGTGTTGAGTATATCGACTACAAGCAGACTGATGTCATTGAACGTTTTGTAAACGACCAGGGCAAAATTCTGCCCCGACGTGTAACAGGCGCAAGTGCCCGGCATCAGCGACAGCTCTCTACTGCAGTGAAAAGAGCGAGATTTCTGGCGCTCATTCCGTATGTAAGCGAAAACATGAGATAAGGAAGGAGACAGAACTATGAAGCTTATTTTAAAAGAGAATATCGATAAATTGGGTGAAGCCGGTGAACTGGTTGACGTGAAACCTGGTTTTGGCAGAAACTACCTAATTCCACAAGGAAAAGCCGTTTTGGCAACCCCGGGTGCAATTCGTCAGTTTGAGCACCTCAAGAAAGAGGCTGCCATCCGTGCTGAATTGACCGTTGAGCAGGCCAAAGAGCTGGCGCAACAACTGGAAGCAACTTCCGTTACTATTCCTGTTACCGTTGGAGAAGATGAAAAGATCCACGGTACCGTAACCAATATTCAGATTGCGGAAGCACTGGAAGAGCGGGACATTCTTGTTGATCGAAGAAAAATTTCGATCGATCAGGATATCAAAACTCTCGGTGAATACACCGCAACGATTGATCTTCTTGGCGACTTGAACCCGAAAGTAAAGGTTTGGGTAGTTAAGGAAGACTAACCCGTTAGGGCAAAGTAATTTGCTAAGTAGATTATGCCAATGAACAAAGTTGGATTTTTAATGGGGATTGCGCTCTTTGCGTTATCCCCATTTTTTGTACATGCACAACTCCTCGACCCGGTCGACTACAACGTTATTGAATCTCCGCAGGAGGTACGTGCGGGTGAAATTTTCAACGTCGTTGTTGAAGCTACGATAGAGGGAGAGTGGCACCTCTATTCGATACACAACGATCCGGACGCCGGACCCTATCCCACCACGTTCTCCTCAGGCAGCGCCAACATGGCCATTGCCGGTGATATAGAGGAGACGGAAGCCCCCATAGTTTTTGATCCCAACTTTAATGAAGATCTGGGATGGCACTCAGAAAGAGCTGAATTTACAATACCTGTCGCATTCCGTCCGGAACTGGAGGGCACACAAACTATTTCGCTGGAGGTTCTCTACCAGGTTTGTGATGACCGTTCTTGCCTCCCTCCAAAAACAAAAGAGATCACGGCCGAGATAGTGCTGGCCGGTGTTTCTGACACTCCTTTTGATGATTTCCCCGACGAAGCTGAAATAACGCAGGAGAGGGAAGAGTTTGAGATGACCAGCGGCTCCGGTAT
The DNA here is from genome assembly GCA_020832225.1 of Balneolaceae bacterium. Taxonomy (GTDB): domain Bacteria; phylum Bacteroidota; class Rhodothermia; order Balneolales; family Balneolaceae; genus Rhodohalobacter. The sequence goes on from JAFIFA010000166.1 coordinate 15,977, forward strand.
GGCCTCTGATAATATCTGGGCGTTTGTCTGGCTGGCGATTACCGCGGGATTGGCTGCACTTTTGACCCCATGCGTCTTTCCGCTGATTCCGTTAACCGTATCCTATTTTTCAAATCAAAGCGGTGGTCAAAAATCGAAAGGGTGGATACAGGCGCTCATCTTCGGCCTGGCCATTATCATTATTTTTACTGCACTGGGCGCACTGCTTGCGCTGATACTTGGGGTAAGCGGGGTGAGTCAGTTTGCATCAAATCCCTGGGTTAATCTCTTCATTGGTCTGCTTTTTGTAGTATTTGGCGTGAGTCTGCTTGGGCTTTTTGAACTTCGACTTCCTTATCAGCTTACCAACTGGCTCAACAGAAAGAGCAATGAGAGCAGCGGCGTTATCGGAACTCTCTTTATGGGTTTTACGATCAGTGCCGTCTCATTCTCCTGTACGGCTCCTTTTGTTGGGGCGATTTTGGCAGCAACCACAGGAGGGGAGTGGTTCTATCCGATAATAGGTATGCTGGCATTTTCAACCGCTTTTGCCAGTCCGTTTGTCCTCTTTGCGATGTTTCCGGGTTATCTGGAATCCCTGCCCAAGAGCGGCGCATGGATGAATGTAGTCAAGGTTATCCTTGGATTCATCATTTTAGCTGCTGCTGTTAAATTTCTCTCAAATGCGGACATTATCTGGGAGTGGGGCATTATTACCCGTCCGCTTGGGATCGCAGCCTGGATGACCTTCTTCTTCCTTGCAGGACTCTACATTATCGGAGTCTACGCACTTCACGGTGAAAACAGGCCGAAAACGATCACAACTGGCAGGCTCTTGGTTGCCATGCCATTTATTCTCTTTAGTTTCTACCTGATGCCGGGTCTGCTCGGTGCCTCACTTGGCATATGGGATGCCTGGCTTCCCGCCAGACAGCCGATGGATGTAAGTTTGGTGAGTTCCATCAACACTGCCGGCGGAGCGGCGCAGGAGGACATCTGGTCGGACGACTACGATGCAGCCGCCGAACGCGCCATCGCTGAGAACAGAGCACTCTTTATTGACTTTACCGGTTATACCTGCACGAACTGCAGGGCAATGGAATCGACCGTCTTTCCACAGTCCGGAGTTCAGGAGCGTTTCGGGAAAATGGAGCTGGTAAAGCTCTATACAGATGGCGGTTCGAGGGCTCAGGCAAATCAGGAGTTTCAGTTTGAACTTACAGGAACTTTGGCACTTCCAACATACGCTATTGTAGACCCGCACACGGGTGATGTTCTGGATCAGCTTATCGGTTTTACTCGCGCTGACGACTTCCAGAAATTTCTCGACAATGGCCTGGAACGCTTCGACCGGGTGAAGCCGTCATAGGCTAAATCACTGTTTTAACATTGATCAATGGCCAGACATTGATCGTTTCAGCTTAAAACCTATCTACGAAAATAAACGGAGAATCGGTTTGGCAGTTAGCCTTTCGTTCCAATATATTCTACCATAGTACTTTAAAAAGTGGCTTATTCGGATCAGCTTCTGTTTAAAAGTGTATTAAATCAAAGATGCATTTTTGACATTTAAGCCCAAATGATCTATCATTTTGCTTCAATTTTTAAGCTCATAACCAAAACATAACGCGGAGTAATCGTATGACTTCATCTTTAGCTCTCTTTTTTCTTCAAGCTGGGGCTGATGCTGGCTTTTTCAATGTAATCGTAGAAAAATTTAACGAAGGTGGCGAGTTCATGTGGCCGGTTCTCATTGCCCTGATTCTCGGTCTGGCTATCTTCCTGGAGCGTATTATCACTCTCAACCTGGCTGATATCAACACACGTAAGTTTGTTCTTGAAGTTCAGCATGCTCTTCAGGAAGGCGGCATTCCCGCAGCACAAGAAGTTTGTGCGAAAACCAGAGGTCCGGTTGCTTCCGTATTTCAGGCTGGCCTGATGCGCGCCGACGAAGGCATTGATGCCGTTGAAAAAGCGATCACAACCTATGGTTCTATTGAAATGAGCTTCCTCGAGCGAGGCCTTGTATGGCTTTCACTCTTTATCTCTATCGCTCCACTCCTCGGATTCCTTGGTACCGTAGTTGGTATGATTGAGGCATTCGATGCGATCGAAGCGGCTGCTGACATTTCACCGAGTCTGGTAGCACGTGGTATTAAAATCGCCCTTCTGACAACTGCCGCAGGTCTACTTGCCGGTATTATCCTTCAGATCGGTTACAACTACTGTGTGTCCAAGATTGATCGTCTGATTGCTGATATGGAAGAGGGCTCTATCGAGCTTATCGACTCCATTATCCTCATGAAGGAAGGCAAGCAGATCGTACCTCCTGCAGACGCTCCTGAAAGCGACGAAGCGTAATACCCTCAGCACTCTAATTGCAACCTAATTACAGGACTACATTATGATTGATACATTAGCAATAGGGTTGGGTTTCGGGCTGATCATTATTGGCGTGATTGGTATCGCAATAGGCGGTGTCAGAAACGTTATTACTGGGAAGTCTGACGTGAAACGAGTCGTTGCCCTTCTGGTGCCGGTGGCTGTCCTCGGGATTACATATGCCATATTTGGCAACTGGGGAGAAGCCGGAATGGCCACAATGCTCATTATGATGGGCTTTATGGTAGTCGGTATCTTGATCACAGGAACTCGCGGAACATTTAAATTTTAATATATGCTTAATAAAAAGCGTAACAGAGAAAGTGGAGAAATAGACGGGTCGTCTCTGGCTGACATTGCCTTCCTGCTACTGATCTTCTTTCTCGTTGTAACCACAATTGATGTTGATACCGGAATTGGTCTGGTACTTCCTCCGATTCCGGATGATATAGAACCGCCACCGGTCAGGGAGCGAAACCTGATGAACATCCTGGTTAATGCCCAGGGTATGGTGCTGATTAACGAACAACCCGCTGCTATTAACACAATACGTGAAAGAGTACGGGAATTCGTTAACAACAACGGAGCAGATCCAGATCTCTCTGAATCACCGGACGACGCGATCGTTTCGATTAAAACCGACCGGCAGACGCCATATAATGTCTACATCGATATGCTTGATGAGGTGATGGGGGCTTATGAAGAGCTTCGTCACCAAGCATCGATGGACCGATTTGGTGTACCCTACAGCTCTCTTGAGAGACAGAGTGCACAAAGGGAAGAGATACAGGAGATGTTTCCTAAGAGAATTTCAATCGCTGAACCAGACGAGGGGTAAACACTATGTCTAAATTCAAAAAGAAACAGGCGGGAACGAAGCAGGGTGTACCTACTTCGGCCATGCCAGACGTGGTGTTCATGCTTCTTATCTTCTTTATGGTTACCACCGTATTGAGGGAAGTTGAGCTTCAGGTTCAGATTGAGTACGCTCAAGCGGAAAACATCGAGAAAATTGAAGAGAAACGACTGGTAAGCTACATCTATATCGGTCCGGAACGACTTTCCGGTAACAGATTGGGTGAAACCAGGGTACAGATCGATGACGGTCTGATTGAAGATATGGGCGAAATCAGAAACATCATGTATGATAAACTGATGGAAGAGCCCAGGATGATCGTTTCACTGCGTGTAGATCAGGACTCCGAGTTTGGCATCGTTACCGATGTACAGCAGGAGCTCAGACATGCAAACGCATTGAGGATCAACTACTCTACCCGCCGGGATATCTGACCCGATCTTACCAGTCTACATTTTAAGGCATTTGCCGATACCACCCGGTATGCGGCATCTGCCTTTTTTTATTTCAGCCTATTGTAAAGCAGTATATTTCTGAGACAATCTTAAAATGATATGAAAGACAAAGAGAACAGTTTTCAGCAAATTCAGGATCTTGGCTTCGCCAAATTGATTGAGCGCTTTAAAAAGCGTACCGGAAAGAAGAATGATAAAGTTCTGCACGGAATTGGTGAAGATTGCTCAATCTTTGATTGTGGAGGTGGCCTGGTTCAATGTACTACTACGGAAATATTCCAGGAGGGAGTTCACTTTGATCTTACCTACACACCGTTTCATCATCTTGGCTATAAACTTGTTACCGCAGCAGTAAGCGACATCTATGCAATGAATGCCACTCCGGAGCAGATACTGATTGCTGTGGCAATTCCCAATCGATACTCTGTAGAGATGATGGAGAAATTTTATGAAGGAGTAGATGCTGCTTCACAGGATTATGGAATAGAGGTTAGCGGGGGAGATACAACAGCTTCGCATCAAATTCTCTCAATATCAGTTACTGCAACCGGAACTGCGAAAAAAGAGGATCTCATTTTGAGAAGTAACTCCTCTGAAGGAGACATTATCTGTGTAACGGGTGATTTGGGAAGTGCACTGGCCGGATTAAGAATTTTGCTCAGGGAAAAAAAATCGTGGCAGGAGAGCGGACAGCAACATTTTCAACCCGATCTGTCAGGATATCAGGAAGTTGTGCAGCGACAATTGGTGCCGAAAGCTCGATTTGATTTTACGGAGGCTCTAAAAACTACGGATATCAGACCAAGCTCACTTATTGATGTAAGTCAGGGGTTGATGAATGAGCTTCGCGCTCTCGCGGTTTCCTCAGGTAACGGTTTTGAAGTATACAGCCCGGCAATACCAATCTCTCTCAGCACACGAAAAGTGGCAGATGAGATGAACGAAGATGTCGATAAATACGCTTTCTACGGAGGCGAAGATTTTGAGCTACTGTTCACAATTCCGGAACCATTGGTTGAGAAATTTAAAGCGGAATTCGATGATTTCGTCGTTATAGGCAAGGTGACGGGCAACAAAGGCAAGCTGCAGATTAACACCGGAGAAGAGAACAGCTACGAAGTCGATCTTACCTGAATCGAATAAAGAAGCACTGGTTGCGTTAAAAGAACAGTACACAAAATTTTACCCTACCTCCAAAAGGTATAAACGCAGATTTCATTAAAAAGAGTTATATTTAAACTCTTTTTCGCTATCAAAAAAATGTAAATGGCTAAGAAACCAACCCCTTCAAAAAAACCGGATAACGCCAAAAAAGGAGAAAAAAAAGCTCCCAGATTTCCGATATGGATCTATGTGGTCCTCTTCCTTATTCTGATCGGTTTTAACTTCTATTTTGTACCCGGAGAGAGCTCTGAAAAGATTAAATACAGTGAGTTCCTGACCTATGTACAGGAAGGGTATATCGAAGAGATTCTGATTACCAATAACACGAAAGTTGAAGGTACTTTCAATGACAAGGCCGTAGAGGATGGCATTATTGAACCGCCTGAGCCATCAGAAAACCGATGGGATCGCTCCGACGAGCAGACCAACCGCTTTACCACAACCATGCTGGAGGGAGATGAAGTACGGGCTCTTTTTGATGAACATGGCGTTGTATACGATGTACGTATCGAGGAAGATTGGTTCAGCGGGATCCTTATATGGATTATACCCCTCGCCCTGATCATCGCTTTCTGGATATTTATATTCCGCCGTATGAACCCGGGACAGCAGGTTCTTAATATTGGAAAGAACAAGGCTTCGCTCTACGATAAACAGACCGAAAGCAAAGTCTCTTTCAAGGATGTTGCCGGGTTACAGGAGGCTAAGGCTGAAGTTGAAGAAGTTGTTGAATTTTTAAGCAATCCGAAGAAGTTTACCAATCTGGGTGGAAAACTTCCCAAGGGTGTTCTTCTTGTAGGTCCTCCGGGAACGGGTAAAACCCTATTGGCTAAAGCTACAGCAGGAGAGGCTGACGTTCCGTTCTTCTCTCTCAGTGGTTCAGACTTTGTTGAGATGTTCGTGGGTGTGGGTGCTGCTCGGGTCCGTGATCTCTTCAAGCAGGCCAAAGAGAAGGCGCCGTGTATCGTATTTATTGATGAGATTGACTCAATTGGTCGAAGCCGTGGTGGTGGACGTCAGATGGGTTCCAACGATGAGCGTGAAAACACGCTCAATCAGCTTCTAAGTGAAATGGATGGCTTCAACTCCGACAAGGGGGTTATCATTATGGCCGCTACCAACCGACCCGATATCCTCGATTCAGCTCTGCTGCGTCCGGGACGTTTCGATCGCCAGATCCTTATTGACAAGCCCGATCTGCACGGACGTATTCAGGTACTGGAGGTTCACGCCAAAAAGCTCAAGCTATCCGACGATATCGATCTTAAAGTTCTTGCGTCACAGACTCCCGGTTTTGCGGGTGCTGAACTTGCCAATCTTTGTAATGAGGCGGCATTGATGGCCGCACGCAGAGACAAAAAGTCGATCGAGATGATCGACTTTCAGGATGCAATTGAGCGTGTGGTGGCTGGTCTTGAGAAGAAAAATAAATTGATCAACTCCAATGAAAGAAAGATCGTGGCATATCACGAGGCGGGTCACGCTATTGTAGGCTGGTTTTTGGAGTACACCGATCCCGTTCTGAAGGTGAGTATCGTACCGCGTGGATTTGCGGCACTTGGATACACCTTACAGACCCCATTGGAAGATCGTTTCCTAATGACAACCGAAGAGCTCGAGGATAAAATTTGTGCACTGCTGGGTGGCCGTGTTGCAGAAGAGATCATCTTCGGAAAGATCTCTACCGGTGCTCAAAACGATCTCGAAAGAATTACAAACCTGGCTTTTGCCATGGTGGCGGAGTATGGAATGAGCAAGGAGCTTGGATATCTCTCGCTCAAGGATTCCAACAGCCCCGACAATAGCTACGGATTCAATAAGAAATATTCGGAGTCTACGGCCAGGGAGATTGACGAAGCGATCAGACGTATCATCGAGAAGAACTACAGGCGAACCAAAGAGCTTCTGGAAAAGCACAGGGATAAGCTTGAGGAGATGGCTGAAACCCTTCTGGAACGTGAAGTTCTGAACCATGTAGATCTTAGAAATATGCTAGGAGATCGACCAAGTGGTAACTATCCCGAGGGAATCTTTGACGATGATACCTCCAAAAAACAGCTTACCAATGGCTCTTCTGTCAATGATGAACCTGAAAAGGAGTCAAAAAAAGAGGAAGAGAATAAGAACGTAAAGCCAGAATCTGAAACCAAAGAAATTGGATCAGAAGAAGCTGAAAGCGAAGAAGAAGAGGAGAAGACAGAAAAATAATCTTCACTTAATTTCAATAATTTCAAAAGCCTGTTCATTCTAAGAGTGAACAGGCTTTTTTTATTGTGCCCCAGCCTTTTAATTAAAATTAATTTCTTAACAAAGCCGGCATTTTTCATAATAGTCATTCAACATATTATTGCACCCTCCCAAGGGTGCTGATCATACAAGGATAGCCCTGTTGACGCAGGGCTTTCTTTTTTCTGTAATCTTGCCCTCCTTTGAGCTTTTATTCTTGCAAAGGAGAAGAGTCCATTCCCCAAAAAATCAGAACCAAACTCAGGTTAATATGAACAGAACCTCAAATCCAAGCTATTGAGAACACAATTTCATAATTTATAAGATTCGCGGAACAGTCCTTGCCAATTTGATGTTTAGAGCATTAACAATAAACAATCCATCAAAGAGTTTTGATCTACGTTACCCGAAAAGCCCATTTTAACGCATCTCACAGACTTCACAATCCCAATAAATCGGATGAATGGAATCGTGAGATTTTTGGCAAGTGCAATAACCCTAACTGGCACGGCCATAATTATGTGATTGAAGTCACGGTAGCAGGGGAGGCCGATCCGGAGACCGGATATGTGATCGATCTTGGTAAACTGAAATCGATCATGAAGAAGAGAGTGCTTGATCCATGCGATCATAAAAACCTCAATTTAGAGGTGCCTTTCCTTAAAAACGTTATACCAACATCCGAAAATCTTGTAAAGAGCTTTTTCACTGAGCTGCAGGAAGATGTAGACAATGCAGCCTATGGAAGCTCAAAACTCTACTCGGTCAGGCTATTCGAGACTGAACGAAACATTGCTGAATATTGTCCTTCACGAGGAGAATAGACAGCCAAATTACCCCAATTATGATTACAACAAATTTGCGAAGGTTTTACGACCCTACTTTTACTGTCACAGACTCTTACAAAGAGAGCCTGCCCGATCTACAGAACGGACCTGCTTCACTAATAGAGGGTGCAGACGTACCGATTCAACAGGTTGGAATTTCCAACTTTAAACTTCCGCTAAAATACCCAACCCCGAGTGGAGAACTGCTCACTCTGGAGACCTCAGTTGATGGTTACGTAGGTCTCGATGCGGGCAAGAAGGGTATCAATATGGGCCGGATTATGCGAACCTTCTATAAGTTTCAGGATGATGTCTTTCATCCGGATAAACTCAAAGAAGTTCTTGAAGCTTATAAAGAAGATTTAGAAAGCCAGACCGCGTTCCTAAAGCTCTCATTCAGCTACCCGATGTTGAAGAAGAGCCTGAGATCATCCTACTCAGGATACCAGTACTATAGCGTAGCGTTTGAAGGCAAGATCGATGAGTATGGTAATTTTACCAGCTACGTACATGTAGACTTTGAGTACAGTAGTGCATGCCCTTGTTCATATGAACTGGCAGAGCATGCCCGTGAAACCAGAGATGTAGCGGCAATTCCGCACAGCCAGCGCAGCGTGGCTAACATCACCGTACAGCTTAATGAAGAGCTCTTTGTTGATGAAATGGTAGAGATCTGCCGCGAAGCTCTTCAAACTGAAACTCAGGTGATTGTAAAGCGCGAAGATGAGCAGGCATTTGCTGAGATGAATGGCGCCTATCAGAAATTTGTGGAAGATGCTGCACGGCTCCTGTATGATGAACTCAACAAGGAGAGTCGGATTCGAGACTTTGTGGTGCGATGTGCCCACCTCGAAAGCCTCCACAGCCACGATGCTGTGAGCCGGATTTGTAAGGGTGTCAGAAACGGATTGAGATAAAATTCTCAAGAACTGATTTTATCAAAGGGTGATCGTCAACAAGGCGGTCACCCTTTTTTGTGGATCTTTACTTCCGCTACTCTATATCGGTTTGGCTAAATCGTGCCGTAAGCGATACATCTTCACTCATCACAATAGTGATCGGATTCTCCTCAGTATCGGTAAATCCACTCCAGCCGATAAACTCCCGGCCATCCCCGGGTACCGCTCGTACTGAGACCTCCTCACCGGGTTCGTAGCTGCCACTCCGCGGAGTTACATCTCCGCCATCGGAGGGAGATACGCTTACTGTAAGTGAGAACTGCCCGGTGATATTGAAATCGCCAGCCCCTACAGTCAGCTCATCGGCCGAGCAGGAGTTAAGGAGAAAGAGAAGTGTTAGCAGCACGGTAAATTGAAAAGTTTTCATCATCGTCATATACAAAAAAGGAGTTGAGTGAGGCCTTCTTACGATTTTAAAAAGGTGTTATTCATATAGAATAAAAAAAGGGTGGCCGGAAACCAATTCCGCCACCCTTTTTTAATTACGATAATCGAAGACTACCCAATAGCATCAGAAACGAGCTTATTCTGCTCAGCTTCATGAATCTTCTTCTGTCCGGCTGCCGGAGATGCTGATGCATGACGACCTGCATATCTAAGCTTCTGCCCTTTCTTTAGCAGTTCTGTGAATCGCGGAGCGACAAAGGTCCAGGCGCCCATGTTTTTGGGCTCTTCCTGGCACCAGACGATATCCTTCACGTGACTCAGTTCTTTCAGAGTGGCTGTGATATCTTTGTCCGGAAATGGGTAGAACTGCTCAAGACGAGCAATCGCTACATTTTTCTTGTCGTTATCCTCGCGGTACTTGAGCAGATCATAATAGACCTTTCCAGAACAGATTACCAGGCGATCGATCGATTTTGGATCCTCTACCCCGGGATCGGCAAGAAACGGATTGAATTTTCCTTCTGCCAGCTCCTGAACACTGCAGACAGCCTGAGGATGGCGAAGCAGACTCTTGGGCGACATAATTACCAGCGGTTTTTTGTTGCCCTGCAGCACCTGCTTACGCAGTATGTGGAAATATTGGGTCGGAGAGGTCAGATTTGCAACCTGGATATTATCCTCGGCACAGAGCTGGAGGAATCGCTCCAGTCGGGCTGAAGAGTGCTCCGGTCCCTGTCCCTCATATCCGTGTGGCAGAGTCATTACGAGGGAGGAGGTCTGCCCCCATTTGGCTTCTGATGAGGAGATAAACTGGTCGATGATGATCTGCGCACCGTTCACAAAGTCACCAAATTGTGCTTCCCAAATAACAAGTGCATCCGGCTTGGCTGATGAGTAGCCAAACTCGAAACCAAGTGCTGCAAACTCACTTAACAAACTGTTGTATGGGTAAAACTTGCCCTGCTCTTCCTGAAGGTTGCTGAGCGGGGTAAACCTCTGAGCCGTTTCCGTTCCGTGCAGAACTACGTGACGATGAGAGAAGGTACCGCGCTCTACATCCTGCCCCGTAAGGCGAACGGTGTTACCATTTTTAAGAAGTGAACCGAATGACAATGCTTCAGCAAAGCCCCAGTCGATCTTCTGTTCATTTTTCTCGGCTGCCTCGGCACGCTTGGCTAGCTGCCTCAGAAGCTTTGGATTGGCGTCAAAGTTCTTTGGTACGGTATTCAGTTTAACCGCAATCTCTTTCAGTTCATCGACCGGATAAGTGGTATCCGGAAATGTATCACGATCTTTTTGAAGCTCTTCAGAACGGTCGAGCATTTTGTCGGTCACTTCCAGTGCGGGTGAACTCTTGGCGTCTTCGAACGCTTGCTGGAGAAGGTCATCAAACTCCTTAAAGATCACTTCGGTCTCCTCCTTGCTGAACTCACCTTTTCTGAGCAGCTCCTCAACATAGATATCGCGAACCGTTGGGTGGTTGTCGATCTCTTTATAGAGCCCGGGCTGAGTAAATGCAGGCTCATCACCTTCATTGTGGCCATGCTTTCTGTAGCAGATAAGATCAATAATCACATCCTTGCCAAACCTCTGCCGGTACTCGATCGCCATTCTCATTGCGTGAACGGCAGCTTCAGGATCGTCACCATTCACATGGAAAATGGGGGCGAGAATCATCTTCGCCAGGTCGGATGCATACTCTGTGGAGCGTGCATCTTCCGGCAGGGTGGTAAACCCGATCTGATTGTTGATAATCACGTGGATGGTTCCGCCGGTTTCATACCCGCGGAGCTGAGACATATTGAGCGTTTCAGCTACAACACCCTGTCCTGCAAAAGCGGCATCACCGTGCATCAGCACAGGTACGATCTTCTCTTTTGCGTTGTCATCTTCATGGTGATCCTGATTGGCGCGTGCAGCACCCTCAACAACCGGATTTACAGCTTCCAAATGACTCGGGTT
>JAFIFA010000171.1 GCA_020832225.1 Balneolaceae bacterium
GTCACCTGAACAATCGACCTATTCGAAAATTTGATTACCTTTCACCCATACAGCAAACACTAAAACACCGCGCTGTTGCACTAGTGACTTGAACACAGCGTTAATTAAGATTACAGCATGTAATGTAATTTACCTACGCATATTTATTTATACCAAAAAACCCGTATCCACAAATGAAAAAAATTAATTTGTCAATGACGGCATTGGTTTTGTTCGGATAGGTGCAGGTAAACTACTTGCCGGAATAAAAATGTCATGATCCACATATAGCAAATCAGAGTCATTTAATCACATAGTATACAAACTCTTAGGTGCAACTGTACGATTTTGTTCCCCGGGTGTTTTTACTACGATGTTCCCTATGGACTCAGGGCTCAAATATGTGTTTGTGTTCGTGGTAATCTCAGAGAATTCTATCGCAGGATACGAAGCGTTTTTAATTCAAAAACCTCCTCTGCGTCCCTCATGGAAAATTTACATACGTTGCAGTTAAATCACATTGAACACAGAGTTATGCTCTCAGGGCACGGTTCTCTTATTTTTTAAAACCGATCTTTGTCTTCACTCCATTATTGTAGTCATGAATGTATATGGCTTCATGTTTGGGCTGCCCATTACCGGTCGCAACTCCATTTACAGGCCTAACATCTCTCCTCTGTTCAGAATCATACTGTTTACCGCTCCCTGAATCTTCACCCATATTTAGCGCAACGGTTTCATTAATTTCATCAATTGCCTCCTGAAGCAGGTGAACCTGGCTTTGAAGCTCCTCGGCTGTAGCTGCATTTCTCTCTGCATTATCTGCCGTACTTTCGGTGGTTGATGAGATTTCTGAAATGATCCCTTTTAGTTCATTCAACTTACCGGTTTGACTTTCACTAACGGAACAGACCTCTTCAAGCCATCCATCAAGATCCTTAATCTGGTTCAGTATCTCCGTCGACATCGTTGCTCCCTCCTCCGCTTTTTCGGAATTGGAATCGATAAGTGAACCAATCTCATTGGCCGCCATCGCAGTCTGCTGAGCTAGTCGGCGTACCTCCTCCGTAACCACCGTAAATCCTGCACCGGCCTCTCCTGCTCTTGCCGCCTCAATCGCCGCATTCAGAGCCAGCATATTGGTTTGCGAAGCAATGCCATCGATCGTAGCAACAATACCCGATATGTTCTGACTCGAATCTCTCACACTCGCCATTGAGCGGTTCATCTGCTCCGATTTCTTCGATACAAGTACCATCTTCTCTCTTGCACCGGTTGTTTTTTCGTTCAGCTGACCAATCACACCACTCATTTCATCGATTGATCGATTTGATTTCTCAACTGCCTGTGCATTGTCAGCAGCATTGATTGCAAGCTCCTGTCCCGAACTCGAGATAAAGTCTGCGGCCTGACTCGTGTGCATCACCGAATCTCCCAGCTGATCCATAATTGTAAAGACTTCCGCATTCCGAATATACTCTCTTGTAAGAGAAAGAGAGATCAGGGAGAATGCCACAACCTCTACCACCACAAATGTTGCATGAAGCGCCACGATATCCCATCCGCAGCCATAGTCAAAAATCATAATTGGTGTGCCGGCAATCGCCATCTCCATATCCTGTGCGATATTGAAGAGTCCGTGGTGCAGAGCCGTTGCTGCTGCTGCCGCAATCAGAGGAGTGATATCCTTATATCTAAGCAGAAAAGCGATCGCCACAAAGATGTGAAAGTGCATCTCAATACGCCCCATATGCTGCTGAATAAAGATCAGGGAGAACCCCATAAACGCCACCCCCATCACAGAACGGCTTATAGCTGAGCCGGGGTTTATCGAAAACACCAGCCGGGCAACTCCATAAATCAACCCTCCACCTATAAACCCAAGAAGGTAGGTGCCGTAGCTAAATGCAGTGAGCGTAGATGCAACTACCCAGTGCAACAGAAGCAAATTTAGCATGAAACGATCGGTCTCCACAAACGTCTGGTAGAGCGATTTTTTCACGCTTTCCGGAAGATCTTCCCGAAAAGCAGGAAACAGTTTTTCTTTGATTGTACCCTCATTAGCCTGAATCATAACTTATCTCTATTCATTACTGGTTTATGGCCAAAAGTCTTGCCCTGAATTTCTCTGTTGTCACACTGTTAGGCAGCACATCCTCTATCACCCACCTGCCTGAATGGTTTTTAACCAAAAAGAAGTGATCGGTATGAATCCAATCACCAGAACTTCCCGGTTCGGGCCTAACCACAAGCCCAAAATCACCTCTCAACGACCGGTACTCTTCACCTTCAACCGTTACCCCTCTAATATTCTTTGAGAAGCTCAGCCCATACTCTTCGGCACTCATACTTCTATTTCGTTGAGCACCGGCTATATCAATAAAAAGGGCCCCGATATTCGAACTCCTCTCCTGCTCCTTTACCACCCCGGCTATTGTTGCCAGAGAGAGTGGACAGACTGAGGCGCAATCAACGTAACCAAAGAAGAGAATTTCAATCTCGTTAGCCGAATCATCCAGAATTGAACTATTGGTGAGTTCTCTGCCGATCAGCGGATGTGATTCGCCCGTAACGCCTAAGGCGATAATCAACGCAGCCGGAATAAATGCCAGCATGATGAGCAGTGATATGGAGAGATTTTTTTTCACCGGGTATGTCCTCAAAAAATGTGTTTAAACACCTCTATGGTGTTATCGGACATTTTTTGTAGATGCTTAAATTTCCGGAACAGACTCAACTTTGAAGAGCTTCAACTGAGCTGTCGGAAATTAAAATAGGGCGAGATCAAAATAATGAGAGCGTTCAGACGATCACGAAGATGAGGCAGCTGCAACAGCGCATCGCTCACCATCCATCGCGGCAGAAATGATGCCGCCCGCATAACCGGCACCTTCGCCGCATGGGTAGAGTCCCCGCACACGAATGTGCTCCAATGTTTTGCGATCCCGCGGAATTCGAACAGGGGAAGATGTACGCGTTTCGGGTGCATGTACCACGGCTTCGTTGGTGAGGTAGCCGCGCATCGACTTGTCGAACAGTCTGAACCCTTTTACGAGGGCATCGTTGATGAAATCGGGCAGAATTTCACTGAGCTGAACAGACCGGATTCCCGGTGCATATGATGTCCTGGGAAGCTCTCCGGATAATTTATTTTCAGTAAAATCGACCAGTCTCTGTGCGGGAGCGGTCTGAGTTTCACCTCCCGCCTTCCAGGCACTCTGCTCTATTTGATGCTGAAAATGCATCGCCGCCAGCGGACCATATTCGGCAAACGGTTTGAAATCTTCCTCCTTAAGCTCAACAACAATGCCGGAATTCGCAGTAGCCCTTGCACGTCGTGATGATGACCAGCCGTTGGTCACAATCTCTCCGGGTCGGGTGGCACAGGGCGCAATAACCCCGCCTGGACACATGCAGAACGAATAGACGCCCCTGTTGTTGATCTGCTTGGAGATGCTGTATGGAGATGGCGGCAGATACTCTCCGCGATCGTCACAGCTGTACTGTATAGAATCAATCAGCTCCTGGCTGTGCTCCACACGCACACCAACCGCCAACGGCTTCAGTTCGATCTCGACCCCCTTTCGGTGGAGAAGTTCAAAAATATCCCGTGCCGAGTGACCCGTAGCCAAAATTACCTTCTTTGCACGAATCGTCTCTCCGGATGCAACCTTCACACCTATAATCTGATCGCCCTCAATCACCATATCCGTAACCCGTGTGTTGAAGCGAACCTCACCACCATGCCGGCGGATACACTCCCTGATGGAGGCTATAATCGGCGGTAGTTTGTTGGTACCGATATGGGGATGGGCTTCAACAAGAATATCCCTGACCGCCCCAAACCCAACCAAGAGTTTCAGAATACGAACCACATCCCCACGCTTTTTGGAACGGGTGTAGAGCTTGCCGTCCGAATAGGTGCCGGCTCCACCCTCCCCAAAACAGTAGTTGGAGTCTTCATTCACAACGTGATCCACGTTGATCCCTTTCAGATCCCTGATTCTCTTCTTTACATCTTTCCCTCGCTCCAGAACAATCGGACGCTTTCCGCACTCAATCAACTTCAATGCCGCAAAGAGCCCCGCAGGCCCCGCCCCGATGATCAACACCTCCTCTTTACTGCTTACATCGGGATAATCCGGAAGCTCAATCGGCTCCGGTTCAAATGGCTCGCTGACGTAGAGATCCACCTTCAGATTGATGATCACGTTTTTTTGGCGGGCATCAACCGAACGCTTCAGTATATCTACGTAGCTAATCTCCATCTTGGGGATATTCTCATGCTGAGATATAAAGTCTTTTAGAAGTTCGGGCTCTCCCGCAATTTCCGGGGGTACGCGTAGCTGAAGCTGTCTGATCACGAAATGTAGATTGGGTTGTTATGAATGCGTTTAAAGGTAGGGACAATACCGTTGAAGTACCATACTTACGATTTGTTATGCTAATTAAAGCTCGTGAGGTGGGAAAAATATGGTTTCAGTTCAAAATCTCTCTCTGTTCACTCTCAAGTTCAAAAATCACACCCTCTTTAATGCCTTGTAATAGAACATTACGCCAAGCACTCAGCGCTATGCGCATAGCGCTTGTCACTTCATCGAATATAAACCATCTGCCTCATCTGCCGGAAATCAAACGTAATCAGTTCATAAAAGTAGACGCCGCTTGAGATACCGTCCGGACTGAAGGTTACCTCATGTTCACCGGGCTGAAGCCTTCCGTTGAAAATCTCCTTCACCCGATCGCCACGAACGGTGTAGAGCACGATCCGAACATCTCTTGCCGCATCGAGTGTAAAGGGAATCGTCGTCTCTGTTGTAAAAGGGTTGGGATAGTTTGGTTGCAGCTCAAAGGGCCCGCGCGTCACCTCCTCTTCATCGTCATCGCCATCATCTCCGTTATCAATCGGATCACCGGTCTCTGTTTGCGTTCGTATATCCGGCAGGAGCGTATATAGGTTTTGTCCCGGGCAGGCGGTGGCCGTCACGTCACGGTGACCCATAATGTGTGGCAGATCTCTTGATCCGTCGCTGAAATTGGTCAAAATCGGACTGCTGCCCAACGGATCGATCTCGTTTTGAGTGAAACGCCATGAGATCACCTTTACCAGTGCATCGAGAGCAACTGAGGCGGGATCACCAACAGTTGGATTCTCTCCCGGTTCAAACTGGCCAAGCAGCCCAATCCCGGTACTTCGTCCGTTGGCGTTACCGGCATGAGCCCCTCTTACATCCGTTTCGTCCAGCCAGGGGTTGTACCTACCCTGGTAAATATTTCCTTCATGATCGATCAAAAAGTTGTAGCCGATATCCTGCCAGCCGTTATCATTTACGTGCCAGTCCCAAATCTGCCGCACTACCTGTGGAGGATCGGCTGGCTCATTGGCAGTCACTGTATGGTGAACCGCAGCGTGCGTAATATCGATTCGCGCAGGGTTGTAGGAGGGTTCCAGCTGTCCGGGCGGCAGATTGCCCCACCAACCCTCACGGGCGATGATATCGGGCATCTCCCCAATCTCAGATTCATAAAGCTGACTCTTTTCAATGGATGGCGAGGTTTCGTCTGATGCATTGGCTGCCGTCACACGAAGATCACTCATCGCCCTTCCGGGCGGGAGATCGATCTCAATCTCGAAATAGTTGTGCCCCGATCCGTCAGGGGTTACATAGAGCATCGCCCAGTAGTATCCGGATGGCGACTCCTCCGGTGAGATGTAGCCTTGGGTTGCAACGGGATCTTCCGGCATTTGCGAATCGGATGAACTCCAAATTCTGAGGCTGAACTGATCGGGCGATGGCCGTTCCCCTTCAACCCTCCATCCCACGGCGATTCCAGTAAACGCCAGCTCACTCTCCCCGGAAATGAGAAGCGTGGTTTCAGCACCTTTTGCGCGAATTTCGTCACTATCCGGCAGCAGTTCACCATCCCAGCGAAACTGAGTGTTTGGGAGCCGTACTTCGGACTGAACCTGAACTGAACGCTCTCCCGGAGGTGCTTCATTCACGATTTGGGCGGCAGTATTGAAAGGCACCGATAGTAAAAAGACAAAGCAAAGGGCGGGTAGCACTAATCGTAGCATGCAGCAGGGTTTAATTCAGCGGTCTCAGTAACGTATCGTTTGATCTGACAAATGTTTCGGGGAAACTAAGGAATTTCTCAGAAGTTATCGGATCTCTTTATCGCTTAGTGACTACTAAACACCCCCCACTGCTCATTTTTTACGAAATATTCCTTCTGAATATGTTACATTCGTGCCTGTGTGTATTGACTAACATGTAACCGTAAATACAGAATCGAAGAACATATGAAGAAAGCACTACAACTTTTTCTGGTACTCTTTTTGGTCTCCTCTTCCCTGGCTGTTGCTCAGGATAGAGATGAGATTATTGACCGGATCGTTACCGAAGCCAATGAGAATTCACACCTTGAGGAGCTGGGTATCTACATGATGGATGTAATCGGTCCCCGGCTTGTGGGAACCCCGCAGATGCAGCACGCTCACGAATGGGCTGTTGAGACGTTTGAAAGCTGGGGTATTTCAGCCCGTAACGAGCAGTTTGGTGAATGGCGCGGCTGGGAGCGCGGCATAACGCATGTTGACATGATCTCCCCACGGGTTGTTACCCTGGAAGCGATGCAGCTCGCCTGGAGTCCGCCAACCCCGGAAGGCGGAGTGGAAGCAGGTTTGGTCATCATTCCGGATGTAGCCGACCGCTCTGAGTTTGAAGAGTGGCTTCCAAATGCAGAGGGGAAGTTTGTGATGATCTCCATGCATCAGCCAACCGGACGGCCCGACTATAACTGGGAAGAGTTTGCAACAGAAGAATCCTTTGAGCGGATGAAAGCCGATCGCGATGAAAAGACACGCGAGTGGAGAGATCGAATTGCCCGTACCGGCCACAATAACCGAACACTTGTTCAGGCTCTCGAAGAGGCCGGAGCAGCGGGTATCATCATGTCGAACTGGAGCCAGGGTTTTGGAACCAACAAGGTTTTTGGTGCCAATACTGAAACTATTCCAACCATCGACATCCTTCTTGAAGATTACGGAATGCTCTATCGTCTGGTAGAGAATGGCCACGATCCGATAATCCGCGTTCGTGCTGAATCGGAAGAGCATGGCGCTGTTCCAACGTTCAACACCATCGCCGAGATTCCGGGTACAGAGAAGCCGGATGAGTATATCATTCTTTCAGCCCACTACGACTCATGGGATGCAGGCACAGGCGCCACCGATAACGGAACCGGCTCTATCACCATGATGGAGGTTGCCCGAATTCTAAAGGAGGTCTACCCAAACCCTAAGCGCACCATTCTGGTTGGTCTTTGGGGAAGTGAAGAGCAGGGCCTCAACGGTTCACGTGCGTTTGTGGAAGACAATCCGGAGATCGTAGATGGCCTTCAGGCGCTCTTCAATCAGGATAATGGAACCGGCCGTGTTATTGATATCAACGGACAGGGTTTCCTCCACTCCTACGACTACATGACGCGATGGCTCTCTGCAGTTCCCTCTGATGTGACACAGCATATCGAAACGACCTTCCCCGGAATGCCGAGTGGCGGCGGTACCGACCACGCCTCTTTTGTTGCTGCAGGTGCCCCCGGTTTTGTTCTGAGGTCCCTGAACTGGTCTTACTGGAACTACACCTGGCACACCAACCGCGACACCTACGACAAGATCGTCTTTGATGATCTCCGCAATAATGTGATCCTGATCGCCACTCTCGCCTACATGGCCAGTGAAGATCCGGAAACCACATCACGCGAGAAGCGCGTGCTGCCTGTGAACCCAAGAACCGGTGAACAGATGAGCTGGCCGGAAATGCGTTCACCGAACCGCAGCGGCGGACTCGACTAACTATTCTGTTTTTTTACAAAAATGCAAAAACCCCGGCCCTGTGTCGGGGTTTTTTGTTTGAAAACTAAGTTCGTTTATGGTTTCGAGAAAATAGTCTCCCCTCGAGGGGAGTGGATGCCTCAGCGATAGCGGAGGCAGACGAGGGGTGTATTAGAGGAGATCTGTATTCCGGACTGGTTTAACCACAACGGTCACGAAGTAGAAACAAAGAACACAACGGGTATTACGTATGATCTTACCCTCCTTTGAGCTTTCAGCTTCTACCTTTGAGCTCTTCAACAGTTCAACGGTTCAACGGTTCAACAAAGAAAAGTCTGTTTCCGAAAACTCAGAACAGAACCCAAATTAAACACCGTCCCCTTCCACTTCGAAATCCTCAGGACTCTTTTTCTCCTGAACCCACCAGAGCAAAACCAGATCGTAAACGGCGTGAGCCGCAATGGCAGCGTAGATACCGGAGTACTCAAATAGGTAGCCGAGCATCATGCTCAGCCCGAATAGCAGCACACCAAAAAGGATGTGGCCGACTGATTTAAACTTAAAGTAGCCGTGAATGGCAACAAAGATGATCGATGTGAGCCATATACCTATCAGCGGCTGAATTGCGCCACGAAAGAGGATCTCCTCTCCCGCCCCAGCAAAAAAGGAAATTTGCAGTCGATCGGTCGAAGAAAAGTTTGACTTCGAGATCACCCGAAAGATGGTAAAATCGTTGAGTACCCCCTTCATGGGTGCCCTGGAGGAGAAATAGATGATAACAAGAGCAGCTCCGAGGCCTGCTCCTGTTCCTAATGCAAGCTGTTGCCACCACGCATCTCCCTCAAAGAAGATGGCAAAGAGCCCCTGTTCGTGAAAAAAGTAGAAAAGCAGCGTGGCGATCGATAGATAGATAACCATCGAAGCCAGCGACATCCCAAGCAGATCCCTGCCGGAGAGGTTCAACGATTCAATATCTTCAGGGGAGTCGGGTTGGTTTTGCATCAAAAATTCAGGTTCGGCATGAAAAAGTGCGCAAATTACCACATCCTGAAGACTCTGTCAGGTCGAATCAACAAGCTTCTCGTTATTTATCCGCAAAGCCGACCTGTTTCTGCCGGCTTTAAACGGTTCAGCTAAATTGAATGTGATCAGTAGTTCACAGCTGCTTTCGGATTGGCACCGTACTGATTGGAGCCCGGCTCACTGTCCTGAACCATAAAAATGATCAAAACGATTAGGCCGATAACGGGTATCAGTCCGATGAGAAGCCAAAGTCCGGATTTGCCGGTATCGTGAAGCCGACGAACCCCAACTGTTATGGAAGGTATCAGAATAATCAGAGAAAAAAGACCGCTTAACGTAGCCATTCCAGTTCCAAAAAGCCCTCCTGATCCACCCAGAATTAAGGATATCACAAAATTGACAAGCACGAATGTCCAGTACTCTTTTCTTCTGGAACGCCCTTCAAATACCAAAAATTTCTGAAACGGTTTTTTGTACCACTCGATAATATCTTCCATCTGTATTGATCTCCTTTTTTATTTTTTATTGAATGTGAACCAACGTTTAACTGTTGTGCGAGAGTTAGATATTCAGGCAAAACAATTACAGATATAATTCAAATTATGGCAAAACTCAAACTGGACCTCCATGATATCTACAACAAAGGTGATCAGATCGACCGTGAGCTTGAAAATATTATTGATGAGGCAATAGAGAAGAAGATCAAAACCGTGGAGATTATTCCGGGAAAAGGCTCAGGGCAACTCAAGAAGAAGGTGCTGCGGTTTCTGGATCAGAAACATATCAAGCAGAAGTACCACCGTATCGATAAGGACAGCAAAAATTTCGGGCGGCTCTTCGTCTACTTTAAACACTAATCGGAAAAGAGTATCTCAAACTCAGTGCGCTGATTATTGGGCTGACTCCACCGGATGTGCAGTACCTCCTGATTGGGGTCGTAGCTCCACATCTGCTCGCCGCTCCCAGAAGACAGCTCCTCTCCATTGGCTTTGATGGAAGCCGGCTCTCTCATATTTCGAAATCGGAGAGTGTAGTCGGTTTCCCGCCGCTGCCCCTCAAAGTCCCTCACAATCGCCCCGATATTGAACGTGGCATAGTCGGTATGTTCAAAATAGCGAAACGCGATGGTGGTGAAGTCACCGGTACGATAGGCGGTTGAAACTCCATCATCCTCATAGAGCCTAAAGTTACCCGACTCACCTGCAAAAATATCCACAAGCAGTTCATCCCCGGGAGCTTCCGATATCATCTCTCCTTTGGGCCACATTGGAATGATGGCTCCAGGCTTGGTGAAAATGAGCGGCAGTGATCCAATCTCCTCCACAACCCAACTCTGCCCTCCCTCAAAACGTTCTTCGTCAAAAATATTGATCCACTGCCCTTCCGGGAAATAGACCGTTCGGCTGCTTCGTCCCCTTTCGGTGATTGGTGCAACCAGCAGGTTTTCGCCCAGCATAAACTGATCGGGAGAGTCCTCTCTCCCTATTACCGGTTTGATGCGGCTCGTTCTGGCGCGAAGGGTGTAGCTGTAGATATATGGGAAAAGTGTTCGCCGAAACTCCGTAAGCTCCTCAATCGCCTCAAGAAGTTCAGCACCCGGTGAGTAGATATCTTCAGATGGAAAAGGCAGAACAAAATGGGTGTTTAACGCTGCCGCCTGTGCCCATCTTAGAAAGAGCTCATCATCTACACCACCGTCATAGTTCGGCAGCGCCCACGGCGGCATAAATAGTGAGAACGGCACTTCGTAGCTCGCTTTGCGCGGGTTACCGGTACGCTCCAGCTGTCGCCTCAGCTCCCGGTACCCATCTTCCCGTTCATCCGAGAGTTGCCAAAGGGCGGGATACTTTTTGAACTCGGGATCGTCGAGACGATTAAAAGGTGCCAGAATAAATCCGCGTTTAACCTTATCACTGTTTCCTGTTGAGGATTGGTAAGCCTCCCTCAACTCAGCAATTGATTCTGTATCACTCAGATAGATAAATTCTCCGGAATCTGATCCCTCAAACTCACCCCTAAGCTCCTTTTCTGTTCCGTTCTGCCAGTATGCATCTGGGCTTAACCCTGTTCTGCTTGTGAAGTGGTCTTTAGCTTCGTGCGAGGATGTAATCAAACCAAACGACCATTTCGGCGGGATGTGAACGGTATGCTCACGTTTCAACAGTCTGGGATCTGTTACTGCATCGAGGGTTTCGGGATAGCCCATTCCCCACGGTCTGTTTCTATTATTCAGCGTGAAGTGAATTCTGTCGATTAAAATACCGGGAACTCCTCCGGATTCAATAACCAAGCGGTAGTGGCCTGCTGAGGGGAGGTCAAAGAGCATTCTGTCACCACCTTTATCAGAGCTTGTCCATATTGGAATTTCCCTGCCCGTAAGGTTTGACCGATAGCTATCCATAAGAAAGTTGTTATCATCAAACATTCTCACGGCAGGGGAGTGTTCGCTGTCGTTTCTTCCAAGAAGCCAAAGCGTATAGCTTCCTGGTCTTCGAACATAAAAATTGACCTCCATCGCGCCGGAGCGTCCGTCATCATGCTCAACAGATAGCGCTGATTCTGATATGAGAGTTGTAAATGGAGTCCAACTATCATTATCGATCAGGGAAAGTGAATGTACTGATACAATGCCTTCAGCCTCATAGAAGTCTGAGTCCGGCACACGAGCGCACGACAGCACAATTAGTGCCGCCAAGAGTAGCATCGTATATCTGCGTATAAGTAGATTTATCCTTCCCATCCCTGAATTTGAGCGTAATGTTTGGGGGATGAGGTTAAGGAGTTTCAGGGTTTCCGGCAAATAGGGTTGCCCTATTTTACCCTTCCGGAAGCTGCTTCAACGGTGTGATTAAAGCCGGATCAGCCGTTCGACTCATTAACAACTTTTTTGAAGTCCTTGGAGACCTTGAGCATCGGT
>JAFIFA010000090.1 GCA_020832225.1 Balneolaceae bacterium
TTCTCAGATCTTCTGCAAAACGGTCAATTTCGAACCTGAGGTTCGATAGAGCCATCTCTTCGGATAGGTCCTGTGCTTCACTTTCAGTAGAGGCAACTGCGTGTGAAAAACCGTAGAAGCTGATCGAATCACGATCCGATCGAACGGTGCGCTCATACCATTCCGGCGCAACCTCTTCTACCCGTTCGGTCTCTTCAATATCTTCATCGGGTTCCGTTGCGGCATCGTCCTGTGCGGTTTCTTGTGTAGCACATGCTGCAGCCAGTAAAATAATGGCTATCCAAACCGGTAAACGTCTCATGAATATCAATTTAATTTAAAGTAGCCGGTTGCACCATCCTCGGTTACAACCTTAAGCGTCAAAGATCGGTTGTTTTTTAACGAATTGGTAATCTTGTTTTCGGTATCCGTCATACTGGAAACCTCCGATCCGTTGATCTCAGTTATTTCATACCCGTTTCGGAGCCCTCTGTTCCATGCATCGGAATTGCGCTCAACACGATGTATATAGATGTTAAATCGATCGGGATCTTCCGGTGTAGCCAGTGAGCGGAGCGTGAGACCGATATCATCAAAATGCTGCTGTTCAACCCCTCTTTCGCGGCCATTATCGGGAATCTCATCCCATTCATCCAACTCCGGTTCAGACTCTTCATCAAATGGATCTGTTGGCTGCTGCGGCTCAGGGCGTACCATCTCATCCAGCGTCACCTCTTTGGTCAACTCTTCCCGATCGCGCCAGATGGTAAGGTTGATGGTGTCTTCCGGACGAAACATGGCAACTTTCTCCTGAAGCTGGTTCGATTCACTAACCCGCTCTCCATTCACAGCCAATACGATATCTGCTGCGCGAATTCCTGCCCGATATGCGGCACCACCCTCTTCAACTCCCTGTATCGAAACTCCGGTTATCCTGTCCAAACCGCTTCGCCGGGCCATGCGGTCATCAACAGCTTGAATACTTACGCCGAGCATACCCCGCTTAACCTCACCAAACTCAATCAAATCCTTAGCTACTTTAAGCGCCAGGTTGCTGGGCACGGCAAAACCGTATCCCTGATAGCTGCCGCTCTGCGTGGCAATTGCGGTGTTGATGCCGATCAGCTCTCCGCTGGTATTAACCAGGGCACCGCCACTGTTTCCGCGATTGATGGCAGCATCGGTCTGAATAAAGCTCTCAATACGAAGTGCATCATTAATAATCTCAACCTCGCGACTTAAGGCACTAACGATTCCGGCTGTAACGGTGGATCGCAGCCTGAACGGATTACCAATGGCCAGAACCCACTCCCCCACCTCAGTCCGATCTGAATTTCCTATGATTGCTGTTGGGAGTCCATCCGAATCGACCTTCAGAACAGCCAGATCCGTACTAGGATCACGTCCAACCACCCTAGCATCAAATGTACGCTTGTCATCCAGTGTTATTGTTATACCGTCGCGTACAGCATCCTCAATTACGTGATTGTTGGTCAGTATGTAGCCATCTTCCGTAATCACCACACCTGATCCTACGGTTCGCGCTCTTGGTGGCACAAATCGCTGCCAAAATTCGTCATCATCCTCATCACCCGGCTGAACACGACGGTTTCGGGTGGAAACAACCGTTTCTATAAATACTACAGTTGGGGTTACGTTCTTTGCCACGCTTCGGAACACAAACCGATCGTCAATTTTTTGAAGGTCCTCATCGGTCCAGATCGGAATGTCGCTTCGGTTCACCTCGGTAACGCGGACCTCAGCCAGATCAAAAGAGAGAGTGCCTTGCCTCATAAACATCAATATCATGCCCGCCAATACCCCGATGAGAAGCAAAAGTACAGCAGAAAGTATTTTATCGTGAAATTTCATATCAGCGGCTCAAAATCTGGTCAAAAATGGCATCCGATTTTCTGGGCTTTACACCTTCAAAATGAAACCGGAAGTATCTGTCTAAATACTCTATTAGCGTACTTAGTTCATTTTTTTCAAAATTGGTTTGAAAAAGCGATGATTTCATATGATGCAGGGATTCCCTGAGAAACGCAAATTGAGTTGAAGTGAGTTTTACCGATTCACTCCCTTCAGCCTGATGGGTTAACGTACCCGACTCGATATTGATATAGCCTGTTTCATCGTTTGTTCCTTCATCCCCGATGTATTGGAGTCCAACACCCAGAAGCTGCATGAGGCGAACCTGAACATAGGGGAAGATTACACGTGTAACCTCCGCTCTCTCATTAAGCCATGGGAGAAAGTTCTCTAAAAAACTGAACATCTCGTCATTGGGCTCATTATCGTGGAGGAGCTGTGAGGTGAGTTCGAGAACCGTGACAGAAAGCGCCATCTTCTCCATATCAAAGCGAAGTGCATCCAGCTTTCTAAAAAACGATACGTCGGAAAGTGTCTGAACCGAGCGGGTGCTTTTCATAAAATAGACCACCTCAAGCAGGTGGCCCGGCACCAGATAGGACGCGGTTTTACTTTTAGGGCGCTTTGCCCCTCTGGCAATTACCGCGATTTTGCCATGCTTTCGCGTAAAAAGGGTAACAATCAGGCTTGAGCTCTGATATTCAATCACTCTGAGAACAACCGCTTCTGTTTTTGTGATCATACCCTTATTCGGTTAGATACAGGGGTGATCAGTCACTCAACTGATCAGGTTCCCGGTGGAGCCAATTCCTGTCTTCCAGAAACTGGACCATTGCCGGCAGGAAAGTGAGTGCGGAAAAGAGCGTCATGCCGATTCCAATTACCGCCATAATACCAATCGATTGCAGACCCGGGTGTGTGGTAAAGAGCAGACCTGCAAAACCAAGCATGGTTGTAAATGAACCAACGGTAATGTGCTGGCCCGTGCTTGAAAGCACATCCCACATGCTCTTTTTCCCTTCATCCCGGTAACGGTGAGCAAGGTGAACTCCGTTATCACACCCAATACCAAGAATGGCGGGCAGAACCACAAGATTGTAGAAATTAAACTTGAGACCAAAGATCATCATAATCCCAAAGAGCCAGAGCAGACCAATTATCAGAGGTATGAGGGCAATCATCGTCCATTTGAAGCTTCTGAATGAGAACCAGATAAAGATGAAGACAATGAAAAAGGTTGCACCAACCATGTATGGACTCTCCGTTCTCATCAGATCGAGCATGCTTGCGGCCACGATCGACGTACTGCCGGCGTGAAATGTGCGTCCATCCTCCAGGGTGAGCGACCCCACCTCCTCCTTGAAGGCGATCGATTTCAGACCATCAGACAGCCCCTCATTTGGGTAGATGATCACAAAACGGCCGATCTCCCCATCGCGGGTTGTAAACCGGTTCTTTAGATAGTCGGGTATCTCATTATGGTCCAGAGGTTCCACCGTTTGTGAACCGCGCCGGAGAATATCCAGATTTTCATCCTGCTGATCCCGTATAAAGGTGTTCTGCAACAGCATCTGAATCCGGGCAATCTCTTCCAGCTTCTCTTGTGCCATGGCATCAGTTGGAGGAAAACGCTCCTGAAGCGCCTCAACCTCGAGGATCATCGTTTCGGGGTTTGTCTGCTTCATCTCGCGCAGTGCACCCAGAATTTCAAACACCTCCTCATCGGTATCGGCTATCATGTATGCCGGATTGCGCCTGCTCGATTCGTTGACTCCACGGGTGAAATCACGGAACTGTTCATACTCCGGGAAAACCGGCTCCAGTTCCGAAAACTGGTATTCAAAACGCAGGTTACCGGAAAACAGCAGCACGATCGCAGATAAAACCACGCTGGTGGTAACAATAGTTCTGGTATAGGGGAACCTCCTCATCAACACCTTCTTCTGATACTTAGCTGATTTTGGACTGAGAAGAATCCAGTTCCACTTTTCAAAAATGGTTAGGAGCGATGGCAGCACAAAGAGCATACAGAAGAGGGCGAAAAGAATCCCCAGACCGGCTATAAAACCGAACTCCGAAAAGCCGCGGAAATCAGCGAACATCAAAACAAAAAGGGCCGTTGCGGTAGTCAATGCACTGATGATGATGGCCGAACCGGTTCTCTCATAGGCGTGAATGGCGCTGCTCTGAACGCTCTCTCCGTCTGAACGGTACTCTATATAGCGCGCATAGTAGTGGATCCCGTAGTCGATACCCAATCCAAAAAGAATAACAAACAGCACCGATGTCATCGTGTTCAGTACACCCAGGTGCATATAGGTGATCCCGAAGGTCCACATCAAACTGATGATTAGCGGAATGCCAATTACGAGAACCGGTACCGGCATTCGTATCAGATGGGCAAAGAGAGAGTGCTTTTGATTTTCTCCATCAGCCCGCTGATAGTTGATATACTTCTTCCCGGCAAAGTAGAACATCACCAGCAGAATCACTGCGGAGAAGCCGAGTCCAAAACTGTTGAAGACATCATTCATGATCGACTCAAACTCATTGAGATGTCTCTTCAAGCGCCCGCCAAACTGCACCTCCATCTCGGGATGGAACGACGCGATATCGATACCTGCAAGCATCTCATCATAGGCGTCAAACATATCCTCAAGATAGCGGATATCGCTCTGGGAGCCGGAAGGAAAGAGTGTGAGCATTACCAGGGTACTATCCTGATTTACCGGGTACTCCGGGGGAATTAGTTCATCGTAGCTGTCCCGGAAACGGTCAATATTCTGCTCATCCGGTTCATCATCCTCAAAATCATCCTCGAAGTCTACAAAGAATGGATTGGCTTCCTCTCGGGCACGGTCGATCTCATTTTGGAGATAGTCGGCAATCTCCCTCAGCTCCGGCATGGTGGCCAGGTAGAGCGCATTGTCCTTGAGCACCTCGGTGTCGCGACGGAACTCATACCGGTTAAAAAAGTAGTTGTCATGCCGTGGATAGAAGAGCTCCAGACTCTTCTTAGCAAGCATCTCGGCAAGTTCCACATTGGCTTCAAAAGATGGAGACTTGATTGCAACCTGCATCTCTGTCTCCCCACCGGCCAGCTCCTGAAGGCGTTCCAGCGCCTGAACATTTTCATTGGTGGGCGGCAACAGACTCGCAATATCGGTATCAACCGTCAGTTTGGCTGCGTAATTGCCTGCAAACACGGCCAGGATAATGGCAATGATAACCACCCAGTAGGGATGACGAACGTTGATGTCAACGAGTGGCTTCAGAGCCTGAATCAGTTTCTGCATGTATAAACTTTATGGTATTGTAAAGCCTGTGAAATTAAGGAATTTCAGTGACAAATTATGGCCTTATGTAGATTTTTAGCTGCCTTTACCCATCCGGGCATGTAAAAAGATTCGTCTTCTTTAAATCTCTCATTCAAAAAAGCCGACCATTCTCTCTCAATTGACTGAAGCCTTCTGAACCAAAACCGATGGTTGAACATTTCTTCCGTCTCAAAACGAGATAGAATGGTGCTTAGTGCATCATCATTACGATTGCGGAGTGAATCAGGTATAGCTATTATTACCGCTCTGAAAACCAACAATAGGTTATGAACAGATCCGAATCGGGACGGGCGATGAAGCTGATCGGCATAGTGCTGATCGTTTTTGCGGCACTTGTGGCCACGCATGAGGGAGAGTTCTGGCCTTTCAGCATCTATCCGATGTTTTCGCAGGCGGGCAATCCATGGACACGTGCCATGGTTCTGGATGTTACCGATATTCCGGATGAAGAGATCTGGCAGCAGCGTCCACTCAGCGAAAAACGTGGCGATCCTCTGCCGGTACGGTCTGTGGGTGTAGACCAAATCGACTACTCCAACTTTATCTCAAAAACGGAGAACTGGACCCAATCCCGCAGAGAAGCCCTTCTGGAGATGTTTGGCAGGGATAATATCGGCAATTCCCGCTGGATGGCGGTGAAAGTTCGCGGTGAACCGGTTGGTGACGATTCCGTTGCCGTCACGGTTAAGCCCTGGCTTCTTTTGACGAGGCAAGGTGTTGAGGAGAATCCGTTTCTGGATGAATCCGACTACTTCAGGGGAGGTGACCATTGACCTGGTATGAGAAGATCGGCCATCAGCTGTTTGAACCCGACAGGGAGCAGACACCGGGTGAGATTATCGTTTTTCGCCTTTTTGAACTCTTTGTGCTGGGCTATACCATCTACTACGTATGGAAGTGGGGCTTCTATACCGAACTCCGGAACATTGAAGTGGTTCTTCCGCTTGGTATCGCCAACTATTTTGATGTATCGCTTCTCTTCAGCAACAACCTTACTCTGATCAATGCAGGGGTGATTACCGCCCTGATTATTCCCGCCTACATGCGCCGAGGGCCTAAATGGATCTATATGGTGATCCTCATCCTTTTTCATCTGCAGTATGTTATCCGATTTTCGCAGGGAGAGATTCCGCACAGCCAGAACCTGATCGGGATGTCGGTGTTCGCATTTGCCATAGGAACCATCTTCTTTCCGGGAAAAAAAGAGCTGCCCCGTTTTGTGATGGGGGCGGTCATCTTTTTCATCGGTCTTGGATACACTTCCGCATTTTTTGCCAAACTGATTGGAACGGGAATCAACTGGGCCGACGGACGCCATCTCTGGCTCTGGATCAGCGAAAAGGGGATCGATATTCTCTCCAGGGATGGCGCCTACTCTCCAAACCTTCTTCAGCAACTTGCCCTTGGAAGCACAGCTGCAGCCACGATGATACTGCTGATTGGCTGGCTAACCGAACTAATCGGCTTCACAATGTGGTGGAACAGAATTCGCCCCTATACCACCACACTTCTTATTGGAATGCATTTCGGCATCACTCTTACGATGAATATCCGTTTCGACGCGTTTGTACTCCAGCTTATCATCGTTGGATACCCATGGTATATGATTGCCGATCATCTGGTTGAACAGGTCCCCAAACCTCTTCAGCTCAGAATCTGATATCGCAAAATTGAACTTGTATTACTAATCCATTCAGAGATTTTGGACCCTTTCACGCGCCAACCTTCTTGCTTCATCTGAAACTTTCTGGTCCATTGCGATACGATAGTACTTTTCGGCTTCATCGCTCTCTCCCAGACTCTCAAATGATCGGCCTGCAAAATAGGCTGCAAGCGTGTGAACCTGGCGCCTTTCACGATTTGGCAGATCCAAACCAAGGTTATAGGATTTGACGAAATAGTTACTCGCCTGCTCTCTCTGGCGATTGTGAAATGCTGCCCTCCCCTTCCAGTAATAGGCCTCCTCCATCAGAACTTCCCTGTCTTTTAGCCGATCCTGATGTTCGTCCCAATAGGCTATCGCCTCATCAGCTGCTGAAGAGGCTGTAACATACTGCCGCATCTGAACCAACGTCCTGAGATAGAGCCTCCTGTAGTATGCGTTGTCCGGATACCGTTCCTGAAGCTGCCTGAAGTGCTCAGAAGCCTCGTTGTAATCACCCTCATAGTTAAGCAGGATATTACCCAGAAAGTAGGACGCTTCAGGAGCTGCAAATACTCCCTCCTCCGATGCTCTTCGCAGGCTGTTCACTCCCTCCTCTTTATCCCCATCCGGCAGAAACCAGGAAACCGCCCTCACAACCGGATAGTTCTCCGGCAGAAATGCGGCGTAGTAGCGCTTCATACCAACGGCAAAATCGTTGTCGGGAAGGTCGGGCATCACCTCGATCAGCCTTGAGTAGGCCTGATAGGCTCTTCGACCAATATTGACGCTGGTGAGCCAGTCGCCCCGATTGGCATGGTGGCGGGCGATATATCCATTGGCAATAGCCCGAACGATCAGGCCATCCGGATGGTCGCTCTCACTTCTCAGAATCCGGGAAGCAGCGTAGTCAGCGCGTGCCATCTTTTCTAAAAAGGCTTCATCATACTCTTCTGAAGAGAGGTCCTGAAGAACATCCCACCAGATCTCCATCCCCTCCCAGATTAGCCAAAGCGGATGATCCGGTTCATCGCCCATCCAGGGTTTCAGAATCTCTTTGGCTGCATGCGGGTTTCTGTTGTAGAGTGAATCGATCGCCTCTCTGGCATCCACCCTGAACTCAGAATCGTCAATTAGAACGGAGGTTTGTGCTTTCGCAACAGACATTGACAAAGTGAGCATCACCAAAAATGTGAGTGATGCGGCCTGCAGAATCCGGCAGAAATTCCTGTTGTCTGTCGCTCTGATCATAGATACGCGGGTTGATCCGGGAGTTTGGCCAAACCGTAACCGGGTTGATGCCATGGCCGTGTAGCGGCTCTGTAATTGTAACCCGAACTACCTTAAATGTTCCAGAAACCAAGTCTCGGTGTGATCCAGAACCTCAGCAAAAGCAGACGGGAAATCCTTCTCTTCAAACGGATGGGATACACCAAAGGTATGTCCCGTGCCGTCAATAATGCGAAACTCTTTCTCTGATGCGGGCGACTTCCGGAAAAGTTTTTCACTGTCGCGATAGTCAACAGCTTCATCCTCTTTACCAGCGATAAAGAGTGAAGGAATATAAATCTCCTGAACCCGCTGAATCGCCATCAGGCGGTTTGCATTCTGAATGGCGTCATCATAGACCACTTTGCCCATCTTGAGCACCTCACCGGTTCGGGCATTTTTAATCTCTGTAAACCCCTTTTTATCCCAGTCTGCAATCATCTCGTCGCTCCATCTGGAGTTGTAATCGGCAACGGCGCTCCAGGTTACCAGGCACTGAACTTCAGGATACTCAGCCGCTGCAGCCACAGCGGTATGTCCGCCACGGGAGTGACCAACCAATCCGATGCGGTCCGTATCAAGAACCACCTTATCGCTCTCAATCTCTTTGTTTTTAATCGCCTCAATAATGCTGCCCACGTCTTCCAGATCTTGAGTGAGGGTTCCCCTTTCAAAGAGTTCCGGCTCATCAAATTCCTGCATGTTGCTTCCCACACCGTTCAATGATGTGTTGAATGCGATCACGGCAAATCCGGTTCTGGCAATCTCTTCGCACGCATCAGGGAAAGCTCCCCAATCCTTGAACCCTTTAAAACCGTGAAGAAAGAGAACCACTGGCAGCACCGTGCCGGTGGTTTTTGCAGGTGTGTAGAGATCGTAATAGATCGGAAGGTTCTCCGAAGAGCTTACCGATCCGCTTGTAACAGTTAGGCTACTAAAGCTCATCCATCCTCCTTATTGAAATCGAGAGTGTCGAGTTTGGTTAGTTTTCTTAGATCGTTGATCTCCTTCTGCTTAAGGTAGCGCCAGCGGCCAACGCGAATATCCTTGTCATTAAGACCCGCGTATCTGGTACGTATCAATTTCTTAACATCGGCTCCGAGATGGGCGATCATACGCCTGATCAGGTGATTTCTTCCTTCAAAAACGGTGATTTCGATCGTTTTAGGGTCATTCAGACTGTGGCGAACCCTTGCAGGTTTCACAGGGCCATCTTCCAGTTCAACTCCGCTGCGAAGCCTTTCAACCTCTTCTTCCGTGAGATTTCTGCTGGCGGTAACTTCATATGTCTTTTTCACCTCAAAACTTGGGTGCATCAGCCGATGTGCCAGATCACCGTCGTTGGTGAGAATTAGCAAACCCATCGTGTTTCGGTCCAGCCGGCCAACCGGGTATACACGGTAGCCAGTGGCGTCTTCCACGGCATCGAGCACGGTGTTCCGATCCTTCTCATCATCGGTAGTGCTGATCGTATCCTTTCCCTTATTGAGAAGGATATAGACAAACGGCTCCAGTGATACTCTCTGGCCGTCTACCTCCACATCATCATCCTTTTTCACCTTCATGCCGAGCTGATCGGCCACTTTGCCGTTCACTTTCACCTTTCCGGCTTCAATATATTCATCGGCCTCCCTTCGGGAGCAGAATCCGGCGTGCGCTATATACTTGTTGATGCGAATCTCATTCTTCAGGTAGGGCTCCTGACTGGTTCGATTGGGTGAGGTGGGGCCTGACTTCGACTTTTTTGCCTTCGCGCTGTATGTGCGGCTTTTGGACCTCTCCTCTCTGTCTCCTCCATCTCTTTTATTGCGCCCGCGGTCGTCTCTGCTGCTCGGCTTCCCGCCTCGCTTTCCGGATCTATCATCTCGTCTTCCCGGTCTATCGTCTCGTCCACCCGGCTTGGAATCTCTTCTCCCCGGTTTCCCGTCTCGTCCTCCAGACTTGGCATCTCGCCTTCCAGGTTTTCCACCCGAACCGGGTCTATCTCCTTTCCTGGATTGTTCTTTCTTACCATCCGGCCTTTCAGGTCTCTTTTTCTTCATAAATGTGGGTCACTAGCTGTTAAAAGATGAATTCTAAATTGATTTGTGTAAAAGGCCCAAGGTTCAGGGTTCAAGACTCAGGGCTCAGGACTCAGGGTTCAGGGTTCAGGGCTCAAGACTCACGACTCAAGACTCACGACTCAGGACTTCCCGAGGTATCGGGACTGCGCACCGAGCCGAAGGCGATTCCCACGAAGTGAAAAACACGCAGCGCGACTCACGACTAAACCCTCAAAACGATTCCACAGAAAACTCTCTGAGATCGAACCAATCGGGATGTCCGTGATCGGTATTGATAATGATACCCCCTACCAGTGCCACTTTGTTCCCTTTAAATGCTGAGGCGGACTTTTCGAGTAGTTTTTTGATGCGATGATTGATCTTTTCGAACATCAGATCGGTAGCAAGCTTGAGAGGTTCCTCATGATTCATAATGTCATCTTTACGCTCACTGAGCTGCTCCTCCAGTTTCCACTGCTGGTAATCGAGGTCGTTGTCCCGAGAACCGGCAGATCCATCCCTTATCGCACCAACCGATGCCTTTAATGCACCACAGCAGGTTGTTTCAAGGTGCTGCCCAATCCTCATAACGGAACCGATATGGCCACTCGCCGAAATACCGATATGCGGCCCGTACTGAATCACTGCAAAGCCGTCATCTGGAATATGGCCGGCAAAGGCGTGAAACCCCGTAACGCCGGTAAACGGGAAACCTGCCAGGCCGCCCAATGAAAATGGCGTTTCGCTACTCAGATAGTCCCTGAAATTGGTTGCCGTTCGCACAATCTCATCACTGCAGACAGATGTGCCCAAAATTGTTTTCTCCGGCACAAAACCATTCTCACTGAGCAGTTTGTCCATGCACTCACGTGTAATTTCTTTTCCATCTTTTGCCTCCGGGTAGTAGGATCGGATCAGCTTCTCCAGTTCACTATTGTTCATGTGCCTTATTTTGATTTAAAAAGGTTTTGTAATAGATCATATCGGTTTAAAGTAGTACAGAGCAGGCAGAAATAAAACCTGAATCACCCCTCAGATTGGCGATCCTGCTCACTATCAGGGTCTTTTCGGGGAACCGGGTCGTAACCTGATGTTCCCCAGGGGTGGCATCGGCTGATACGCTTCAAACCCAGCCAGAGTCCCTTAATCGGTCCCCACTCCCTGATAGCTTCAATCATATAGTGCGAGCAGGTTGGCAGATGCCGACAGCTCGGACCGATCAACGGGGATAGTACCAGCTGGTAGAGTCTTACCAGTTTGATCAGCACCCAGCTGATACCCTGTCCGGCTCTACGAAGCATCGATCTCGAAGGTGGTTCCACCCCCCTTCTCATCTTTCAGCTTGATACCGATTGCCAGAAGGTCATCTCTAATTTTATCGGATGTGGCAAAATCTTTTCGATCACGGGCCTCGGCACGAATCTCGATCAGCAGTTCAATCAGCTGTTCTGTTTTGCTGTCATCACCCGCAGTTTCAGCCTCCAGACCAAGTATCTCGAAGACGAAGTCATCCACGGTTTTTGACATGGTGGTGAATGCACTGACGGAGATCTCCTCAGCCGCAATCTGTCCGTTATGGAGAGCGTTGATCTTTGAGGTAAGCTCAAACAGTGCGGCCAGAACCCGGGCGGTATTCAGGTCGTCGTTTATTGACTCGTGGCACTGTTCACAAGCCTTCAGAATGGCTTCATCACCGGTCCCATCAGAAGGAGGACCTGACGGCTGCATCTTCCGCATTAGGTCAACGGCGTTCATCAGGCGATGGTACCCTTTTTCAGCGGCGGCAAGAGCTTCGTTTGAAAAGTCGATTTTGCTTCTATAGTGGCTCTGAAGCATCAGAAAACGGACAACCATCGGAGAGTAAGCTTTCTCAAGCAGATCGTGATCTCCCTCAAAAAGCTGCTCGAGGGTCACAAAATTACCGGCACTTTTGCTCATTTTCGCCCCGTCAATCGTCACCATGTTGTTGTGC
>JAFIFA010000227.1 GCA_020832225.1 Balneolaceae bacterium
TACGCGATGTGGCTGAGGCCATTTACAGGGGGGCAACCACAGACGGCCTGCATGGAAAACAGTACTACCTGAGCAACGAGAGCTGGAAAGTGTCGGACATCTCCAGAATGCTGAATAACGAACCGGTCGTTGAAAAACCCAGATTCGTTTACAGTGGGAAAAGGTCTGAGCAGGATTTGGGGATATCGTACAAGCCTGCAAACGTTTCGTTCGGTGATTATGCGGCGGCGAGTGGGGGTTAATTCTTGGAAGGTATGCTTAAATAACATTTAAAATTAATACATAAGCACATGCAAATTTTAGTAGTAGGCGACGAACGGGACGTGAAAATGCTGTTCCGGCAAAAGTTCAGAAAAGAGATCCGAAGCGGACTTATCGAACTCCAATTTGCCTTCTCGGGCAAAGAGGCCCTGGAGTACCTTCAAAACACACAGCCGCACGATGTGGTGTATGTATTCTCTGATATCAATATGCCGGGGATGTCGGGAATTGAACTGCTTGGCAATATCAAATCGAACTACCCGGATATTAAAGTAAGCATGATTTCTGCGTACGGTGACCAGGATAATTATAACCGTGCCATCGAGTCGGGAGCCAAAGAGTTCTTTACCAAACCTATCGACTTCAACTCACTGAAAGAAGAGATTCTGAAAATAATTTAAACGCTACAATTATAGAGCTATGTATAATTCCACCCATAAAATACTGGTTGTAGACGACGAACCGGATCTGCAACTGCTGATGCTTCAGAAGTTCAGATCGAAGGTCAGGTCGAGGGAGTATGAGTTTCTGTTTGCGGAAAACGGGGCAGAAGTCCTTGAAGTGGTTTCAAAACATAGCGACCTGTTTTTAATTCTCAGCGATATAAACATGCCAAAGATGGATGGCCTCACAATGCTGGATGAACTTCAAAAACTTGAACGGGTTGATCTGAAAACCGTTATTGTTTCGGCCTACGAGGACACGGAGAACATCCGAACGGCCATGAACCGCGGCGCGTACGATTTTGTGACCAAACCGATCGATTTTAAAGACCTGGAAACCACCATTGAAAAGACACTTTCCGAAATTGTCCGTTATCTGAGATCGAAGCAGTTAGAAGATCAGCTCGAGGCCCTAAATTACGACCTGGATATGGCGGCCCGGATTCAGCAGAAAATACTCCATCAGGAATTCCCTGTATTTCCGGAAGACAGCAGGTTTGATATTTATGCCAACATGATCGCTGCAAAACAGGTGGGTGGCGATTTTTACGATTTCTTCAAATTTGATGATGACCATCTCGCATTTTTTATTGGCGACGTGGCCGGCAAAGGGATGCCTGCTTCTATCTACATGGCTGTTTGCCGAACCATGCTCAAAGCGATAGGATCGGAAGTGTTTGATCCCGCCGAGTGTATTTTCAAGGTCAATAACATGCTGATTCCCGAAAGTGATATTTCCACATGCGTGACCGTTTTTTACGGAGTATTGAATGTGAAAACCGGGGAACTTGTTTTCTGCAATGACGGGCACAATCTCCCCTACATTCAGACGGCTGACGGAACAGTAAAAGCGCTTGGAAACGTAGGCGGACTTCTTCTCGGAAAATTCGAAAATGCACCGTATGATATGAGTTCCATTCAGCTCAGTCCCGGCGATACCGTTATGACCTTTACCGATGGTATTACCGAAGCTGAAAATGAAGACGGTGGCTTTTTTGATGAAGAACGTGTGATTTTATTTCTCGAAAGTCATCCCGGCAGATCATTGAACTCGCTGGTAAAAGGGCTCTTCCTGGAGGTGATGAAGTTCACAGCTGCTGCAGAGCAGTCAGATGATATTACTGTATTGTCTGTTCGATATAACGAAACGGATTAGGTTAGTGAAATGTCAAGAATAATGTAATGGCAAGAGCTGACGGCATACTCGGTGTGCTCTTGTCCCGACAGTAGCGGGGTGTCAACGTCTACCCGGAACAAATTTGTTAGCACGACACCGTGCCATCACCAAATGAACTGCCCCGGATAGGAGAGGAGCCTAAGAGGTAGCTTATTTATTTTGATACGCCTCTACCGCTTCATCAAGCGTTTTAAAGTGATCGAATACCGTAATGAGTTTTGTTACAATCAGCAGGCTCTCTATCCGGTCGGATGCTCCGCAAATTTTAAAATCGCCACCCGCATTTCTCATACTTGTCAAGGCTGTGATCATAATCCCGAGACCAGATGAGTTCATGAATTTTACCTTGCTGAGATCTCCTACAATATTGGTCTTCCCATTTTCGGCAAGCTCTTTTAACTCTTCGTGAAATTTGACGGCATCGGGCCCGCCCATTACGTTTCCTTTAAAGGTCATAACAACAGTGTTGTATTTTTCAGAGAATGAGTAATTCATGGGCCGGAATATTTATTTTTATATATAAAACTAAGCCAATTTCATTTAGATGAATGAGCTTTATAACTATATAAATATTTTGAATCAAATAAGTAAGCATTTTCAAAAATATGAATAAATAAAGGGTCACTTATTTTACAGTTGTGACTCATTCTAATGTCTGGGAAGAAAAACCATAAATAGGCAATAAGAATCACAGATAAGAATGCGTTTGTCACATGGTGTCCATCCCAAAACAGAATAGCTGTTTAGTAGCAAAATTCGGTTACTTAACGGCTTTTTATCAGTAAGCCCGGAAGGGAAAAGACACCAGGCATCTGCGGAGAATTTACCATCAAATAGACATTTCCAGTAAGATGTATGACGGTCCTCCTTGGCCTTTTCATGTTCAATGTACCAACTCCTAATCGTGCTGTAAATTTCAACACCGTCTTGCTCGCTGATCTATATTATGGTACAGGAAGCTGGATTGTTTGGATATATTACCATCTACAGCTACGGTTTTTTGTTTAAGAAATCGGTTAATATCAAAGCCCTGTAGCTACGATTTTACTGAACTCAGATAAGATTAAAGCCCAATCGGTATATCCAATGCGGTAAAGTAGTCTTTACGAATGCTTTGTAATTTACTCTGGTTGCATTATGGCAAATAACGATCGAATCATTTTGGGCCTTATCCCTTGTAAGGCTAATTTTGTTTAGCAGAAAATCCATGTAACTGATGTTGAATTTTCACTTTGTATAAGTCGACCTTCGCACAATATTGTGGTGTAACTATTTTAATTAAAGACTTGATCAGGTTAGGCGCATGTCATATCTTTATAAGTCTAGAAAAGAAACCTATGTGATGATGATAGAACAATGGGTTATTATTGGTTTCACATAATTCAATTCTGGTAGTACCAATAATAGTACGTGTCAAGGCACAAGGTATATGATGCAAGTTTTACCTGCACCTTGAAACGCACCCGTAGCTCAACTGGATAGAGTACCTGACTACGAATCAGGCGGTTCCAAGTTCGAATCTTGGCGGGTGTACCACAAAAAACCTCGTTTAATTAGCTTTAAACGGGGTTTTTTATGTTTTGGAGCGATTCTTCACGGGTAAGAATATTCCCAAATGGTACGCGAAGTCTTGTTTTGGTGGTACAAATGGTGGTACATTTTTAATGTAATGAATCAAGGCAATAGCTGATTTATACACCATCAAAGAACTATAACTCATCCGGTCTTTTGTGTCCTCTATATGCGCCCCGGATGTACCACCAAATGTACCACCGATGGCAAGTCTGAAAAAGAGAAATGGTAACTACTCAATTGTGTTCATCACCCATGTGGATGGGAAACGAATTCAGAAGAATTTTTCTCTGGGTACTCGCCGAAAGCAGATCGCTGAGCAGAAGAAGAATCATTACGAGAAATTGTATGAGAGTGGAGAACTGAATCCCTTTGAGCCGGGATGGAATCTTAAGGAGTTTGAGCAGCGGCAAATTGATATTGAAGGAGCGGGAGATCGTTCTCTCTATTTGTCTGACCTGAAGGAAGAGTTTCTTGAGAGCAAAAC
>JAFIFA010000198.1 GCA_020832225.1 Balneolaceae bacterium
TATGATATTTAAAAAATTTACCTCTTTATGGTAAACATAAAACGGCTTCCTTTACCGAACTCGGACTCTACCCATATCTCTCCGCCATGTTTTTCCACCACTTTTTTACAGATGGCGAGTCCAATGCCTGTACCGGGAATCTCATCCCTGCTATAGACTCTT
This sequence comes from Balneolaceae bacterium, assembly GCA_020832225.1. Taxonomy (GTDB): domain Bacteria; phylum Bacteroidota; class Rhodothermia; order Balneolales; family Balneolaceae; genus Rhodohalobacter. The sequence continues at coordinate 163 of JAFIFA010000198.1, forward strand.
TCAAAGAGGTTAAAAATACGCTCCTGATCCTCTCTTTTGATTCCAAAACCATTATCGGTGACGGATATTTTCCAGGCATCACTCAACTTCTCCGCATCGATCGTCAACTCTGCACCTCTTCCTTTTGGTCTATAGATAAGACCATTTGTGATGAGGTTTTCAAGCACAAGTCGTATAGCTGTTCTGTCTCCGGAAATAACAGGAAGAGTATCGTATTGGATATCGGCTTCCTTTTCCATGATCAACTTTCCGTTCTGAGCCATGATTTCGGCAACAAGCTGATTGAGGTCAAACTCAGCATGCTCCTCCTCTCCATCCGAAACCCGCGAGTATTTTAGCAGATCGAGAATCACCTCCCGCATTCTAACTGCGCCCTCTGATGCAAAACGAATATAGTTCTGCGCTCTCTCATCAAGAGATGCTCCGTAGCGCTTTTCAAGCTGTGTGAGAAAGCTTTTTATCATTCTCAGAGGCTCTTGAAGCTGATGAGAAGTGATAAAAGCAAACTGCTCAAGTTCCCTGTTTGAACGCTCAAGGTACCGGGTCTGCCTCTCCAGATGTTGATTGAGCTCTTCCAGTTCATTCAACCTCTGTTTTCTCTCAATTGCTGAAGCAAGATTGTTTGTGATGGTTTTCAGAAAAGAGATCTCCTCAGGCAGCCACTCACGTTCATCTGTACAGTCATCAAATCCAAGAAACCCGTGAAAGTGCCGGTTAATGTAGATTGGAAAAACCAGAATCGAAAGGATATCCTGCACCATTAACGCCTCTTTGGTATAGCAATCCGGCAGATCTTTTACCAAAGTATTCAGCGGGGTCCCTTTTTTCAAAGGCTCCATAAATTCCGGAGTATCACTCCATTTGATATTTTGCAGGTCGGGATTATTTATCTGTGGTTCGATGTTATTTTCGGTCCACTCCAGCCTATGATTTGTAACCATTTCTCCATCTTCATCCCGGCTGTTTTCAAAGTAGTAGACACGATCGGCACCTACCACCCGACCAGCAATACTGAAAGTCTGTTCGAGAGCAGAATGCCAGTCATCAATACTGTTCAACTTGGTTACGATTTCTGCACTGGCTGACAATAAACGGCTCTTCTTAATCAGCTCTTCTTCCGCATCCTTTATTCTCGAAATATCGACACCGATTCCCTGAATTTCACCTGTGTCTTTATCGTTGTCTGCAAGAGCGATGAACTCCCAAAGTGTAGACCGTCCGCTTCCGTACTGTTTCTTTATGGTTAGTTCTGTCTGAAAAACAGCACCCGGGTACTTTTTACACTGTTCGAGGGTCGACATCAGCTACTGCCTGGATGTTCTTTCAGTTATTGACGGAAAATCGCCATTTATCGGGCTTCCCTCATAAAACTGATCATAGTCTTCCATAAACTTTTTATTAGCAAATGTAAGAGTACCGGCCACATTCATTCTTATAAAGTAGTTTGTCTGGGAGTCGATAAAGCTTTTTAATCTCAGATCCTCTTCTCTCATTTTTTTACGGGTTTCCCTATTCTGAAGTCCAAGAGTTAGGGTATCGGTAACTGTAATCAAGAGTTCATCCTCTTCAGGCAAAATATTAAGATCGCTCTTGTAGCAGACTTTTAGCTTCAGGAGTTTGCCACTGTATATCTCAGATTGGTGTTCAACCAACTTATCTGTCTTAAAAAAACCATCTGTCTGAAATGTTAACGCCCCGTAAGTAATTTTCACCATCACCATTTCAGGGTACTGGAAGCCTTCCGGTAAAACCCGAATTGTCTCCTCCAGCAATTCACTAACACTGCTCTCAACATTACAAAGCACAGCTATTCTATTGAGGCACTCTTGCTCCTTAACTCTCTCCTCGAGATTCCGAAGAATCTGCTTTCGCTCAACTTCAGCCTCTTTTTGACGGGTAACATCCTTTGTCGAACCAAAAATCCGAACAGTTTTACCGGCTTTCGCCTCCACACTGCCGGTTACCCTCACCCACCTGTCATTATTTTTCCGGGCAATAATTTTCAACTCTGCATCAAACGGCTTCTGATCTTCTATTGCCCTGCCTACCAGTCTCCGTATTTTATCCCTGTGGTCACCTTCTTCATAAAAGAGAAGTGCATCATCGAGCGTAATTTCATATCCGGGGTCTGTTTCATGAATTTCTTAAATCATCTCAGACCAAAATAGCTTATTGGTTACAAGATCCATCTCCCAGCTACCGATTCGGGCAACAGAACTGATCTCACTCAGAATTCTATCTGCCTTCTCTCTTTTGCGTTCAAGCTGCGATGCCTTCCGCCCTGAAAGTATTTTCTGAGTTTCATCTATCACAGAGTGAATAATATACTTTGTGCTGCCATCTTCTCCGGCAACCGGAATGTTAACCGGTTTCCAGTACTTCTCGATAAAAGTCCCGCTCTGTTTATCGGGAATATCATACCGAACTGTATCCAAACGATCAGGTTCACAATGATCCAAAACGTACTGAAAAGAAGCCCTAAGTTCTGAAAAACCCTCCACCGCAACCCCATCAGTCCGTTTTGGAAAAACCCGAAAGTGATCTTTTCCGATCATTTCCTGTAATGTCTGCTGGGAAACATTTAGAAAAGCCTGATTTGCATCAACGATAATGTACTTTCCGTTCTCAGGGCGGAGAACTACTGATGCAATCGGAATCTTAGAAAAGATCTTTCCGTAGAGTGTCTCGAGACTATTCATTACTACTTTGAGCTTTTAATTTTAACTCTGACAGTAGTGCAAAATAGCGAAGGGATTCACATTTACAAATTCACAACTCAATGAGTAGCAATACTTTTACATCAACAATTTGTTCATGCGTCGGTAACTCCCTGAGTAGAGATACCTGTAATTTCTGATCGTTCAAAAATGAGCTTAAACGTCACACCACTTGCTGTACTATCAAAAGAGAATGTGCCTCCCAGTTGTTGTGAAAGCACTCTGATGAGCTGCATACCAAGTGATGATCCTTTTTCAGGTTCGACCTTTGGCTTAAAACCAACACCATCGTCCTCAATAAGCAGAGTTAAAAAGTCTCCATCTATTGTAATACAAGTTTGAATGCGCCCCTTCTCCCTTCCTTCAAATGCGTGTTTATAGATGTTTGTTACTATTTCATTGATGATTAGTGAACAGGGTATTGCCTGATTTATATTAAGTTCAACAGATGGTGTATCGATCTGTATATCCACTTCGGTATCTCTTGAAAAGGTCTCATCTATAGAGTGAATCAGCTGCTCAACCATCTCCGGAAAGTTGAGCTTCGAAAAACTCTGCGATTTGTAGAGAAGTTCATGGATGGTGGCCATGGTTTTGATTCTCGACATGCTGTCGTAGAGTTTTCGCTCCATTTCAAAATCAGTCTCTTCATATGCCTGAAGCTGCATCATACTCGAAACCACGGCCAGGTTATTCTTCACTCTGTGGTGTTTCTCAGCAAGCAGCTCTTTTTTCTCATCAAGAGAAGAACGGATTTGCTCTTCCCTCTCTACTTGCTGAGTAATATCTCTTGAGTTTGCAATCACACCGCGAAATGCAGGATCGTCCATTAAATTGGTTACACTGGTTTCGAGCCAGAACCAGCTTCCATCTGCAGCCTTGAAACGGTACGGATCAATGGTAAACCGCTTTTTTTCTGGAAGATCCTTAAGGATTTCAATAAACCGATCCTGATCGTCAGGGTGAATGTATTGCATACAATTCTCTCCAACCAGGTCTGATGGCTTGTAACCAAGTACCCGTTCCACCGACGGGCATACATAGTTATAGTTACCCAGATCGTCCAAAATGCCAATAATGTCTGACCCATCCTGCACCATCGATTTATATTTCCGTTCATTGAGTTCAAGTAGCTCCATCGCCCGCTGCCTATCGGTAATATCGATGCCAACACACTGAATTTCAGAAGGGTTGTTATCACTGTCTGCAATACAGTGCATCGACCATAATGTCGTTTTTATCGCTCCAGATCGTCCTCTTTTGTCCAGCTCAACCTGAAAAACCTTGTTTGGGCTATTGACCGCATTCCGGCCTACGCTCTCTATTAGTTCACGATGATATGGCATTACCGACTCTCCATAATGGATTCCGGTCAGATCATCCACACCGTAAGTCCAGCCGAACTCCCGAAAATAGTTCTGATTGTAGAACGTGTAATGGCAATCTATGTCGATTCGGATCAAGTAGTTGGTAGGGGATTCTACAATCCCTTTCAAACGTGCCTCCGATTTCTGAAGCTTCTCCTCCTGATTTTTCTGATCGGTGATGTCGAGAATGAGACCTCTCAACAATCTTGTGCCATCCTCCAAATCGAGAACAGTAACTTTATCCCGTACCCAGACGATCTCTCCATCAGCATTGAACATTCGATATTCGAACACGTGGTCCTTACCAGCTTGAGTCTCCTTTTGGCAGAATTCGATCGCCTCTTTACGATCTTCCTTAATAATTTTACTCTCCCAAAAATCGGGAACAGAACACCACTCATCAGCACTATAACCAAGAATACGCTCAACCTGCGGGCTTATATATTTAAACTCAAACGTGTCTGCATCCGCCTCCCAAACAATTCCATCTACAGAACTAACAAGGGTTTCGTAAAAGCTTTTTGACCTTTTTAATTCTGATTTAACATTTTCAGCTTCGGTAATGTCATGAAAAACACCAACTATCTTTTCCGGTTTACCGGTATCGCCTTTCAGAATGGTTCCCCTTGACATCACGTGCCGTATCGAACCGTCACTTCTTATAAATCTTTTCTAAACTTTGTACTCTCCTCCTTGTTGAACAACCCGCTTCATAGTCTCTATAGCTTTCTCACGATCATCGGGATGTATTACACTAATAGCTGTTTCAAAATTTAGGTCAAAATGACCGGGATCTACGCCACATATGCGGTATACCCCTTCAGACCAAACTACTTTCTTTGTCTCAAGATCAAATGACCAGCTACCCATGTCGGCCAAATTTTCCGTCTGTTGAAGAAGTGCATCATACTCATGAAGTGCCTCTTTTGAATCCTTCTCAGCAATAACCTGGTCCGTCACATCATTCACTGTTTGAAGGATATGGGTAACTTTCCCTGAATCATCTAAAAGAGGGGAGTGAACAGGCTCCCAATACCTTGGTTCGAAAGCACCATCACTGTTCATGAGATCGTAACGGATCATTGGAAGCCTATCGGGTTTGCCACTATCAATCACCCTCCGATAGGATTCAATCAGTACGTCCCCATCAATCGATTCCGGTGTATCCTTGTTTTCAGGAAATACCTCAAAAACATTTTTCCCAATAATCGCCTCTCGGGTTTTATCAGTAAATAGAAGGTGCCTGTTGTTTACATACCGAATGGTATAATTCGGGTGATCCGTCTCAAAGACGATTGCCGCGTCCGGTAACGAGTCAAAAATTTTTAAATTGGGCCCTATTCCCCCACTTAACCCCTACTATTATTCTCTTTCATTGTGCGTTTAGTATGATCGATTTTGAGAATCAGTTGATCACCATAAACAGATGATGGTGTTCCAAACCCTATAATGTATTCACCTGATGCGATTCGATCCCTGATCAACCAGGCTGTCTCTGCCGTGAGTCGATATGCTTCCGGTGTCTCCAGAACTGCCTGAACTGTTCTTCCGTCACCGTTTCTCGCTTCACCCCAAACTATAGTTCGTCCGTTCTTGCGCTGATCCTCATCCGGTCCGGGCGGCCTCTCATCCACCTTCTTCTTCATCCAGTTTTTAACCCATTTCATTTTAAACAGAAACCTGAGCCTATAGAGCCACTTCATTCTCTCTGCGGTTTTTGGAGGCATCGCTGTATAGACAATGATGTTCCTTATACCTGTTGAGTGGTAGGCAGTGGATACATCTCCCCACGGAATCGACACGAAATGTACATATTTCCCTTCGATCTCAATTTCCCTGGTTCTATATGCTGATGGAACAGCCATAATTTCCCCATTTCGCCTGATTGCACCACCACTTCCGAGGTTTTCAATCATCGTCTTTGCAGTGCCGTGAGATACTGCAGAACCAACTCCCCTGAACGCCAGCTCAAGGTGGGTGGCATCGGGTAGCTCCTTTTTTAAAAAAGCGGCCATGCAGTCTGTAGGCACCACGTCGAAACCGGTTCCCGGCATCGCCATAATTCCGGCTTCCTTCAGACGGCTATCCATTGCTGCAGCCCCTTCGAAAACCTCTATCTCGCCGGTTATATCCATGTAGTGCGTTCTGTTTCTGATGCAGGCTTCCATCATCGGCCGCCACGTGTGTACAAAAGGGCCGGCACAGTGAATCACGATCTCTGCATCTTTAAGAATTGAGTCCAGCTCATCCTCTTGCTCCAGGGAAGCCACTTTCCAGGGGAGTTTCAGTCGCTCTCCCTGCTCTTCCAGTTTCCGTCCATTCCTTCCGGAAAGAAGGATATCCGAATCTGTATTTGCGGCCAGTTCCGCAATCAAATTACCCGTATAGCCGTAACTGCCGTAAATAACTGTTTTCATACCCTAATATCCCAATCAGAACTGCCATCAACAAATTTCATAACAATGTGATCACAAAAAGCTAATTCTGCCTAAACGATTCCGTAACAGTGGATACGTAGTTTTGATCAACCAAATCATCTCCCCATGGAATAGCGACCGGTAGAAATTGTTGTGCTCTCAGACATTCACCTTGGCACCGTGGGGTCTCATGCACTGGAGCTTCTGCAGTATCTCGACTCAATCGACCCCAAAGTGGTCATTCTCAATGGCGATTTCGTCGATGTCTGGAACTTCCGGAAATACTATTGGCCCGATTCCCATATGATGGTACTCAGAAGCCTTCTGACAATGATGACCAACGGAACCGATATCTACTATCTCACCGGCAACCATAATGAGGTTCTAAGAAAAGTTTCCAACCTGCAGTTGGGGCCTCTGTTTATCCGCGACAAGCTTGTTTTGGACCTCAAAGGAGAGAAGGTGTGGATTTTTCACGGTGATGTATTTGACGTAACCATGAAACACAGCAAGTGGATCGCAAAAATCGGAGGTAAGGGATACGACCTTTTGATACTCCTCAACAAAGCGATCAATGCAATCATGGAGAAGATGGAGCGGGGTAAAATCTCACTATCTAAAAAGATCAAGGATAGTGTGAAGAAAGCAGTCCGCTTTATTGAGGACTTTGAGACCACGGCAATGGACCTCGCGATCGATCAAGGCTACGACTACGTCATCTGCGGGCACATCCATCAACCTAAAATCCGTGGCTATGAAAATGAGAAGGGATCCGTGATCTATATGAACTCCGGAGACTGGATCGAGAACCTCACCGCTCTTGAGTATGATGGTGATGAGTGGACCATGTTTAAATACAGAGAAGAGGATTTTATTACAGATCAGCGAATTGAAAAGATCGTACAGCTGCACACCTACAAAGAGAGAGTGATGATCGGATGAAGATACTATATGGCATACAAGGCACCGGCCACGGACACATCAGCAGGGCAAGGGAGATCATCCCACAACTTGCTGAGCAAGCATCCATAGACGTTTTGGTTAGTGGATACAACTTCGGAATGAAGCTGGATGAGGTGGAAAAGGTTACCTACAAACGGGGACTGAGCCTGACCTACGATGATCATGGAGGCGTCTCCTACCTTCAGACCGGGCTCAATGTGCAGCCAATCACTTTCTTGAGGGATCTGAATTCGGTCTCTCCCGATCAGTATGACCTGGTGATAACCGATTACGAATCGATATCTGCCTGGGCCTCTGTTGGATCGGACGTGCCATGTATTGGGTTGAGTCATCAGGCTGCATTTCTTTCCGAAGCTTCTCCACGTCCTCAGCAGAGATCTCCAATGGCCGAGCTGATTTTAAAGAGATTTGCGCCTTGTAACAAACCGATCGGTTTTCACTTCCGGAGGTATGATAGTTTTATTGAGCCCCCCGTAATCAGAGAGCAGATCAGAGATCTGCAACCGGTTAAAGGAAAGCACATCACGGTCTATCTGCCGGCCTACAGCCATGATGCCTTAATACCTGCTTTTAAATCGGTACCTCAAACGGAGTGGGAGCTCTTTTCTCCTCTCTGCAATGAACCGTTCAAAGCAGAAAATGTCACCGTCTTCCCTGTAGGAAATCTGCCCTTCCTGGAGAGCCTCCGGGGATGTCATGGTGTACTCACATCTGCCGGATTTGAAACCTGTTCGGAAGCGATGTTTCTCGGCAAGAAGCTTTTTGCCATACCTATCCGTAATCAGTACGAGCAGTACTGCAATGCAGCGGCCCTTAACAAACTTGGTGTAAGAACCAGCACTTCTGTTGATGAGACGTTTGCAGAAAAGGCAGATAAGTGGATTAATCACGACACTACTCCACAGCTCACCGAAATTGCGGATACTTCACGGCTTGCAAGGCGACTTCTGCGCTTTGTCTCGAATAGATCCTCTCGATACTCTCAAGTGGTATAAACCCTTCGATTTCACCTCTAACTCATCTTCATAATCTGTGCATAAAAAAGAAAAAGCCGGGCTAAGCCGGCTCTCTCTTCACAGATCCCGATTTCGTTAAATGTGCTTAGTTCAGCGAGTGAGACTTCACTACTACTCTCGCTACCTGCTCATCATCAGCATAACTGATGGCCTCGTAGGAGTAGTAGATTCCATCGTTCTCTGTCCACTCATTGTAGTGTGTGGTTACAGTGATTCTCATCCCCTGTTGCGGATCCATCTGACGGTATGTAGCCATAGCCGGAAGTGAGGTTTCCGGATCGATGTAGAGCTCCATTGGGAAATCGTGATCCACTTTGATGTGGGCAAACTCTGCCCCCTCTTTCTCAACCATTCCCATAAACTCCGCATCGAGCTCTCCACTATTGAGTGCCAGGAAGAGATAGTTTCTGTAGAGCTCTGCTTTGGTCTGCTCAAGCTGTGCAGATGGCATTGGCATTTCATTACCCCCCATCTTCATTACTCCGCTGCCATCACGAACCTCCATCACAACTTCTCCCATTGGTGCGCTTACCTCAGATATGAGTAACTCAGTCTGAAAGTTTGCTGTCTGCTTGACCCCGATTGTGATCTCACCCATTGGGCTCTGAACAAAGTTATCGGCTTCAAAAACGAAGTCACGGTCGAATGAGCCTCCCGGCAGCAGAGCTTCAGCCATTCGGTTTAGCCATTCTTTTCCGGCCTCTGCATCGCCAGCCACAGACTCCTCTTCCTCACCGGGAGGAGTGTCGCGAATCTCAATGTCCACTTCTTGGACGGTGCCAAACTGCTCCAGCTGGTCTCCCAGCTCAGAGCTGTTTCCGACTACAAGAATCTTCATCTCATTTGGACGCATATACTCATTGGCTACACGCTGGATATCCTCAGGAGTCACTTCCATCAGCTCATCGATATATCTCTCAAAAGCATCAGCAGGAAGGCCAAGATATTCGTTGTTCATTCTCTGGCTCAATACCCTGCTTCGGCTATCGGTGCGGAAGACCAGTGAGTTCAGAATAGAGTTTCGGGTATCCTCAAGCTCCTCGGCGCTCACAGGCTCTTCCTGAAGACGGATCATCTCATGTCTAACCGCATTAATAGCATCAGCTGTGGCTTCACTCCGGGTAAATACACCGGCAAAGAACTGTCCGCGATAGAGAGCGCTGCTTCCATAGTTTCCGAATACGGAGTAAGCGAGTCCCTGATCAGATCTTACGTTCTGAAACAGTCGGCCTGAGAAACCACCACTAAGTACTTCATTCATTGCCTGAAGGGCAGCATAATCGGGGTTATCCCGTAGGCCTCCGATGTGGCCCATAAAGACCACTGACTGATTGATATCGCTCTTATCCACAAAGTTGATGGAAGATTCGAACTCATAGTCGACCTCTTCGAAGGCGAGCTCATTTCTCTCACCTGCCGGAACCTGAGAGAAGATCTCTTCCAGAACCGGGCGGATCTCATCAACGCTGAAATCTCCAACCAGGCCGATCATCAGGTTCTCACCTGTGTAGGCTTGGCTGTGGAATTCGACCATGGCGTCACGGGTAATGTTATCCAGCGTGTAGAGCTCCGTAACCCTCGCTTGCGGAGAATCTTCGCCATAGATTAACTTTCCGAACTCTCTGCTGCCAATTCCTTGCGGATTATCGTTTCTGCGTGAGATGTTCGAACGCTGCTGACGAATTGCCAGATCGATCTTCTCCTGTGGAAGCAGTGGGTCGGTCATTACATCAACCAAAACCGGAAGTAGATCGATGAAATCTTCCTTCAGGGCGTTCATGGATACAGAGCCACTTGTTCTTCCCATTCCAAACTCAATTCTTGCTGCACGGTCTTCGAGTAGCTGATTGAGATCGTTCTCAGGATAGGCTTCTGAACCACCATTTCTGATAACATTGGCCGTGATTGAGGCCAGACCTACTTTATCAGCAGGGTCCATGAATGAACCTGCCCGTACAATCACATTCATGTTGATCAGAGGCACTTCATCATCCTCAATAAGGTAGAATTTGATTCCGTTGTCGAGCTCAAAGGTTTCAATATCGGGAATCTGATACTGATTGAGTTCAGGATATACCAAACCTTCCACATCAACGGGAATTGATTGACTCCCCTGTTGGGCCGTTTGCCCCTGAGTTGTTCGTTCCTGAGTAGCGCAGGCAGCCGTAAAGAGAGCTGCCAACATCATCAATGCCGGTGTTTTAAATCTGTTGAATTTCATTTTTTCTGCCCTCATTTTCAGTTTGAAACTACGCTGCTGTCCTGCACATTCTTGATCATGCCGACAGTACGATTGCTTTTAATCATATATTTCTCAGCAACGCGCTGTATATCATCCACAGTCACATCATTAAGTCTCTCCAGATCGGTAAAGGCCGTTTTCCAACTCCCGCCGTTTACATGAGCAAAAGCCATAATCTGGGCAATACCGGAGTTTGAAGTGAGCGACCGAACAAGTCCTGCTCTGGCATTTGTTCTTACCCGCTCGAGCTCCTCTTCGGTAACACCTTCATCCAGAATTTTCTGCATCTCTTCACGGAGTGTGTTTTCAACGTCCTCCATCTCAATACCCTGGTTCGGAATCACAAACTTGATAAACATACCCTGGTATTTACTGCCCGGATATCCGTTTTGTGCACCAACCTGAAGCGCTGATTGATCTTCAACCACCATCCGGCGATAGAGACGGGAAGTTCTGCCGTTAGTCAGAATATTAGCGAGCAGATTGAGTGCCTGATAGTCAGGATGCTGATTGTTTACGGTGTGGTATCCCTCCATGTAGATCGGCTGGGAACGCTCTTCAATCACAAAACGACGCTCGCCACGCTGAGTTGGCTCTTCAACGAGCAGTTCAGGTGCCGGATCACGATACTCCATCGGATTGAAATATTTCTCGGCAAGTCTTCTCATTTCAGCCGGATCAACATCGCCAACAATCGCAATGGTAAAGCTGGACGGAGCGTAGAACTGCTCGTGATAGTCCCATGTATCCTGAATGGTTGTGTTTCGGATATCTGATGGCCATCCGACCACAGGATTTTTGTATGGGTGAGCTGAGTAGGCGGTAGCTGCAAACTCTTCAAGAAGGCGACCAAATGGATTGGAGTCTGTACGCTGACGGCGTTCTTCAAAGATCACCTCTTTTTCAACGTAAAACTCTCGCATTACTGGATTGATGAAGCGATCTGCCTCAAGCATAAACCAGAGTTCAGCCTTGTTCTGTGGAAGGCTGTAGAAATATCCCGTAGCATCGGTAGAGGCAAATGCGTTCACACCTGTTGCCCCCTCTCTCTCAATGATCTGCGTGAACTCGTTATTTACAACAAATTCACCCGCTTTTTCCTGGAGCTCTTCAAAAGCTGCCCAGAGCTCTTCGAGTTTCTCCTCATCCGGTTCAAACTTATTGTACTCTCTTAACCAGGCTTTGTAAGCGTCATCCATCTGGTTGATATACTTCACCTCTTCCTCATAGTTGGTTGTACCAACCGTCTTGCTCCCCTTGAACACCATGTGTTCGTAGATATGGGCAATTCCTGTTCGTCCTACCGGCTCATTGGCAGAGCCTACATCAACAAGTGTGAAGAAATGGGCAACCGGTGCCACGTTTCTTTCAACTACAATAAAATGGAGACCGTTATCGAGCGTGAATTCCGTAACCCGCTCTTCAAACTGCTCCAGACTCTGAGACCATGCAAGTGCCGGAAACAGCGCTATACACAGAACTCCCTTTAATAGCTTCCCTGTAATTTTCATAATACCCACTGATTGAATTTTTGGTTAACGGTTGCGCATACGCAGAATCACTTAAAAAGATTCAGAAACCGTTACTTTTTTTACAAGGTGATATTGCCGCAAATTTGCCGGAAAAGCAAAGGAAATCATGAGGTTGCTTCAAATGGGTAATTTATTTTAGATGAGTTCTGAGGCTTTGTAAAATGAAAAAAGATGTGGCGAAACAAGTAACTGCTTTAGAAACATAGTTTTATGGTCGTACTGTTAATTTTTTTATGGTTCTACTAGTGACCGATTCGGAAAAGCTTCAAATCTACGTGCCGAAAACACTTCGCATGCAATAGAGGGAATCCCCTAATTAGTATCTGAATATTGCCACGGAAGCACTGAAGAGCACGGAGTACTCCGTGGCAACAATTACGATTTGTGATCCCTGATTTTTAAAATTCATCAGAGTCTTTCAGCTTTTTTAAAGCAAAAAAAGGACTACCTATTTATAGATTATCCCCTCGAAAATCCTTCAATTCACTCGCTGTGCTCATTCCTTTTCACGAATAACTTCATCGGGACAGGCAGGGTATAAATAATCAACCAAGAGCCACATTCAGCCTAACCTGGCTCATATCCAGTACTTGATTGCGGCGTAAGACAATACCTTCAAACCACTATAACTAATACGCTGCCTTTGCTCTAAGGCGATTGCGTTATCCTGAATGAAGTGAGCAGAGCGAACGGAATGAAGGATCTATATCGATCTTGGACATTTAAAATTAGCTACTTCACTCCTATTTGACCAATTTGAAAATGCTTCTTTTTCACAAGCTGAACACCTCCCGAGTGGGTCGGGACGTCGCTAAGCTGCGCCTCCCGGCTTACGCCGTATCCCCCTCCCCGACGGTTCGGGGCAGCATTTATGATTTTTTGATCAAGATAACTTCTTGAGCTTGTACGCGTGCTATGTCGTCAAACCACCATCAATCACATATTGTGATCCGGTAATAAATCGGCTCTCATCCGATGCGAGGAATAGTGCCAGATCGGCAATTTCCCGATTCTCAGCATAGCGCCCCAAAGGGATCGTCTGTTCAAATCCCTTTTTCGCCTCTGCACCCTGCCCGGGAGCAAAGCCCTCTTCCAATGATCTCATCATACGGTTATCAACCGGTGATGGGTGAATGGTGTTAACCCTTATTTTGTGCTCTGCACCTTCCAGAGCTGCCACTTTCATGATGCCGTTGACCCCATGTTTGCTTCCCACGTATGCTACCACATTAGGTGTTCCCTGGATACCGGCTACGGATGAGGTGATCATTACGCTACCACCACTCTTCTTCATTACAGGAAAAGCGTGTTTGAGGCCAAGCCATACACCCTTCATATTTACACCCAGCACGCGGTCGAACATCTCTTCCGGATAATCGGTGAGCGGTTTTACAACCCCTTCGATTCCTGCATTTAGAAATAGGATATCGACTTCTCCAAAAAGCTCTGCGGCTCTATCTGTATATGCCTTTACGTCTTCGCTACTGGTAACATCCGCAGCATGAATGTGAACTTTGTCACTCTTCAGTTTTTCGGCAGCCTTTTTAAGGGCTTTCTCTTCGAGATCTACAAGCAGTACACCTTTTACCCCCTCTTTCAAGAACAGGGCTGCTGTTTCCATACCGATCCCACCAGCACCGCCGGTGATGACGGCTGATTTATCTTTCAGTCTCATAATCTCTCCATTTATTTTTGTTGTTAGCCTGCAAAGTCTTCTTCCGATGGCCTCACGGTGATCACCGGTTTTTTCACATACTGGGCCACTTTTTCTGCAGTTGATCCAAGAATGAGGTGAGCCAGACCACTGTGGCCGTGCGTTGCCATCACAACAAGATCAGCTTCTTCTCCTGCGTAGTTCTCAATTTCATAGTGTGCAGATACTCCCTTATCGATTTTTGTAAAGAGCGGAATAGAGCGGCTGTTTTCCCCATCCGTAATCACCACTTCGTCTTCAAAGGTAACACCGGTTCGCTGGATGTGAATGTTGTCAATCTTCCGTTTATCCAAAAAGTTATTGATCCGCTCTATCAGTGCCTCATAAACTGAAACCATCTCTCCTTTACCGGCTGTTCTGGGTATCTCTTCGGAAACACTTCCGTAAAGTTCAATCACATGGTAAAGTGTGATTCTTGAACCAAATGTATCTGCAAGAGCAGCCGATAGTGGAAACGCAGAAATTGAAAGCTCAGAGGTGTCGGTTGGTACAACAATGTTTTCAATCTTGTTGGAGTCGAATCGTTTATTAACGGAAAATACCGGAACCTTTGAGCGTCGAATTACCCGTTCAGTGACCGTCCCTCTCATGCTCACCGATTCATCTTTACCCTTGGCACCCATCACTATGAGGTCGTAGCCGTTCTTATTCGCGAATGTTGTGATGGTTTCGGATGGTTTGCGCTCGATCTTGATAAAATAGTCGCCCTTGTTCTCATCACGGAGGTAACTGCCCATCGCCTTCTTTAGCTTCTGCTCTGCCTCGTCGATCACTTTAGGGTATACATCCTTGTTCATATCGAGCGGAACACCCAGCCTCTTGATGCTTTCGTTCACATATTTCAACGTTGGAATAACGTGGATGAAGTCGATTTTTCCACCAAATGTACTGGCAATATTCTGCGCTACAGAGTATGCTCCTTCAGCTCCTTCAGAAAAGTCGGTGGGTACAAGTATTTTGTTCAGGGTAATCATATTTATTCTCCGATAATTGAGGCGTTTAGGTTAGTTTACCTATGCATATTATACGGAAAATGATCTCACTTTATAAAGATGGAAGATCCCCATTACCTTATCGGGATTTCCCCTACCTCACCTGCTCAGTTTTTTTGTGGCCGTTTTTCCTTCTCAGATAGGCAATCCCGACAATCAGTACCAGGCCTATTGACATCCCGGCCATACCTTGCCAGAGATCGGTTTCAGCACGTTTCTCATCGCTCACAAACCATGGTAAAAAGGGTTCGCTCGACATCAGCTTTCTGGAAACCGTCTCCACTTCTACCCGCCTGAACTGCTCAAATGTGGCATCGGGGTTCAAAACCCTTCCCATTCTCTGATATCGGGGTGCCATTGGCGGTTCTTCACGTTCCATCAATTCCTGTACGAGTGGATCACTAATGGGCAACACCTTTACCTCTCTCACGCTTTCTTCAAATGTTCGTTCCTGATAGGGCCAGATCACATAAAGGGAACCAATCAGAAACCCGATCAGAACAAGTAGTGTAGTGGCATGGAAGTTTTTAAGTAGCCAGGAGAGAACACGGGAGAAGAGAATCAGCCCGGTGAGTGCTCCCAGTATAAATGGAGCAAGATTGATAAGAGCTGTAAACGTTTCCGTAGTGCCAAGCCGACCGAGTTCACCAAGAATATAGTCATATTTCCTGAAGATCAGCAGAATGTATGATCCTGAAATTCCCGGAAGAATCATGGCGCAGATTGAGATCGCCCCGCTAATAAAAACAAATAGAAATGTTTCGGGTGTATCGGCAGGCACCAGCGTTACCACCCAGAATCCAAACACAGTTCCTGCAATCAAAGGCAATCCACCTCTCCACTTCCGCTCTTCCGCCTTAATTTCAGCAATCAGCAGAAAAATCG
Organism: Balneolaceae bacterium; assembly: GCA_020832225.1. Lineage (GTDB taxonomy): Bacteria > Bacteroidota > Rhodothermia > Balneolales > Balneolaceae > Rhodohalobacter. The sequence goes on from JAFIFA010000198.1 coordinate 16,008, forward strand.
AACCTACAATCAGTCCAAAAAAGAGGCCATAAACCATCTCGGGATGGGTAAACATATAAATCTGCAGCGGCACAACACGGGTAAAAAATACGATCGCCAGAAACACTCCTGACAGGAGCAGAAACAGAAATTTCCAGTGAAAGTGACCAACAAGCTCTTTTACCCTAAACTTCAAGAGGTGCCCGATGGCTGTAGAGTCGGCGCTTTTGATCGCAAAAATGAGACGATCATAAATTCCGGTAATAAGCGCCATTGTGCCGCCACTTACTCCGGGCACAATATCAGCAGACCCCATCAAAAAGCCTTTGATCATAAGGTAGGGCGATTCCCTCCAATCAGTAGGGTCCCTGTTTATCTCTTCTTCCTTCTTAGATTTCTTTTCTGCCAATGGAATGTTTCAGTTTTCAACACCCTGCTCGGCAGGAAGTGCATCGTTATGATAGTTTTTCATCGCCATTTGAAATGCGATTGTGGCACCGGTGCTGCAGATCAGCATTACCGTGAGAATTGCTTTCGAAACGGCGAAATCTCCCGAATATACGACATCTGTAAGCCAACCTGTAACCGGCGGACCAAATCCGAAACCTGCCACACTGATCACAAACAGATAGAGCCCTCCGGCAAGGGCACGCTCCCTCTGACCTACGAAATATTGGATCAACGCCGCTGCCACTCCGTTGTATGATGATGAAAATAGCACCCCGATTCCCATCATCCAGAATGCCAGCTCTGCACTCTCTGCAAAGAGTCCCACCATGTAGAAGGGGATTCCCATAAGTGCGGCAACCGTCCCCATTCTAAAACGATTTGCGGGGTTTTTACGCGCAAGCACGTCAGCTATCTTTCCTGAGAGGATTACAGTCCCCCCTACCCCAAACATAAACCAGCCGAAGGAAGAGATCAGGTCGGGTCTCTGATGGATATCATTAAACACATTCCCAACAAAGGCCAGGATGGTATATCCGGTACAGGCCAGAAATGAAAAACCGACAAGATGCCATCTTACAGAGGGTTTTTTCAGAATTTTGATCAGATCCGGCATCATATTCAGGTCGATTCCGCTCTGTCCATCCTTGCGCTTTGGCTCACGGATCGCAAGCCAGGCGATCGGGGCAAGAATAAGACCCGGAATGCCTGCTGCCACCATAGCCATTCGCCAGTCGTACTGCATTGAAATTTGACCACCTACCAAGAAAGAGAGACCAATTCCGATAAAGATACCGCTCGCATAGATGGAAAAGATGGTTGCCCGCTGTTTTGCCGGAAAGCGATCTGCCATAAAGGAGTAGACAGCCGGGCTGAGCATCGCCTGGCTGAGTCCAACAAAGATCCGTGCCGTAATCAAAAAGGTGAATGAGGCAGCAAACCCGCTGAGTACCGTCATCAGGCTCCAGATGAAAAGGCCGGTACAGATCATCAGCTTCCGCGACACCTGATCGGCCAGATGCCCCATAGGGATTCCCGCGAGGGCGTATATGAAAGAGAAGGCCGGACCATATAGAAGTCCGATCTGGAAATTCGTTAACTGCAGGCTATCACGGATCTGCGTACCCAGAACGGCCACAATCTGTCGATCTACAAAACTGAGAATGTAGATCAGAGTCAATAGAGCTATGGTTCCGTATGCGACCTTTTTATTCATGAAACGGTTCAGCCTGAAGTCTGCTTTTAGAGAGTGCCAAGTTTACGGAATTGAACAGCGAAATCGAAGATAATTAGCATCTCCATTCTATTACTGATCTGTTTGATGCAGATCTTCAGATTCACGAAATTAATCACCCAACTCAATCAACAGAAGTAAAAAAAGAAGCAGTGGCTAAACTACCCAGGAAAACAAAAAAGCAGAAAGAGCGGGCGAAAGAGATACTCGGCGAGCTTTATGAGTTCTATCCAAACCCGCATTGCGAACTCAACCACAGAAATCCCTTTGAGCTGCTTATTGCCACTATATTGAGTGCCCAATGCACCGATGTTCGTGTCAACAAGGTTACGCCTGATCTGTTTGAGGCCTACCCAACCCCTGAAACAATGGCTGAGGCTCCACTTGAAGAGCTCGAAGAGCTGGTCAGAACCACCGGGTTTTATAGAAATAAGGCAAAATCCCTTAAAGAGACTTCCAATACTCTTGTAGAGGAGTTTGATGGTGAGGTTCCACAAACCATGGATGAACTCCTGACACTGAGAGGTGCTGCCCGCAAAACAGCAAATGTTGTGCTTGGTAATGCATTTGGCATCAATGAGGGCGTTGTTGTTGATACACATGTGAAACGGATCTCCAACCGCTTGGGATTGACCCGAGAAAAGAAGAACACGGACAAGATTGAGAAGGATCTGATGGCTCTCTTTCCACGTGAAAACTGGACCGATCTTTCCCATTTGATGATTCACCACGGACGAAACGCCTGCAAGGCCCGTTTTTCTGAGCCCCCGGAACACCCAATCTGTATTAAGTATGGCAAGAAGTGTGAGTGCCAAAAAATGCGCGGTCAAAAGTAATGATGAACGAAACCCTTCTTTTCGATTCCCTGAGCAGTCCTGTACCCGAAATCAGAAGAGATCTGCAAGTTATCCCGATTGAGGATGATGGCAGGAATCTGCTCTATTTTCACGATCCGATGGGGTATGCATCACCCAACTTTGCACTGGACCGTACTGCAGAACCCCTTCTTTCGCTGATCAACGGCAGGCAGAGCGTAAACCAGATTCTGGGCTTCATCAACACTACGACGAAACCGTTCGACCTGCTCGAATTCATCCAGCTGCTGGACCATCACAGAATCTTGCAATCCAAGCATTTTAGAATCTTTGCAAACCGGATCGAGAAAGATTTTGAAAAAAGCTCCATTCGTAAACCTGCACTGGCCGGAGATAGCTATCCAACAGCTAAAGAGGAGTTCGAAACGTTTATGGATCGTTATTTTGAGTCCTCAGCATTACAGACCAGCATAAAACCGGTTAAGGCACTTTATGCCCCCCATATTGATCTGCGGGTTGGTCATAAGCAGTATCGGGAAGCA
>JAFIFA010000216.1 GCA_020832225.1 Balneolaceae bacterium
GGCTCAGGTACTGCCTGGCAAACTGTTGTGCCCAATTTGGATAGGAGTCGATCATAATAGAAAAGAGGTGTTGTTATTCACGCAGAAGACGATAGTCTCACTCTTCGTCGCCGAGAATCATCTTCACTGTTTCAAGTTTGCTCGGTGTGGCCTTGCTGATTATAAACTTGTTGGGCCCAATCTGAATCTCTTCATTCACTTTCGGAATCCGTCCGGTATGGTTGATGATGTAGCCGGCCAGTGTCTCAAACTCCATCTCCTTTTCATCATAGAGCTCGATTTCAGGATATCTCTCTTCTAGTTCATCCAGCTCAACGTTGCCTGAGACCACATAGGTACGATCGGCGATCTTCTTCATCACCTCATCATTCTTGTCATACTCGTCCTGAATATCGCCCACTACCTCCTCGATCAGGTCTTCGATAGTAACCATACCAGCCGTTCCGCCATACTCATCAATAACGATGGCAACAGAGATATTGCTCTGACGGAACTCCTGCAGCAGATCTTTCGATTTTTTTGAAGAAGGAATCAACTTAACGGGGCGGATCAACTCTGCTATTCCACCGGGATTATTGAAGAGATCGTATGCAAATACAACCCCGACCACATCGTCGATAGTATCCTTGTAGACCGGAACCTTGGAGTAACCGGATGAGATAAATAGATTTTTCAACTCTTCCAGCGGTGCGTTCTGTTCAATCGCGACCATCTCTGTTCGCGGCACCATTGTCTCCTTCACCCGCTTGTTGGAAAGCTCCAGAACATTGTGCAGAATCTCCGAGTCGTCCTGATCAATATCTTCACTTCCCCCACCATCCCGAAGTTCCTTGAAAATCATCTCCACATCCTGCCGTCGAAACACCTTCTCACTCCGCTCACTTCCAACCCGCATCCATCGCACCAGCACATTCGATGAGGAGTTGGAGATCACAATGAGTGGACGAAGCACGAAGTTGAAAATTCGCAGCGGTACCGCCACGATCTTCACCATAAAATCTGCAAGTATCCGGAAGATCGCCTTAAAGAGAATCTCTCCAATCAACAGAATAATTACGGAAGCGATCATCGTTTGAATGAAGAGCGTCATAGCAAGGGATGGTATCTCCCCAAAAATTTCATTGTAGATAAACTGCACCGGCTCCACAAGAAAAATAGCCATCAACGTGGCGTAGAGAACATTGACAATATTATTCCCAACCAGGGTTGTGGTGAGGAACGTCTCGGGATTTTCGTTGAAAAAGGAGAGAGCTCGCCCTGTGACGGTATTTTTGCGCGATTCGATCTCCAGCTTAAGCCGGTTTGCCGATACAAAGGCCATTTCAGACCCTGAAAAAAAACCGCTCAGAAGAACGGTGATAAGAATAATAAAAAATTCCGGCATGTTTGGTTTTTGACTCCTTACTCGCCTTTAAAGCTTGGTTTTCTCTTCTCAAGAAATGCGGTTGTGCCCTCTTTGAAGTCTTCTGTGGTGCAGAGTTCTCCAAACAGCATCGCTTCGCGGGCAAACCCATCTGTTTTTGATGAAGCGTTCACCGCAGCAATCGCCTTGGAGATTGCAACAGGGCCGTTCTTGACCATTTTTCCGGCCATCTTATGGGCCTCATCCATCGCCTCACCACTCTCCGCAACGAGATTGACGAGACCAAATCTGAGGGCTTCATCAGCCTTCAACTGTCCGCCGGTAAGGATCATCTCCATCGCTTTCGATTTGCCCACAAGCTGAGGCAGACGCTGTGTTCCACCGTAACCAGGAATCAATCCAAGACTCACTTCCGGAAGTCCGAACAGGGCGTTGCTTGTCGCAATTCTGACGTGGCAAGCCATAGCGAGTTCGGCGCCACCACCCAGTGCATAACCGTTCACGACGGCGATAACGGGTTTGCCACAGTTTTCAATGGCGGAGAAGATCGACTGTCCCCTGGCGGCGAGTTCCTCTCCCTGTTCGCGGTTCAGGCTGCTAAGCTCCTTGATATCGGCGCCGGCTACAAAAGCTTTTTCGCCGGATCCGGTCAGAATTACCGCCTTCACATCGCGATCTGATTCTGCCGTTTTGATCGCTTCACTTAGTTCACTGAGTACCTTTGAGTTGAGCGCATTCAGTTTGTCGGGGCGATTGATTGTAATTGTTGCAATTCCGTCGTCGTTAGTGTCGAATAGCAGGGTCTCAAATGTGGCAGATGTCATATCGGTTTTTTCACTTTTTGTTCGGTCTCCTTATGCAGGGCTTCCGCTTCCTTTCTCAGTTCAGCGAGCTCCAGTTCATGGTCCAGCGTGTCGAAGCCGGGAAGCAGATCGTGATCGAGCTCCTCGATAATCTGCGTGGTCTCCTCCATCTCACCCAGAAGGTGATCGAGCTGCAGTCCCACATCCTCGGCATTCGGCATCGTCATAGACTGTTCGTAAATATAGCGAATTGCATCTTCAATCGTTTCCAGGTGTGTTTCGCAGATCAGAAATTTCTCTTTGGCTACATCAAACTTTCTGAGGCGTTTGTTTAAGATCTGCAGGCGTCGCTCTTTGGTCTTCCGAAGGTTTTCGGAGTCGGTATCATCCAGATCGCTCTCTTGCTGTTCCACTTTTCGGCGGATTTCATCCTCAACCTCGGAGTTCATGTAGAGCTGATAGCGCCGGTTCATGTCGAGCAGTGTCAGGTAGGTTGAGAGCAGCCCCTCCATCTTCTCGCGTATCCGCTCCATTAGAGTCTGAGAGCTGAATGGAAGCTGATCGAAATTCTGCTTTACCTCACCCACTATGTGGCGCAGCACCAGGTACCGTTTTTGCGAGCGGCCATCCAGCCGATGAAAGAATTTTTTATCACCCGTCTCTTCCGTCTGCTCCTTTCTCCTCTTGAGGCGAACGCTCTTTTGAAAAGAGCTCAGTTTCGGAACCACGCCCAGATAGACCAGCTCAGCACCAAACGTGAGCGTAATCAGCGCATTTGAGAGCATCCCCACATCATTCAGAACCAAGGCGGAGATCGTTCCTGCAAGCAGACATACGAGGTTTCCCGGGTGCAGAAAAGCCTCTTTGGTATAGTTGATATGTTCTTCCTTATCGCTGCTCATTGGTCTTTCTGGTCACTTTCTTCGGACCGGCTTTTGCGGCCAACGGTTTTCTCAACATCCAGATTTTCGGCCTGCTCCTCTATTTCGTTGTAGAGAAGCCCCATCTCCAGCTTGATCTGCTTCAGAGTATCCTTCGCCTTCTCTTTTTTGAGCTCCTCGTCGAGTTCAGCTTCATCCGGATGGTCATCAATAAACTGCTCCATTGCCACATCGAGACGCGCCTCAATTCCGGCCATCTTATTCCGAACCGTTCCCAAAAACTGATCGACCGAATCGAGGAGCTCATCGGCATTCATATTCTGCATCGCGTCACTAACGTTGCGAACATATTTCGATCGGCGGAGTTTCTCTTTCGCATCCCGCATCTTGCGGTAGTGCTCTTTATACTCCTCTTTGAGCTTTTCCCGCTCCTGTTCACTATTCGACTGCATCGGTTAATCCAAATAAAGCATTCACGTTAAGTCCGGCGAAGCAGACTAAGCCTTGGAGCGGTCTTTGCCCACTGTTTTGCCCTGCTCCTTTTCGGGTTGCTCCGGCTCGTCAACCTCAATCTTTTTCGAAGCCTTTTTCTCCTCTTCTCCGGTGCTTTTGCCCATCTGCTGCTTAAACTGATTCACCAGCTCCTGAGCACGAAGTTTTTCGGCGTTTGCCTCTATCTCCATCGTTTCCGTATCCACGCTCTCCAGGGCGATCTCCATTCTCGCTTCATTTCTTGCGGTACGCTCATTCAGGCGATTTACCATCTCATTATGGGTCTGATCCAGTCCGCCCATCTCAAACGTCTCAAGCGCATCGGCAACGCGCGACTGCCACTCAGCCCGCTCACTGGCCCGCAGTGCTTCCCGTGCTTCCTTGATCTTGCGATCTTTCTCACGCATAAATGCTTTTTTCACCTTCAGGGCTTTCTCATAGGCCTGTTCGGCAAACTTGAGCTGCTCGCGCGAATGTTCTGCATTCTCCTGAGCTTTCTCAAGCTGTAGCGCATACCCCTGGGCCAGATCATCACGATCGGCGTTAATAGCCGATTTAATCTTGGCGGTAATCTCCTGAATACTCTTCTCATACCGCTCCACCTCTTTTCTGAGCATCACCGCATTCGCTTTTACGGTGGCGATATTTTCATTCATCTGCGGAATTTGCTCATTCAGCTCTCTGATGTTCTGTTCAAGAATTAGCTTTGGATCTTCCATGGAGCTTACAAGGCCCCCAAACATCGACTTTATGGCTCTTACAAATCGTTGAAACATGATTCTGTAGTTTTGTTGAATTTGCCCTGGTTCTGTGCCCGGATCTTATAAATGTAGTTATTTTATACTGAGATACAACAGTTAAACGATATGGTCGTGAATTCCGTCTGTATCAACTCTGTGAGTTACCTGTCTGAGAGGCTTCGGCGCGATCTGTTTAATCGTGATCGCTTTCTGAATACTTTCGGCGGCTGCATCTGCCATCTCCTTCTTGTTCGTATGAATGGTGACAATTGTTTCACCTTTCTTTACAGGGTCTCCGATTTTCTTGTGAAGCATGAAGCCCGCTTGCGGATCTACGCTATCTTCCTTGGCACGGCGGCCGGCACCCAGCTCCAATGACGCCATCCCCAGGGCGAAGGCGTCCATCTCGGAAACATATCCGCCCTGCGGTGCCGGAACATCCACTATATAGTCTGCTTTCGGATAGCTATCCGGGTCTTCAATCACCGAGGTATCACCACCCTGTTCCTCAACAATATCGACCCATTTCTGAAACGCGGTGCCATCCTCCACAGATTGGCGGCTCATCTCAATCCCCTCTTCAACCGAATCGGCCATATCTCCTAGATAGATCATGGTACCTGCAAGCAGATGGGTAATCTCCATCACATCATCAGGTCCGCCACCGCGAAGGCAGTCGATGCTCTCCTTTACTTCAAGCCAGTTCCCCACCGCATTCCCCAGCGGTTGCTCCATATTGGTGAGGTAGGCAATCGTCTTTTTACCAAATCTCTCCCCGATTCCCACCAGGGTTTCAGCCAGTTTCACGGCATCCTCGTGCCTCTTCATGAAGGCGCCCGAGCCAAATTTCACGTCCAGAACCAGTGCATCGATCCCTTCCGCCAGCTTCTTACTCATAATACTGCCCGCAATCAGCGGAATCGACTCAACCGTCGCCGTTACGTCGCGGAGCGCATAGATCCGCTTGTCGGCCGGAGCGATCTCTTCGGTCTGCCCCACCAGGACCAGGTTCTGTTTTTTCAGAATCTCCTTATACCGGTCCAGATCTACATCAACGGTAAAGCCGGGAATCGACTCCAGCTTATCGAGTGTTCCTCCGGTGTGACCCAGTCCGCGGCCTGATATCATCGGTACCGGAACCCCGCAGGCGGCAACTATCGGCGCCAAAATGAGCGACAGCTTGTCTCCTACCCCGCCGGTTGAGTGCTTATCCACCTTTTTGCCCGGCGTCTCGCTCAGATCAACCACAATGCCGCTGTGAAGCATCGACTCGGTAAGCGCCGTCGCTTCGTCTGTGTTGAGGCCATTCAGAAAGGACGCCATCAAAAAGGCGCTGATCTGGTAATCAGGAATCTTGTCTTCCGTATAGGCACGGATCAGATATTGAATCTCATCTTTTGATAGTTCCTCTCCGTCCCGCTTCTTTCGAATCAGGGAGGCGGTATTGAAGGTCTTTTCTGACATAGCAGGTGTTTTATTTAGATTCAGCTGTTTAATGGAATATAAGAGTTTACAGCTATCGCAACAGGGGTGAGTCCTTCACCATTTACGCAATGTGGCCTTGCGCATCATTTTTAACTTTCCGTTATGAAAATCCGGTTCTAGATGAGAGGAAAGGGGAGGCAGCCCAATTTCAAAAACAAAAGTACTGCCATTTAGATTCGGGTTTTACCGGGTGAGAGCGGACATAAAACTCATAGCTGTTTAAAAGTACTGCAGTTCTTGAACTAAATATTCACCAGATCACAATACCGGGCTTTAACCTGATAAACTCAATGTGACAATGTTATTTAAAGGGCAGGATTTTTAAAATCGGATCTCCATCTTCATCTATTGAATCTGCAAGTTCAATTAAGTCCCTCATTTTTGAGCTTTGAAGCTTCTCCGGGGCATTTTCAGCCAAGTCATTCAAATGGTATAGCAAATCACTTGGTTCAACAATCGTAAATAGTGCATCATCAAAGCTCTGATAATTAAAATGCACGAACCCATAGTCAATGTCATTCACCATGAGTCCACTGCCAATACTTATCTCTTCTGTTTCCTTGTTATAGATCGCATTATAGTTCTGCTCTCTTGTTCCAAAACGAAAATGGATGAAAGCATCCGTTTCGTTAAACATGGACAAAAAACCGATATAGTTATTACCGTCGATCTCCGTAGAGAAAAAGTTTGCCCAATCATACTCATGTGAAGCGTAACTATCGCGAAGGTTAAATACTTCCTCAGGAATAGAATCATCTCCAAAATCTAAATAGTACCTGGGCTCAATGCTTCCATTGTAAATTGAGTAAACGGTATCTATTAATGCCGGTGATACAAGGTCATAATCATTGTAGGCAGAAAACCTGTTGGGGATATACTGAGCAATGTATTGCCGACCATTTTCAATAGGTAATTCACCACCGGTAACGGTTCCGGATCTGTCAAAATAAATAAGATTATGGCCGGAATAATCTCCATTTAACTCTCTGTTCAGATGGTTGCTGGCGTATCCAATATATTCCTGTGAGGACTCATCATACGCTATTTTTGTGATGAAAAGGTCGATGAGAGCTTCATCAACAAGCTCACCTTCAAGGTTGTAAATAACCATGTTATAAGCCCCTAAAGCATGTACAAGACCGTCATTGGTAAGTACCGCATCTGTCATTTGAATTACTTCACCCGGACCTCTACCTTGAGGTATTCTCACCTCATTCACATATTCAAAATCTCTGGTAAAGACCCATACACTGTTTCTTGCTTCATCATAGAACCCGAAGTATTCATCTAAGACCATCGTTTTTGTAATTCTACCAATCTGCTTGTCATCCGGAGTTACCAGAGGGTGATATTCAACAGAGGAGAAAAATTGAGACATATTCAAATCCTCCGCATCGTTTAAGTCAACTTGGATTGTTTTTACGTCTTCAAGCGGAACAGAATCTTGTTCTGAACTGCATGCGAAAAAATGGAAGCAGATTGTAATAGTGATTAGAAGGCGCATATTTCCTTAAATATGAAAAAACAGCTGATTTTCAAATTTTCAGGACCTTTTATTTTGGATTAAGTATTTATTTTTATTTACGATCTTCGCTCGAACACGATCCTTGATCTCCCGCATTGCAAACTGTACCACCATAGCAAATCATTCTAACCTCTCACTGAAGCTCCGCTCTTCTTTTCTTACATTGAACATATGAAAATTCTTGCAGACCGATATCTCCACCACCTGGAAGAGCTTCTTCCGGCTGATTCCGAGCTAACCACCTATGATCCCGACCAAGGTTTCCCCGCACACTGCACCGATTTCGATGCACTGCTGATCCGGACAGTCACCAAAATCAACCAGGATACACTGCCTGAAGCAGGGCACCTGAAATTTATAGGAACGGCTACAGCCGGATTTGACCATGTCGACCTTCACCATCTTAACGAGCTTGGAATCCGGTTTACAAGATCGGCCGGATGTAACGCCCGAGCCGTTGCCGAATATGTGCTCACCACTCTTTTCTATTGGTGTGACGTAAGAGGTATGGGTCCAAACCAACTGACCGTTGGTGTAGTCGGTGCCGGTCAGACAGGCAGTGCGCTGATCCGGCTTCTTGATCTCTTTGGAATTCAGCACAGGGCATACGATCCGCCAAAATCGAACTCGGAGAAAGGATTTACCAGCTGCAGTGAAGAGGATCTGCTAAAGTGCGACCTGCTCTCCTTTCACACTCCGTTGACGCATGATGGTGATCACCCCACTTATCATCTCTGCAGCGAAAAGTGGCTCCAAAAAGGATTCAGGCTGATCATCAACGCCGCAAGAGGAGGAGTTGTGGATGAAAAAGCGCTCATCAAAGCTCTGGGAAATGGCGAAGTGGAAGATGCGATTCTTGATGTCTGGGAACATGAACCTCTTTTCAGCGACGAGATGGCAGAGGCCTCTTATATCGCCACACCCCACATTGCAGGGTACTCCAGTCAGGCGAAGGTTCGCGCAAGCAGGATGGTTGTTGAACAGCTGTGCGACTTTTTTGATCTGCCCCTAAATCCTGCAGCCGGTTCCATTGAATTCACCCCACCCGAACCCAACTATTCCGAACGCGACAACCTGCCCCGGTTTCTCTGGAGCAGTAATCAGATCAAGCTTTACCATCAGGAGATGATGATGCTGATCGGTTTACCCAATTCCATTAAAGGAGAGCGGTTTTCAAAACTCCGGGCCAAGACGCCGACACGTCACGAATATGCGACCATAATAAAGGCCGCATCTCTACCCGGACAAATACCTCAGAAAGCGAATCTCTTTCTTGAAGAGGATTCATAATAGAATCCACGTTAGCGTAAGAATGATAAATACCCAAACGGCAATCTTTAGCGAGAGCGGCTGTTTCGGAAAGTCATACCCGCAGATCGGGCATACCTCTTCGCTTTTATCTACTTCAACCGCGCACCCGGGGCACTCTTTCTTCTTCATGGTCGATTTTGGTGGTTGCCTGTTATCTGATTCTGAACAAATGGGCCCAGAAAATAGGAAATCGAGCGTAAAGCTTCTCCCAAAAGCGACGGTTCCGTTTCCCGTTGACACCTCGAATTTGTATTTTGAGAGGATAGAAATTGAAGTACTATCCTTATCCACTCTATGAATCTACGTATACTTAAGATTATCGGTTTTATTGCCGTACCGCTTATCCTTCTCTCCATCTCCTCAAGCTGGATATTTGAGCTGATGTGGCTGAATGAGCTCGGCTACGGCCACATCTTCTGGACGCTTCGGGGAACACAGCTCGCACTTGTTGGAGCCTCATTTCTCGTTGCTGCCATCTATTTCATTCTCAACTTCCGCTATCTGGCAGATCAGCTGAAGTTTGCCAACCTGACGGCCTCACCGCTGCAGGGTGCCAATATCGATCTCGGATCGGAGTTTGCCGCCAAGAGAATCAAGCAGTTCTTCACCCTTGGCGCGATCGTAATGGCGCTCATCTTTGCACTCAGTTTCTATATTCGCTGGGATGAATCGCTGAGGTTTTTGAGCAGTGTGGAGTTCGGTGAGACCGATCCGCTCTTTGGCCGCGACATCGGGTTCTATATGTTCCAGCTCCCATTCTGGGAGATTGTGCAGGGCTCACTCGTTTCGATCTCTTTTATCACCCTGCTGATTCTGGCGCTCGCCTATGTCTTCACAGGACTTTTGATGGTGCAGTCGCCCACCAAACTGCAGGCGCGTCCCCAGATTCTGAACCACCTCAGCATCAACACCGGAATCTGGCTTCTGTTTGTTGCATGGGGTTTCTGGCTGGATCGCTACGGACTTCTGCTGAAGCCCGACGGACTTGTCTTTGGTGCAACCTACACCGACGTCACCATTAATCTGCCGGCGATCTGGATTCTTTTTGTGCTCACGCTGATTATGTCTGCCATCATGTTCGCCAGCCGCTGGATCAAGGCTGGAGCGAAGATTGTGCCGGGCGCCGCAATTCTTACGCTGGTTGTACTCGTAGTTGGCCGCGGTCTTATGCCTGGGGTTGTTCAACAGTTTCAGGTTGACCCAAACGAGCTTCAGTACGAAACTCCATACCTCGAACACAACATTGAGATGACACGCCTCGCGTACAATCTTCACAATGTGCGCCAGATAGAGTATGCTGCCGATGACACACTCGATATCGCGGATATCCGCAACAATCAGGATGCCATCGACAACATCCGTCTCTGGGATAGCCGTCTTCTGCTAAATACCTATAAGCAGCTTCAGGAGATCCGCTCCTACTACGAGTTCTACTCAGTGGATAATGATCGATACATGGTAAATGGTCAACCGACCCAGATGATGGTTTCGGCGCGTGAGATTGCACGTACGCTTCCGAGTCAGTCAGACACATGGGTAAACAGGCATCTCCAATACACACACGGCTACGGCTTGGTGATGAGCCCCGTAACGGAGACCAACCGACAGGGAGAGCCACGGATGCTGATTCGTAACATTCCCCCGATCTCTGAAGTACCGGAGCTAACCGTACAGAATCCCGCCATCTACTATGGTGAGAACAGCACCGGCTACTTTCTCGTAAATACTGAACAGGAAGAGCTTCACTACCCGCTGGGCGATCAGAACGTCTACCACAATTATAGCGGTCAGGGCGGAATTCAGATCGACAGTTTCTTTAAAAAGCTGCTTTTTGCGTGGGAACTGGGAGACATCAACATCCTGCTTACCGAATCTCTTCACGAAGAGAGCCGTCTCCAAATCTGGAGAAGTATTCAGGAGCGAATCAACCGAATTACACCGTTTCTGAGACTCGACCGCGATCCCTATCTCGTTCTGCATGAAGGGCGACTGGTTTGGATTCAGGATGCCTACACCACATCATCCCACTTCCCCTATTCTCAGAGATACGGAAACGGACTCAACTATATCCGAAACTCCGTCAAGATTGTAGTTGACGCCTATGAGGGCTCTGTAGACTACTACATTGTGGATGAAGAGGATCCTGTTCTGCAGGTCTACGACTCCATCTTCCCCGGCACGTTTAAGTCTCTGGAGGAACTGCCTGAAGGGCTCGATGCTCATTTCCGCTACCCACAGGATCTCTTTGAAATCCAGATAGAAACCTATGCGCGGTATCACATGACCCGGCCGCAGGTTTTCTACAATCAGGAAGATCTCTGGACCCGTCCAAACGAGCAGTATGGAGGGAGGCAGATCCGGATGGAGCCTTACTATGTACTTGCAAGGCTTCCTGAGGAGGAGCAGCTTGAGTTTATGCTGATCAGCCCGATGACACCCGAAAACCGGAACAATATGATTTCATGGATCACTGCCAAATCGGACCCCGGCAGCTACGGCGAGCTTGTCAGCTATGTACTGCCCAAAGACAGGCTCTTCTACGGGCCTGCGCAGATTGAGGCGCGAATTGATCAGGATCCTGAAATTTCACAGCAGATCGCGCTTTGGGATCAGCGAGGCTCCAGGGTGATTCGCGGTAACATGATGGTGATCCCGATTGAGAGCTCCTTCCTCTATGTGGAGCCGGTATTCCTGCTGGCCGATAATGTTGAGATTCCGCAGCTGCAGCGTGTGATTGTAGCTATTGGTGACAACATCGCTATGCAGCCTACGATTGAAGAGGCCATTTTTGAACTCTTTGGTCAGGACGCAGATTTCTTGTTGCCTGATGTTGCCGCTCCACTTGCCGTTGGCGGGTTGATTCCCTCTCAGGATGATATCCCTGAAGATCTCCAGATCGACAGCCGCGAGATGGATGAGATCCGTTCGCTTTGGCAGGATATGCGCCGTGCCCTGGAAGATGGCAATTGGACCCGGTACGGAGAGCTTCTCAATGAACTTGATGAGCGAATCAATCGGATCTGATCCCCGGCCAAGTTGATAATAAATTGATGCCCGGCTGTAAGTAACAGTGCGGGCATCATTATTTACCTTGCAGGCTTTTCCTTATCTTAGCACACTTCATTCTTTTTAAACTGACCTATCACAATCCTTTTTTATGAACGATATTAGAGTTGTTGTAACCGGCCTTGGTGCCCTTACCCCACTTGGAAACGATACCAAAACAACCTGGAAAAATGCGGTTGATGGAAAAAGCGGCTCAGCGCCGATCACCAAATTCGACCCTGAAAAATTTCCCACAAAGTTTGCGTGTGAACTAAAAGATTTTGACGCAAAATCCCGTCTGGATCGCAATGAGATAAAGCGCTCCGACCTCTTTACCCAATATGGCCTCTACGCCGCTGCAGAAGCGATGGAAGATTCCGGGCTCGACCTTGACCGGGAATCACCTTTCGATATCGGCGTGATATGGGGAACCGGACAGGGAGGTATGGGGACGTTCGAGGATGAGATGAAAAACTATTCCAAAAACGATTACAACCCCCGTTTCAGCCCGTTCTTTGTTCCAAGACTGATTCCAAATATGGCATCCGGAATGATCTCCATGAAGTTTGGCCTGATGGGAATCAACTACACCACCATTTCTGCCTGTGCCAGCTCCAACACGGCGATTATCGATGCGTTTAACTACATCAAATTGGGTAAAGCAAAGGCATTTGTGACCGGAGGCTCGGAAGCCCCGATTACCGAAGCGACCATTGGTGGCTTTACCGCGATGAAGGCGATGAGTACACGAAACGACTCTCCCGAAACGGCATCCCGTCCGTTCGACCCGTCACGCGACGGATTTGTGATGGGTGAAGGCGCCTGCGCACTCATTCTCGAAGAGTATGAACACGCCAAAGCGCGCGGCGCGAAAATCTACGCTGAAGTTGTTGGCGGCGCGATGACGGCCGATGCCTACCACCTCACCGCAACACACCCTGAAGGACTCGGTGCACTTCGCGGAATGAGACTGGCGATGGAAGAGGCGAAACTGTCGCCCGATGATCTTAGCTACATCAACACCCACTCTACCTCCACGCCTGTTGGGGATATTAGCGAAATGAAAGCCGTGGCCAAACTCTATGAGAAAGCCGACACAAAGCCGGTAATCAGCGCCACCAAATCGATGACCGGTCACCTGCTCGGGGCTGCCGGAGCGATGGAGGCACTGCTCTCTGTACTGGCTGTTGAGAACAATGTCATTCCACCAACCATCAACACCGAAACGGTGGACTCTGAGATTCCGAAAGAGATCGACATTGTACTCGGCGAAGCCCGTGAAGCCACCGTCAACTCTGCCATGAGCAGTAACTTTGGCTTTGGCGGCCACAACGCGATTACCGTCTTCAAGAAGGTTTAAACCTGAGTTTCCGGTGATGTTGAATTATAGAGCTTGAAGGGACCTGTCAGCGTGCAAAGCACCTGGCTGCGTCCCCCTTAAAGCTGAAAGGAATAAGCTGAAAGCTCAAAGGGACCTGAGCGTGCAAAGCACCTGGCTGCGTCCCTTAAATGTAGAACTGTAGAATTGTTGAATCGTGGGGAGCCGGAAGACGGAAGCTCATAAGGGCTAGATCTTATTTAATTCCCCCCAGCGCTCTCTGCGCCTCCTCCGCGTCCGCAGCGGTTAAATAATCCCCTTAGCGCTCTGTCCCTGCATTGAGTCCGTTGTGGTTAAAGAGTAAAAAATGAAAAGTGAAAAGTAAAAAGACTTCCCGAGGTTTCGGGACTGCGCACCGAGCCGAAGGCGATTCCCACGAAGTGAAAAACGCGCAGCACGACTCAAGACTCATATCTAAAACACCCCACAAGATGATCATTCACCAGCCCACACGCCTGCATGTAGGCGTAGATAATGGTGCTGCCCACAAAGTTCATCCCTCTCTTTTTCAGATCCTTTGAAATCTTGGTTGAAAGCTCCGTTTGAGCAGGAACCTCCTTCATTTCGGTGAAGCTGTTCTGGATCGGTTTGCCATCGGTATAGGCCCAGATATATCTGTCAAATGAACCGAACTCTTTCTGAATTTCCAGAAAGGCTTTCGCATTTCGAATGGCCGACTGAATCTTCAGCCGGTTTCTCACAATCCCCGGATTTCCCATCAGCTCTTCCACCTCCTTCTCCCCAAACTGTGCCACAGCTTTCGGATCGAACCCGGCAAAAACCTTTCTGTACTCCTCCCTCTTCTTCAGAATGGTACTCCAGCTGAGCCCCGCCTGAGCTCCCTCCAAAATCAGGAACTCAAAGTGCACACGATCGTCGTGAACCGGCACACCCCACTCCTCATCATGGTAGCGGATGTATTGATCGAAAGTATCTGATGCCCAGGTGCAGCGGGTTTTGTTCATGGCAAGGGGAGTTGTTAGGGACTGAGAGGTGTCAACTGTTGAACTGTTGAATAGTCCGAAAAATAAAAAAGGCCTGCAACTCTTGATTGTGTTGCAAGCCTTTTAAAGTGCCCTGGAATGGAGTCGAACCATCACGGCCGTTAGGCCACACGCCCCTCAAGCGTGCGCGTCTACCAATTCCGCCACCAGGGCAGGTAGTTTCCAAAACAACCATACTTACTGTTTTGTCTCAGAGCTTTAAAAGGTAAGAGATTTTAGTTTTAAAAGGAAAGGGATTCCCCAAATTTTCTCCATTTTTTCGGTGAGCGATGAATTGCTTTTTTGTAGTTTCTGTTCAAACCTGTGAACTACCATAAGCCAATTAAACCGGATCGATTCCAATGACCAATCAGGATGTTGCCGAAAAATTACGTGAAGTCTACAACCTCATGCAGCTCGCCGGCGAAAACCGCTTCAGAGCAATCGCTTTTGACCGCGCTGCTCAGACAATCGAGGGACTCAACGATGAGATTACCAAACATCTTGAGGAGGATACGCTGACCGACATCAAGGGAATCGGTAAATCGATCGCGGAGGATATTCGCCAATTTGCAGAGACGGGCACCATGCCGGTACTGGAGGATCTCAAAGAGCGAGTACCCAAAGGATTGATCGAGTGGCTCAACATCTCGGGACTCGGCCCAAAGAACATCTCCAAGATCCACAAAAAGCTGGGTATTACCGAGATCACCGAACTGAAGGAGGCTTGCCAGAGCGGTGCCGTTGCTGAGCTGCCCGGACTTGGACAGAAGTCGGCCGACAAGATCATTAAATCGATCGAATACCTCGAAAAATTTGGAGAGCGCGCCCGACTCGATCAGGCTCTTGATATCGCGGATCCCTTCTTTAAGTTCGTGAAAAATCTGGATGGCGTGCAGAAGTGTGAGATTGCCGGATCCCTTCGCAGATCCCGCGAAACCATCGGCGATATCGATATCATTGTTGCTGCCAATCCCGACGATGCCGAATCGATTTTTGATGCTTTTGTTGATCACGAACTCGTGGTGGAGGTTCTCGGGCGGGGCGACACCAAAAGCTCCGTCCGTACGGAGAACGGCCGTCAGGTCGACCTCCGGATCGTGAAACCTGAAGAGTATCCCGCGGCCCTGATGTACTTCACCGGCAGCAAGGAGCACAACATTGTGATGCGTCAGCGTGCCCGGGAGCGTGGAATGGCCCTCAATGAGTATGGCCTCTTTAAGCTCAGTGAAGAAAAAGAGACTGATTTCGACAAACCGGTTAAAACAGAGTCTGAAGCTGAGATCTACAAAAAGCTGGACCTCCATTTTGTACCCCCTGAGCACAGGGAAGATCGCGGGGAGTTTGATTTCTACTACGATCACGAGGAGATGGAGCTGGTATCGGAGAGCGACATCAAGGGAGTGGTGCACGCCCACAGCACCTGGAGCGACGGGAAGTATTCCATCAAAGAGATGGCTGAGGCGTGTATTGAACGGGGGTATGAGTATCTCACCATGAGTGATCACTCCAAGACAGCCGCCTACGCCGGCGGACTCACCATCGATCAGGTGAAAGAGCAGTGGGAGGAGATCGATAATCTGAACGAGCAGTTTGCTTCAGATAAGATCAAATTCCGGATCTTCAAAAGCATTGAGTCTGACATTCTCGGAGATGGATCCCTCGACTACCCGGACGAGATTTTGGAAGGGTTCGACTTTGTGATTGCCAGCGTTCACAGCAGCCTAAATATGCCGCTCGAGCAGATGATGGAGCGTTTCGAAAAAGCGATCCGAAATCCCTATACAAGAATTGTGGGCCACCCCACCAACCGCCTGCTTCTGAAACGTAAAGAGAGCAAGCTCGACATGAATCGGCTCATCGAGATCGCAGCGGAAGAGAATACGGCCATTGAGATCAACGCCAGCCCCTGGCGACTCGACCTCGACTGGCGATTCGGCAACAAGGCAAAGGAGGCCGGCCTGCTCACATCCATCAACCCCGATGCCCACTCAACCGATGGCATTGATGACATCCGATATGGCGTGATGATTGCCCGCAAAGCGAAATTTGAACCTGCGAGGGTGATCAATACAAAAAGCGCGGAGCAGTTTGAGGAGTGGGTTAAGGGTTAGATTTGAGTCTTGAGTCTTGAGTCTTGAGTCTTCTGCGCCTTTGGGGCAGCAAGTCTAAAAAGCTACCATCTCATCAACATGCACACCTTGTTAACTCACGACTCATGACTCAAGACTCATGACTAATTACTATCTTGCAGACTCACAACATCCGCAACAAATTGCAAAGCAGTCATATGAGCCGATCTGAGAGCCTCACTTATACCTCCTATCTGAAAGTTAAGGAGCTGCTGGAGCTGCAGAAACCGGAATCGAAACCGGAAGAGCATGACGAGATGCTCTTTATCATCATTCATCAGGTCTATGAGCTCTGGTTCAAACAGATCCTGCATGAGTTTGATAAATTTCGCAGCGACCTGGAGACTGGGAATACATGGTCGGCAGCAAAAACGATGAGGCGCGTGCTCACCATCCTGAAGACGATGGTCTCCCAGATCGATATACTGGAAACCATGACCCCGCTGGAGTTCAACAGCTTTCGGGGATTTCTGCAGAATGCGAGCGGCTTTCAATCGGTACAGTTCCGGGAGATGGAGATCATCTGTGGGATGAGATTTCCCCATATTATTGATGTCCACAAAGATCAGCCGGAGCTTCAGCAGAATCTTCTCGATCGTGAAAAGGAGTCAACGCTTTGGGAGAGTTTCTGTACCTACCTGAAGAAGCGCGGACACGATATCGAGACGCCGGAGAGAGTTAACGAACAGGGATTGGTTCATGAAACCTCAGCGCACAATCAGTCCGTGCTGGTTGATGTGATGAACAACGACCCCGAAGGAGCCCTGCTATGCGAGCTGCTGGTCGATTATGACGAGGGACTGATGGAGTGGCGCTACCGCCACGTAAAAATGGTGGAGAGAACCATAGGCACCAAACGCGGCACCGGCGGTTCAGACGGATCCAAATATCTCCGCAAGACTCTGAACAATCCCATTTTCCCGGACCTTTGGGAGATCCGGACGAAGTTTTAGGGGAGAGAAAAGATGCAAAACATGGTATGTCTATGACAACCATGGTGCGCGACTAACCTAGCCCAATTTGCAACCATTGCATTTCATGATCACTCGATCAGACATACCATGTTTGAAGAATATGTCTGGGGAGCAAAAAACATGGTATGTCTAAGATACCCTTGGTACTAGACTAACCCAGTCCAATTTGCAATCATTGCTTTTCAAGATCACTCGTTCAGACATACCATGTTTGAGAATATGTCTGGGGTGGCTAAAAAACATGGTATGTCTATGATACCCTTAATACACGACTAACCTATCCCAATCAGAAACCATTGCTTTTCATGGTCACTCGATCAGACATACCATGTTTGAAGAATATGTCTGGGGTGGCAAAAAACATGGTATGTCTAAGACACCCTCGATACGCAACGAACCTAGCCCAATTAGCAACCAGTGCTTTTCATGATCACTCAATCAGACATACCATGTTTGGGTTGAGTAGAAACATGGTATGTCTAAGAAACCCTTGATACGCGACTAACCCAGCCCAATTAGCAAACATTACTTTTCATGATCACTTGATCAGACATACCATGTTTATTTATTCCTCCTCTTCTCACCCCCCAATCCTTTTCAGCAACCTCCCCAAAAACTTGTTTCCGTATATACGATTAATGTGATCCATATCTGCGATCACAACCAGCTCTTTCTTGCTTCGTGAAAAAGCGACGTTGAGCAGCCGGGGTACACTTAGGCCATTTTTCTCTTCGTCGAGTGGTCTTACGGAGTAGTGACGCTTCTGCCCGCGTTGCTTCTCACCGCTCATCACCGTATCAAAGATGATGTAATCCTTTTCCCTTCCCTGAAATGTGTGAATGGTTCCGACCTCCACATTTCGAATACCCGCCTCATAGAGACGGTTTCTCAAATCGTAAACGGCGCTCCGGAAAGGTACAATCACGCCAATTCGCTCCATCAGAATTCCACGTCCACTCATGTTCTTCAGCAGTTTCTCAATCACCTGCTGATGAACAATATTGATCGGCTTGAACCCTCTCTCACCCGATTTCTGCTCCAAAAAAGCTCCATACCTGGATGTATCAACCAGATGAAAGGAGCGAGCGGAAACATCATTCAGCGATCGCTCCTCGGTTTTGCCTGTTTTGAGGCGACCTTCGTAAAAAACGCTGCTGATGATATCGGCCAGTGATGACTCCAGTCGGTACTGTGTATCAAAAAAAGCGGTGAAATCGGGATTCCGATCGTGCCACTTGAATAGCTCATCGCTCTTTGCGGCTCCCGATACGGTCGTAAAAATATCTCGCTCCAAAAACTCTCTGGCCTCTCGTTCAGACGTCAGGGCGATGGGGGGAAGCTGCATCGGATCTCCCACCACTATAATGTGCCACTTTGCGAGGGAGGCGAGAACCATCATATAGGGCAGGCTGGCCATCGAGCCCTCATCAATAACCACGGCATCAAACTCCAGATCGTGAAATAGATCTGACGTACAGATTTTTGCAAATGTGGTGGCAACAAGCTGTTTTCTCTTCAGTTCCACCCGCTCATTCACCTGATTCAGATCATCAATGCGCTCCTCAAGCATCTCGATACCACCGGCATCCTTAATCTTCTGCTCAATCAGCTTGAGCTCCAGCTCCTGGTTGTTGGTCGGCTTTTTCCCATCGGTCAGACGTTTTTTAACCGCTTTCAACGCCTGCTCGCGACGCTGCATCAGCTCGATCCACTCCGAGGCTTCCGATTTTTTTTCTGTCCGAATCTGCTCAATCTGCTGCTCGAACAGTACCGGGTCCAGCTTGGGATCATTCAGGGCGGCATCACCAAACCGGCTAATCCGCTTCTCATCCACTCCGGCTTCAATCTCATGGAGCGCATCCATCGCGCTCAGCAGCCCTACATCCACCGCGCGGTTGGTATTGGAGGCAAACAGAACGCGCTTGCCCTGCCTCAGATAGTTGGCAATGATATAGCCGAGCGTGGCAGTTTTACCGGTACCGGGAGGTCCCCAGATAAAAAGCGTGCGTCGCTGCATCGCCTTGCGGATCGCGTCCATCTGAGCTTCGTTGCGATCGGCATCAGCCAACACCTTTTCCTCTCCCGGCAGATCATCCCCATTGGGTGAAAAGAGTCGCTCCAGCCGGACCAGGTCTTTCCTGCTCTTCCCTTCAAACCTCGTGATCTCACCGAGCAGTTTTTTCAGAATGAAATCGTTCTCCCACTCAACATGAAGTTTATCGATCGAGGAGCCGGCATCTTCAGGAAAGCGGAGCGTCACCACATTCTCCTCAAAGGAGACCGGGTGCACGGTCCAGCTCTTTTCTCCGGAAACGGCCTTGATCTCCTCGGCAAAACGGATCGATGGCTGATGCGACTCAAACGCGTAGTCTACCGTATCAGGGACTTTACTCTCACTCCTCGATCCATTAAAAAGAATATCGGTGGAAGGCTTCTCCCGTACAGTCTCAATTTCGGCCTCAAGTGCAGAAACGGCCTGCGCTATCAGCTTTTTGATGTCAGTCATTAGTTATGCAAAAAAGTATATGTGAGAATATGAGATCTGTGTGTCATGAGGTTGAATTGGCAGAAAAAACTACCTCCCCATAGTCGGGCTTATTTTTCAGAATGAAAGATAGGGAAGACGCTATCCGAATTCAGCCGGATTCCCGGAGATTTATTTCCCGTTTCAGCAGATTACTGATCCCACAGTTCGGCACGGATCGCTTCCGCACTCTTTTCAGAGATGATATATCGCAGTTTTACCCGTCTGCGTTCCGGCACTTTCTCTTCAACCATCCTTGCTGAACCGGGAGTGTAGACAATCAGATCTGTATTCCTGACAAAAAGCGGCAGGGATTTACCATAGGTTGCACCGGCAACAAAAGCCCCTTCAAAATGCATCAGCTGCTTCAGCTCGCTTATGATTTTTGTGATGGAGTCCTCCTCATTGGTCACGAGGCCGATCGCATCAATACCGGCACGATCCACAATGGAGAGCAGTACATCCGCATCATAATGAAAGATTACGGGCAGAATCCGTACAGACTCCGAGTACTCCCGAAACTCACCCATTAGCTGAATCGGTACAAAGAGAGCGTCGTAATGGATCAGACTCTCCTTATCGGCTGAATGGATGGCATCGCTCTTTACACCGATCTGCTCACGAATGGAGTCGGAAAGAAGCCGGGCCAGTTCTGAGGTTTCACCTACGGTCGCGATGCTCTGAATCCGGTCGGGCCACTCCATAAAACTGATCTGCTCCTCAAAAATCGCCTCAATTTCAGCCTCATCCAGTCCGTAGCCGATCAGCTCCTCGAGGAGTCCCTGCATCTTGATGGTTCCCATCTCCAAACGCTCCGATTTATCCAGCGAGGTGCTCTGCCGTTTTACCACAAATCCGCGTCCCTGCTCCGGCACAATCAGGCCTTCGTCGGCCAGCAGATGGTAGGCCTTCCGAACCGTGTGGAAACTAGCGTTTAACTGGCGTCCAAGCTCGCGAGTGGAGGGAAGTATTTCGCCCACCTGAAACTGCTTGGTCGCGATCATCAGACGGATGCGGTCGGAGATATGTTTTGAAGAGTGTTTCATTAGGTCATAAAGGTAGCATCTCCCTCTCTTGTTTACCAATTTCGATCTAAAAACAAATCCGCTTTCCCCTTAAAATAGGAGGCTTTCAGTTCCGTTTGTATGGGAGAGTGGACGTAAATTTAATTTGTCAACCGCACACCATCTCGCTATTTTATCGAGTCTGATGAAAAAGGGATTTTCACATATTTTCCGATCGGGAATTATCTCCGTACTGATGGTCGGCTTTCTGGCTCACTTGGTTCTGCCATTTTCGAGTCACGCCCAAAAAGCCTCCTTTACACAGTGGCTTGATCACAACGTGGTCTCCTCCGGAGATGAGAACGAACTCAAGCTGAGAGATACCATCCGCAAGCTGCCGGAGCGTTCCGGTGATTTCTGGCTACTTGTCCAGGAGGCTTCGGAACTCGTATCGAGCTACAAAGATGAGTTCAGGCTGCTCGCAGCCCTGCCGGATCAAACAGATAACCAGATCACATCATGGCTGGTTGGACAATGGAATGTATTTCAGGATCAGCAGAGCGGCACCAACGCCATTCTGCCCGATGCCACCCAATCTGTTCAGAAGTGGATATCCCCAAACAGTTCTCCAAAACCATTTTTTAGTGCGGATGATGATCGCAAACCGGTCAAAACCGAGGGTGTCTCCCCGGTTTATGCGGCTGCGGATCATACCCACACTCTCACCCCCCTCGAGAGCGGGATCAGTATAAACGCTCCCTAAACCTACCTCTTTTCAATCCATTCAGCGGTGATTAAAACAATCCGTACCTGCCCTTACTGTGCAGTTTAACGGAGTTCATCCTGCGTGGAACCACCCTTTTCAACACACCCCGGTATGATCCATTGTGTTTTACCGGAGTCAATACCTTTCATTTTCACAGAATAAACAACGATGAAAAAACAGAATAACGGTTTTAAACTTATCTGCATCGCCATTTTTATAGGGCTGACTGCATTTTATTTATATCCGACTATTGTCTACAATTTGGAGCTTCGCCATATGGCAGGCATGACAGAGGCGGAGAGAATCAGTTATGAGACTGAGAACGCAGAGAAAATTCAGAGCCTCCGTGAGCGCTCACTATCACTGGGCCTCGACCTTCAGGGGGGCATGTATGTAACCCTGGAAATCGGAGAGCCGCAGCTTATCCTTGAACTCGCAGGCGATCTTGCCGACGACGAGCTTCGGGAAATAATCGACATAGCTGCTGAACGGGCATTCGATCAACGAACCGACTTTATTGACGAATTCGTTAATGAGTTCGAGAGTCGCGATTCCGACGCAATGCTGAGCCGCTACTACCGCTCAGACGCTGAGAACATTACCCGGCGATCATCCAACTCGGAGATCGCTTCCTACCTCAGGGGCCAGAGAGATTCTGCCGTCTCCCGAGCGATGGAGATTATGAGATCACGGGTTGACCGCTTTGGTGTAGCTGAGCCATCCATTGTACAGCAGGGAACCAACCGAATTATTGTGGAGCTTCCCGGTGTGGATGATGAAGAGCGTGTGCGTAACCTGCTTCAGGGTACTGCGCGACTCGAGTTCAGAATGGTAGCAGAGCCGGAAGAGATCAACTCTGCCAGACAGCAGGTTCGGGAGTATTTCCAGGAACTCGCACAGGATCAGGAGAATGGTGAAGAGGAAGAGAATCTGCTGAATGTATTTAGCTTTGATGGTCCCAACCAATACGTATTTGGATATGCAGCGGGACGCGACACCTCCACGGTGAACCGCCTGATGCAGAAAGATGACGTTCGCCGACTCATTCCGAGAAACACCACCCTGATGTGGGGTGCCAGACCTTTTGCCACCGATGGCGGGCAGGGGCTCTACGAGCTGATTGCCGTCCGAAGTCAGGTGGAACTTACCGGTGATGTGATTACCGAAGCAAGGGTTGCTTTCGACCCAACCACCAACGTTCCTGAAGTATCCATGACCATGGACTCCGATGGCTCCAGAAGATGGTCCCGAATTACGGGCGCCAATATCGGTCGACCGGTGGCGATCGCCCTTGATGGCTATATTGAGTCGTACCCAACGGTGCAGTCTCAGATCAACAACGGTCGTTCATCCATTACGGGAATCGGCGGACTACAGGAGGCGGAAGATCTTGTGAACATTCTTCTCTCCGGTGCCTTGCCTGCACCGCTCGACATTATTGAGGAGCGTACAGTGGGAGCTTCCCTGGGTGAGGCCTCCATACGCGCAGGTCTCTACTCCATTATCTTCGGATTGAGTGCGGTCGCTATCTTTATGATCGTTTACTACCGAACCGGTGGGGGTATAGCCGACCTGGCCCTGATTCTTAATATCATCTTCATCCTCGGCATTCTGGCCGGTTTCCAGGCTACGCTCACACTACCGGGTATTGCCGGTATTGTACTTACCATCGGTATGGCGGTGGATGCGAACGTGCTTATATTTGACAGGATTCGTGAAGAGATGCGGGGAGGTAAAACATTACGCGCGGCCATCGACAACGGCTACTCAAATGCGATGAGTGCAATTGTTGATGCGAACGTAACCACCTTCTTCGTGGCGATTATTCTATTCAGTTTTGGTGTAGGCCCGATCAAAGGCTTCGCTATTACACTGATGGCTGGAATTGTTGCATCGCTCTTTAGTGCGATTGTGATTACCCGCGTAATCGTAGACTACCTGACACGCGAGAAGACCGCTGTAGTCAGCTTCGGTTAATCCTCACGAATTTTAAAGCATAAGGAACAATATTATGAGATGGTTTGAATCACCAAGTTTTGACTTTATTAGCGCCCAGAAGGTTGCGTATGCAATTTCGGGTACACTGATTGTAGCCTCACTGTTGGCCATATTCGGCTTCGGCCTCAACTATGGTATCGACTTCAGAGGCGGAAAAGAGTATGTATTTGAGTTTGACCGCTCCGTAGAGCCGGTTCAAATCAGATCAGAGCTCACCCCCGTACTTGACGGCGCACCGGAAATCCGGCTTTTCGGATCCGATCGCGAAATTCTCGTCCGTACCGATGCGGAAGGAGATGTAACCGAAGTGCGCACCGCGATCATCAATCACCTCGAGACGATGTACCCCGGAGCCACCATTACCGTACAGAAAACAGACCTTGTAGGTCCGCGTTTTGCGGAAGACCTGAGGCAGGGAGCTATGTACTCCATTATCTTTGCCCTGGCGGTGGTCTTCATCTACATCTTCATTCGATTTAAGGGTTGGTACTTCTCAGCAGGAGCGATTGCGGCCCTGGCGCACGACGTCCTGATTGTACTGGGTATCTTTACCATCATGGCGGAGATTGCTCCGTTTGACCTCAGCATCGACCAGGCGATTATTGCAGCCTTCCTCACCATTGTGGGGTA
>JAFIFA010000003.1 GCA_020832225.1 Balneolaceae bacterium
TTATCTCCATCTGTTGCATTATAAAGATCAACCAGTGCCTGTCGGTCCCCCTCTACACTGTCAAGATTCTGCGCAACCAACACTACCGGCATCACCAGCCAGATCATCAATCCCAATATCCCTGCTATATACTTCGTCATTTAAGTCTCTCAGGTTGTGCCCCTTTCGGGCGTTTACACCTTTATGGTTATCGACTCTAAGGAAGTATTAATTAGAAGATTGTAACAAAAAATCGGTGTTTTCAGCAGAATTTAGGTGTATTCCCTGAATCGCATAAGAGAACCGCCTACAACAAAAAAGAAATCCTCTCATTGGATGTTGATATCCGGCTTGAACGTATTGGATATCAAATTTCATTAGCCCACTATTAATGTATTACAGAACCAAACTTTTTAGCGCCTCTATTTTTTAAAACTACATTTTGCACTCAGTAGAGTTCTTATCACGCATTGTGGCTATTTTTAATATCGGCAAGGTTTTACCGCAGTGTATAAAGTGAATTCGCAGAGTCCGCGGTTCGATTTGGTTGTTACTGCCAATTAACTACTTTTAGATTTTATCCGTATTCAGAGAAGATTGAGCTTTGCATATCATTTGGAGTGCTCTGTTTTTAATATAATATCTCCGACTAATGACTATTTCGGAGGTCATTGTGCCACCCATTTCGGAGCATGTTGTGCCACCTATTTCGGGAGTCATTGTGCCAGTTTAGGCAGATGAACTTCCGGCCATTTCACTTTGTGATGATCGCTTCGCTCGGAGCGGTCGCCATTGTGCCACTTTCCATAATGCATACCTTGCCACGAAAAAATCTATGGCAGGGAAACGAATCGACATTATGGAACTACGACAACTCATTCAGTTAAAACAAGATGGCATCAGCAACCGGAAGATTGCCGAGATGCTTGGCATCAGCCGCAATACGGTCAACAGTTATGTTCGAACCTTTGACGAACACGGGTTGAATTACCAAGCCCTTGAAGAATTATCAGACGGCGAGTTAGCCGGGCTATTTCCAAAAGCTGATTACAAAGACTCCCAGCGCTATGAGCAGCTGGTCAGCTACTTTCCCACTTTCGCCAAAGAACTGCAAAAAACCGGCTGCACCCTGCAAACTTTATGGGATGGTTACCTGGCCGATCATCCCGACGGATACCGCTACACGCAGTTTGTACACTATTTCCACCAGTGGGCGGGCAAGACGAAGGCCAGCGGAATCCTTCATCATAAAGCCGGGGAAAAACTGTTTATGGACTTTGCCGGGAAAACCCTTTTCTGGCAGGACCGTCAGACCGGTGAGCTTTACCCTGCAGAAGTGTTTGTTGCTATACTTCCCTGTAGCCAGTATACCTATGTTCAGGCCGTACAGTCCCAGAAGCGCGAGGATTTGGTACGGGCCATCAACGGGTGCCTGCAGTGGATGGGCGGGGTACCCAAGGCGCTGGTCAGTGACAATCTAAAATCAGCCGTTAGCAAAGGCCATAAATACGCCCCGCTAATCAACAAGACGATGAAAGATCTGGCCCTGCATTACCGGTGCGTGGTGGATCCGGCCCGGCCCTACCGCCCGCAGGACAAAGCGTTGGTTGAAGGAGCCGTGAGACTAGTTTATCAGCGAATCTATTACCCACTCTCGGGGCGAACGTTCTTTGGTTTGGCCGAGCTGAATGCAGCCATTGCCCAGCTGCTGGGCCCGTACAATGATTATAGCTTTCAGAACCGCAATACCACACGGGGGCAGCAGTTTCTGGAGTTGGAGCAGCAGGCCCTGGCCCCGCTACCTCCCGGCCCGTACCTGTTGCGCTATTACAAACGAGCCAAGGTTCAAAAGATCAGCCATATTTTTCTGAGCGCCGATAAAAATTATTACAGCGTGCCTCATCGCTATGTGGGCCGCCAGGTAGAGGTTCAGTACAACAGCGACCGGGTAGAAATCTTTTACAACAACGAGCGCATCGCCGCACATCAGCGCAGTCACAATCAAGGCCGTTATACGACCGTATCCGATCATATGCCCTCAACACACCGGGCCTACAGTGATTGGAACCCCGAACGATTTACCCGGCAG
Organism: Balneolaceae bacterium; assembly: GCA_020832225.1. Lineage (GTDB taxonomy): Bacteria > Bacteroidota > Rhodothermia > Balneolales > Balneolaceae > Rhodohalobacter. Next base: position 2,069 of record JAFIFA010000003.1, read on the forward strand.
GCCGGGCGCATCGGCCCCTACACGAAAAGCTACATTAAGCGGCTGATTGCCCAGTACGACTACCCGGAAATCGGATACAAACAGGCTCAGGGAATCCTGACTTTTGCCCGCCACTACGGCCAGGAAAGGCTTGAACGGGCCTGTCGTCGCGGGGCCCGCCATCATCGGGCCGGCTATCACACGATCGAAAACATTCTAAAAAACAATCTAGACCGCCTTGAAGAGCCCGAACTTCCTCTGGAGAATCATATTCCGGAGCACGGCAATATTCGCGGTGGAAACCATTACCAATAATCTACAAACCCACACCCTCATGAACCCACACAACACTGTAGAAAAAATGCGAGCCATGCGCATGAAGACCATGGCAGAACTTTACCATCAGGCGATCACCGAAAACATGTTCAGCGAGCTTTCGGTCGATGAGCTGATGGCCACCCTCATCGACACCGAATGGGAAGAACGCCAACGGCGGAAAATCGCCGGACTGATCAAACGAGCGTCCTTTAGTATGCAGGCTGTCCCCGGCGATCTTGACTATCACCCCGACCGACGGCTGGACAAGGCGATGATCGGGCGGCTGCTTGGGCTGGATTTTCTCAAAAAGGCCGAAAACATCATCATTACCGGCCCTACCGGAGTTGGCAAAAGCTATCTGGGACAAGCAATCGGCCGCCAAGCCTGCCAGATGCTATTTAAAACCCGATATTTTGTCACCGCCCGGTTTTTTGATGTGGCCAAAGGGGCCAAGCTCGAAGGAACTTATCCCCATCTTTTAGGGCAACTGGCCAAAACAAACCTGCTGATTCTCGACGATTTTGGCCTGCACAACACCGATCAGGCCGACCGCCAACATCTGCTTGATGTCATCGATCAGCGGTATGGCAAGGAGTCTACAATCATCTGCTCGCAGATCCCGGTTAGCGGCTGGCATAAACTTATTGGAGAGGGGACCATCGCCGATGCGATCCTGGACAGGGTGGTGTACTCTTCACACCGCATTGAACTTCAGGGAGAATCTCTGAGAAAAAAACAAGGCTTGACCCAATGAACATCAACCGCTAATATCACTCATGGAAAGTGGCACTATATGGCCCGAAACAGGTGGCACGGTATCACCGAAATAGTCAGTGAGGAGGAGTATGAGGCGGTTGAAATTTCAACTAATATTAATTTAAATGATTGAGAGATGGATAAGGGTGCAAGGTTTTATAAATGTGATTTTCAAGTACATACTCCGAGAGACATAAACTGGACAGGTAAAAAATTTGGAGTAAAAGAAGATGAATTAGTCGACTTGACCAATGATCAAAAAAATGAGATTGATCTGGACAGAGAGCAATTTGCTCGGGAATATCTGGCGAAAATCAGGGGTGCCGGATTAGATGCGATAGCGATAACTGACCACCATGATGTTGAATTTGCGAAGATAATACGAAGGATAGCAAATCAGGAAAACAGAGAGATTATTGAGTCTGGAGAAAGAAATGGTTTGATAACGGTATTTCCAGGCATTGAACTTACTCTATCAAATCCAGCTTGTCAAAGTATTATAATTTTTGATGCGAATTTTGAAGACCAACATTTAGACGCTGTTATACACTTACTTGGTATTACCCCTTCTAATCTTTACTTAGAGAATACAGCTCAAACACTTCCGATATCTCAAACTCATGTTGCAAATTTAAATAGTCTGCATTCAAAACTAGATGAACTGACATATTGCAGAGGTAGATATATTGTACTGCCAAATTTAAATGATGGAGGCCAGCATACCTTATTAAGAAGAGGGTTCCACGAGTCATACAGAAAAATGCCGTGCGTTGGAGGTTATGTAGATAAGGAAATTTCGAGAGAAACTGGTTACCAAAATAAGATTAGTGGTGGTGATGTAAACTATGGTAATAAAGCTGTTGCACTGATTAGTACTTCAGATAATAGGTTTGAAGATGGTCGTGAATTAGGTAATTACTCAACTTGGGTGAAATGGGCAGAACCGACAGCTGAAGCATTAAGACAGGCCTGTTTAGCAAAAGAGTCCAGGATTTCACAAGAAGACCCAATATTACCTCAGACTTATATCGATTATATCGATGTGAGTGGATCTAAATTCTTAGGGTCATTTAGACTTTCATTTAACCAGCAATATAATGCGCTTATAGGAGGAAGAGGCACTGGGAAGTCAACAATTTTAGAATATCTGAGATGGGCTTTATGTGACCAAACAAAGGAGTATTATGATAAGGATGAACTTACTAATATTGAAAAGCGGCGCACTGAACTTATTGAGAATACACTAACTGCAGCTGAGGGATCAGTTAGAGTCGGGGTGATGAAAAATCGTGTTAAGCACGTTGTAAAACGTGATTCTATATCAAAAGAAATAAGTCTTAAGATTGGTGAGGGGGATTTCAAATCTGTAAAAGAAGAAGATATTCGAAAACTTTTACCCGTTCAGTCTTACAGTCAAAAACAGCTAAGTGATGTAGGAGTAAAAACGGAAGAGCTGAAGCGATTTATTGAGCAACCTATTAAAGATGAACTGGAAAGAATCGAATATGAGATTAAGTTGCAAAATTCAAAAATTAAGTCTTCTTATAGTAACTATATAAAGAAAAGAGAGGCACAACTTGAAATTGAAAATTTTAAGCTTGAGTCCCAATCCTTAGAGCGACAAATAACTGCTATTCGTGAATCTCTTACAGGTGTATCAGAAGAAGATCAGAAAGTCATTGACAAAAAATCTCAATATGAAATTGAAGAGAGTGTAATTACCAGCAACAATAGTGAATTGTTGTCATTTGAAGAAAGGGTGGATGAACTTATCAAATCATTAAGTCTCTATCCAGACCCACTACCAGGCAATATTGAAGACCTTGAAAACTCAGAATTAGTAAAAGAGATATATGCTGAAATAACCAAGAAATTTGATTCTATAAAAGATTTAGC
>JAFIFA010000004.1 GCA_020832225.1 Balneolaceae bacterium
TGCATACATGGAGATCTACCGAAAACACTGGGTTTGGGTAGAGGGAGCAGAGCAGGCACTGGAGAGGATCAGTGAAACTTTTCCTGCCGGAATCATAACCAACGGTTTTCGGGAAACGCAGCAGCTCAAGTTCGAAAAGATGGATCTTTCACGGTCCTGCAATCGGTTTCTGATCTCAGAAGATGTTGGTGTAATGAAGCCACATCCAAAAGTTTTTGACAGAGCCACGGAGATGGCCGGGGTGGATCGGTCCGGAATACTCTATGTGGGCGACTCTTACAGTTCGGATGTGGTTGGTGGAAAGAGAGCCGGGTGGAGTACTGCCTGGTTCACCGCATTTCTCAACGGAGATCAGGAAGGTGATCTTTCCGACTTCCGATTTAATGACTTTGACGAGCTAATAGACTACCTGGAACTGTGATCCTTTTCGTGCGGTCGCTATTTCCGTAAGAGACTTCAAAATTGTATCTTAAAATAAATTGTATCTAACTAAACCTACTGAAAAACAATGGCAAAGCTCACACTTCGAGATGCGGATCTGAAAGGGAAAACAGTGTTGATGCGCGTGGATTTCAACGTGCCGATCAGCAAAGGGAAAATCACCGACGACAACCGCATCGTACAGGCTCTCGAATCGATCAATTTCATTATCGATGCCGGAGCCAAGCTGGTTTTAACCAGCCACCTCGGGCGTCCTGCGGGAGAGCCCGATCCGGAGTTCAGCCTGAAGCCAGTTGCAGAACACCTGAAAGGACTTGTTGATGTCCCTGTCCATTTTGCCGAAGATTGTGTGGGTGAAAAAGCGGAGAAAGTGATCAAAGAAGCCGGAATGGGGGAGATTGTTCTTCTCGAAAATGTCCGTTTCCATCCGGGAGAGAAAAAGAATGATCCAGAATTTTCCAAGAAACTGGCTGCGCATGCCGATCTCTTTGTGAACGATGCATTTGGCAGCAGCCACAGGGCGCACTCATCAGTTGCGGGTGTAACGGAGTTTCTACAGCCGGCACTCACTGGTTTCCTTCTTGAAAAAGAGATCCGCTATCTCGAAGATAGCGTTAACAACCCAAGCCGACCTTTTGTAGCCATTCTCGGTGGAGCAAAGGTTTCTGATAAAATTGGTGTGATTGAAAATCTGTTGAATAAAGTGGACACCATCATTATTGGTGGCGGAATGAGCTACACTTTTTTCAAAGCTCAGGGGATGGAGATCGGTAAATCTTTGGTGGAAGAAGATAAGGTTGATCTTGCCCGCGAACTGATGAATAAGGCGAAGGAGAAAGGCGTCGATTTTATGCTACCGGTCGATACGGTAATTGCCAGCGAGTTTAGCCGTGATGCAGATCACAAGGTGGTCGACTCTGATGAGATCGATCCGGAGTGGATGGGACTCGATATCGGTCCGCAGTCATCCATCGCTTTTGGAAACCGGATCAAGCAGGCCAGAACCGTTCTTTGGAATGGGCCAATGGGCGTTTTTGAATATGAGAATTTTGCTGACGGTACGTTCTCAGTTGCTGAGTCTTTGGCCGCAGCAACTAGAGATGGAGCTACAACCATCATTGGCGGTGGCGACTCTGCCTCGGCAATCAAAAAGGCGGGCCTTGAAAAGGATGTGTCGCACGTCTCAACCGGAGGTGGTGCCAGCCTCGAGTACCTCGAAGGAAAAGAGCTGCCCGGAGTTACGGCCCTAACTGATAAGTAGTTTTTAGTCGTGAGTGACTCACCCTCCCGACGTCTCGGGACAGGCTCTGTCCCCCTTATACATTGATTTTAGAAAAATAATCGGCAACTTGGCAATAAGGAGGTTCCGTCCCCATGGCACCCGATGCCGTCAGAGAGACTCTCCTTTGTCAAGTTGAGTTCGTGGTATAACCTGGCACCTGATGCCGCGTATTTATAAGGATGAACGATGCTTGATTATTCTTAATGATCAACGAGAACATTACGTAATGATTGGCTATGGATACTGAACTATTTATAGGCTGTGATGTAAGTAAAGGGTATGCGGATTTCCTGGCTGTTGGCCGGGATGCCGTACCGGCAGAGGCGGCCTTTCGCCTGGAAGACACCCCGCAGGGGCACCGTCAGCTAAAAACGATTTTACAGGGCTGGGTTGAGCAGGGTGCTGAGCGCCTTCATGTGGGTGTGGAAAGCACCGGCGGCTACGAGAATAACTGGATTCGCCTTGTTCCGGGGTGGGCCGATGAGCTCCCGGTTCGCATTGCCCGGTTAAACCCGGCCGGGGTCCGCTCTCTTCGAAAAGCCAGCCTGACCCGCACGGTCACCGATGCGGTCAGCGCGGAGGTGATTGCCCGCTACGTATTGGTATTCCCTGAAAAAGTGACCTGGTTAACCCCCGGGCAGGCCCCTGGCAATGAGCTGGCCGCCGCCCGCAAGTTCCATCGAAGCACCGCGACCCTGGACAAGCAACGTCAACAGCTGGCCAATCAACTCGAGAAGCTGATGTATGAGTATTTTCCGTCATTAATGGTCTATACACGCCGCGGGATTCCCCGATGGCTGATTGCACTGTTGAGCAAATACCCCAGCCCGGAAAGCTTCAGGCGTGCCGGCAAAAGGCGCCTGTCAGCCATCAAAGGCATTACGATGGCCAAAGCCGAAGCGGTTTTGGGCAAGCTTTCTGCCGGGGACCCTCAGCCGGGGTTTCTTGATCGGGAAAACATCCGGCAAACAGCCCGCCAGATACAGCATCTGCAGGGGCTGATTGAGCAACGTCACAAGATGTTGCAAGCCGAGTACGTGGATGACCGGCAGGTGGAACTGCTTCGGAGCATGCCGGGTGTTGGGCTTCAAACAGCGGTTTTGCTGCGCATTGAAATTGAGGAAGTACGGCGCTTTGCAACGGCCAAAAAACTGGCTACCTACTTTGGAGTGTGCCCAAAGTACGTGGAGAGCGGAGATAAGAAAGGGCAAATCCGAATGAGTAAGCAGGGGCGCCCGGAAGTGCGAAAAGCCTTATACATGAGTGGGCTAACGGCCATTCGCCGCGATGAGTCATTTAAAAAGCTCTACCACCGCTACCGGCGTCAAGGCCACAATCACTATCAGGCGATAGGTGTGGTTATGCATAAGCTGCTTCGCGTGGCTTACGGGATTCTTTACCACCAAAGCCCGTATGATCCGGCTGTGGATAAAGCAAACCAGCGACGGGCCAGCCAAAAACAGAGGGACAAACAAGAGGATCAAAAGAAAACCCAGAGCCAACAAAAGGTGCGACTAAATCGCTATCAGAACCAGACGGTGACTGCCCCGAGGTCGCGTCGTTCGGTTCAAAAAATAAAGAAGGAGCAATCGGCCTCCCAGTCTTCAACGGTGGAAGAATGTACGGGTTCACCAACTGCTCCTCAAGATAAAGTTTACGAAAATGTAAGTTGAAATTAAACGGTATAACTCTCTGCTCACTCCGTTCGCAAAGAGGGGG
>JAFIFA010000009.1 GCA_020832225.1 Balneolaceae bacterium
GGCAGTTTGCCCCAAGTGTGCCAAAAAGGCGATTCGTAAGGCAGTTCCAGGCGATGGGGCGGACCTTTGAATCCGATTCAACCTGGCATGAACGCAGGGAAGAGGCACTTTCTCGGAACTGATTTATTAACTTTACTCCCCATAAAAGCTTTAAAAAAAGCCTTTGTAAATATCTAAAGAGGCTTTTTTTTGGAAAAATATCTTTTGATATAACAGGTGCACAGATCATCTCTAAGAGAATGTTTTCCTACAGATTACAGTGATTAACCCAGCCTACAAATCCCTCTTCACCGCAATAAACGCGGTGTGGTAGTGAACCACAATCTTGCCATCGTTCTGCTTTAGCCAGTGGTCATTAAGGAGGCGAAGCTGTTTCGGGGCGAGACGCTTTCCCGTAAAGCTGGTTGCCAGACCGGCGTGCTTCATGTGGCGGAAAAAGGAGTAGAGATCTTCATAACTTTCAGAAGATTGGTCTTCGTAATAATCTACCTTAAAAGGTCCCATTGAGAGGTTCACCACCACCTTTTCAACATCAGGAAGTGGATTGCCTGTGAAGGGGAGTCCCAGTTCAAGGCAGTATTTTCGCCAGTGGGGAAACGACTCGCTGCCGGGAAAAGAGACCAGCATAAATCCGCCCGGCTTGAGGGAGGCCGCCATCTTCGAAAGGGCTGCCGATGGATCTTTAAACCACTGTGCTACAAAATTTCCAACCACCAGGGCATTGCTCTCTTCCTGCCAATCTGCCGTTTCAGCATCAAAAACCTCAAATTTCAGCCGTTCCCTGCCGCTAAACTCCTTTTTGCAGTGTTCAACCATTCTGGGTGCAGCATCGGTGATCTTGATATCGTGCCCCGGAAACATTTTCACCAGATGGGAGGTGAAGAATCCCGTTCCGGCTCCAATCTCAATAACCGGTCCGTCGGGAACAGAATATTGCCACGGCTCAAGTGCTCGTGCCATCCTTCCGGCAGTATCTCTCTGCAGATTTGCGTGACGAGCATAGTAATCGGCTGCCCGGGAGAAATTCTCTTTAACTGACTCGCGCTTATAGGTATTCATTGTACTATTAAATTCTGATCAGGTCTTTTCTGTATGATGTAGAAAATAACCAATCATGCATGAAGATCGTTGGCGCAGGTGAAGATTGAATCAAATCTCAGTCTGTTTAAACGAACGATCGGTCTTGCTGCTTATGCTCAGGGTGAAGTGAAAAGAGCAGATGTGACATTAACCAACGCTCTTTTTCAATACGCTATCCAGCTCTGAATCAAAATCACTGACTATTTTCGGCTCGAACTTTGTACCCGTCAGTGTTTCATAGAGTTCTGAATATCTCTGATAGATGCTCCATCTGAAAGAGTCGGGCAGATCGGGAAGTGCCTCTCCATCTTTACCACTGAACCCCTTATCCATCAGCCATTCACGAAGAAACTCCTTGGAGAGCTGTTTCTGAGGCTTATTGGCGGCCAGCCGCTCTTTGTATCCTTCAGCATAGAAGTAGCGAGATGAATCGGACGTGTGAACCTCGTCGATAAGGGTGAGTTCACCATTGTAGAGGCCAAACTCATACTTTGTATCTACCAGAATCAATCCTTGATTCTCGGCTACCAGTGAGCCGCGTTGAAAGAGTCGAAATGCAGCTTCCCGGATCTCATTCCAGAGCTCCGGTTTTACAATCTTGTTATCAAGTATCTCTTTTTCGGAGATATCTTCATCATGACCCTCTTCGGCTTTTGTTGCCGGTGTTAAGATCGGCTCGGGAAATCGCTCATGCTCACGCATTCCGGCGGGCATCATCACCCCGCAAAGCCAGCGGTTACCCGATTTGTAGGTCCGCCAGGCGTGACCCGTTAAATAGCCCCGAACAACCACCTCAATGGGAATCGGATCGCACTTTTTTGCGATCGTCACATTGGGGTGGGGAACATCGATAATGTGATTGGGAATAATATCGCTCACCTTATCAAATGAAAACGCGGATAGCTGGTTCAGGATCTGTCCCTTAAAGGGGATCGCCTGTTTCATAATATGGTCAAACGCAGATATACGATCGGTAACGACTATTCCCAGGCGCTCTTCACTCAGCTTGTATACATCCCGCACCTTTCCCCTGTAGGGTTCCGGGAAGGTTGAAGAGTTGGAGCTGGTAATGCAGTTCTCCAGGGCCTCTTTCTGATTGGTCATCGTCAGGCGTTCGGGTTTTTGGTGGAATTTCTGGCCACAAGAACGGGATCGATGATCTCTTGTACCTTTTCATCGGTCGGATGTTTGATAATCTCAGCCAGCCGTTTGGTAGCCTGAACACCCACTGAGTACATCTTTTGATCGATGGTGGTGAGGTCGAGGTAATTGGTAAATTTGATGTTGTCGTAACCCATCAGACCGATGTCATCGGGAACACGCATTCCCAGTTTGTTCAGGGCATGGTAGGCGCCAATTGCCTGTGTATCGTTCGAGCAGAAGATCGCGTCAGGAAATTCACCCCGTTTTTCATATTCATAAATCGCTTCAAATCCGGCTTCCTCTGTAAAACCGGCGTGTTTGGTACTGCTTCCGGTTACGAAAAGATCCTTGTTTACAGGCATTTTGAATTCACGAAGCGCATCGAGGAATCCCTGTTTTCGGAATTCAGAGGCATTGGTTGAGATAGCAGGCTGAATCATGCCCAGCTTTTTGTAGCCCTGCTTAATGAGGTGTTCGCCGGCAAGAAATCCACCTTTACGGTTATTCAGTTCAAAATAGTTGTACTCCGGATGTGAACTGCCGATCAGAATGATTGGCACCTGAGATGACTGTAACTGGTGGTGAATACTCTCATCGATATCGATACTTATGGTGATAATAGTATCGGCTGTACCCCTGTTGAAAAAGTTCTCAATGCCCTCTTTAGGGTTTTTGGATCCGGTGTTATAGATCACAATATCGAGGTCCATTTCACGGATCTCATCCTTAACACCTTTCAGTACTTCATTGTAGTAGGGAGTGGTAAAAGAGGGAACCGCTATTGCAAGCATCTGTGGCTCTCTGCTTGCCAGCTTTCGGGCACTTACCTGCGGACGAAAATTGAGCTCCTTAATCGCCTCATTTACCTTCTCTTTTGTCTTCTCCGAAACATTAGGAGAGTTATTGAGCACTCGCGATACGGTGGAGATCGCAACACCTGCCCGTTGTGCTACTTGGTAGATCGTAATTTTTTTCTGCTTCGATTTCATCTTGTCGTTTTTATAGGCTTGAGAGAACATTGGTCAGCAAGTCTCAAAAATACTCTTAAATCGTTATAACTTAAAATCAAAGCCAAAAAATAATCATCGCTTAAAATATTTATTTATGCGGAACTATTTGAGGCGGAGGAAGCATTGCTTATACTGAATTTAAGATAAACGCCTATGACCAGTCTGTTAAAATTACCGATCTCTATAGTCCGCCCGATATACGAACGCACGCAGTTTCATCACTCCGTAATTTCGGAGATTGAGGATGACAGATTGAAGATTGCTTATGCCCACTGCAGAGCTATAACGCGACAACACGCCAAGACTTTCTACATGGCTACCCGCTTCCTGCCCAACCACAAACAGCGGAGTATTTTCGCAATTTATGGTTTGTGCAGGTATCTTGATGATCTGGTTGATGAGGCAGAAGATCTGATGTTTGACCAGAAAATTGAGCGTGATGAGATCGTCCGAAAACTGGATTACTTTCAGGCAAAACTGGTCGATACCTTCAACGGAAAAGAGCAGTCGGATCCGATTTTGATCGCTTTCTCAGACTCTCTGAATCGGTTCAATATTTCAATCGATCTTCCCCTAGAGCTGATGGAAGGTGTAAAGATGGACCTTCACAAAAATCGCTACAACAATTTTGAAGAGCTATACGATTACTCCTACAAAGTTGCTTCTGTTGTTGGACTGATGACCAGCGAGGTTTTTGGCTACAGCAAGCCGGAGGCCCTAAAGCACGCTGTGGATCTGGGAATCGCCATGCAGCTTACCAATATTTTACGCGACGTTGGTGAAGATCTTGTACGCGATCGTATCTATCTGCCGGCTGATGAGTTAAAAAGTTATGGTATTTCCGAGGATGACCTCATGAACCGTAAACTCGACGACCGTTTCAAGGAGTTTATCCGCTTTCAGATTCAGCGTGCCCGCGACTATTACAAAAGCGCAGATCAAGGCATTGTAATGCTCAATCGCGATAGCCGGCTCCCGGTAGCTCTGGCGAGGGAAAATTACAGTAGGATTCTCTACAAAATTGAGGAAAATGGCTACAACGTTTTCGACCACAGGGCTTACCTGAACTCAACAGAGAAACTGACGATGGTTCCAAAAGTAATGATGCAGCTTCGTTCAGCATAATCCTTCCTAATACCTCAAAAAAGCGCTTACAAGAGTGGGATTTTTTTCTATCTTCTAACTGATGAAAATTTTCATGAACCGCATTAATCAGTAAAGGCAGATGGAAAGAGAATATCGAAAATGGAAGAGCCCAAGTGTTGGGCGAGAGATGGAGATGCTCATATTTGGAAGCGAGGGAACTCCCGTTCTTATTTTTCCAACCGAAAATGGTCGCTATTACGAATGGGAAGACAATGGCGCGATGGAGGAGGTTTCCCAGCAGATCAATGAAGGCTACAATCAGTTTTTCTGCGTGGATACCCTGGCCACTGAGAGTTTTCTGAATAGCGATGTGGACCCTTACACCCGTCTGATGCGCGAATCGCAGTATCAGATGCATATTATGGAAGAAGTTCTCCCGATGATTTCCGAGGTGAACGCAAATCCCTATCTGATCAATGCGGGTGCCGGCCTCGGCGCCTATCAGGCTCTCAATTTTGCCCTCAAATATCCGGATACCTTCAGCAAAGTGATCGGTATCTCCGGTTACTACGATATAAATGTCCATCTGGATGGATTCAAGGATGATAACAGCTACTTCAATAATCCTGTTGAGTTTATGCCCAACATGAATAACGAGTTGATGCTGAAATCGATATCTTCAATCGACATCAGGCTGCTCAGCTATCTGAACGACCCGAACAGGGAGGCTTCAGAGAAGATGAGCGAAATATTGTGGATGAAATTTATCGATCACGAGTTCTACATGTGGGATGAGGAGACACACGACCTCTGGACACTGCTTCCCGGCATGTTCAGTGAGCATCTCTTTTGATCTATCGGGTTTACTCCACAATTCGGAAAGGGTTTTGGTGTGATTGAAAAGAGATAAACATCAACTTACAATCTGCAGATTTGGATAAAGTATGTTGATCCACCCGAGCTCATCAAATCTTGAGACCAGGCGACTAAATGTTTCCCCGAACCTGTCGGGGAGGTGGGCTATTCTATATTAAACCGGGAATCGAATTCAGGTTTTTTGCAGGGGATCTCCAAGTCATCAAGATGAAAGAACTCTTTCTTTAAGATCTCTTTTCACTTCTGCCAAGCAACTCCGATATTTCCCCTCCCCCGCAAAGGGATCGAAAACAGAATCTATATAAAAACATCATGCCTGCTATCCATAAAGTATTGATTGCCAATCGAGGAGAGATTGCTCTTCGCATCATCCGCACATGCCGTGAAAGGGGAATTAAAACGGTTGCCGTCTTTTCACGACCAGATGCTTCTGCACCTCATGTTTTGGCAGCGGATGAATCGGTTTTTATCGGTGAGGCGGCCTCTTCGGAGAGTTACCTGGTGATCGATAAGATCATCGATGCTGCAAGGGAGACCGGTGCAGATGCGATCCATCCAGGATATGGCTTTTTAAGTGAAAATTCCTCTTTTGGAAAGCGATGTGAGGATGAGGGAATCATCTTTATAGGACCCGATTCACACGCCATTGAAGTGATGGGAGATAAGACCAAGGCGCGTGAGCTGATGGCTAGGGCCGGTGTTCCGTTTCCTCCGGGTACCGAGAACGCGATGGATGATGTTGATGTAGCCCGAAAAGTAGCTGATGAGATCGGTTATCCTGTTCTCATCAAGGCAGCCGCCGGTGGTGGCGGAAAAGGGATGCGGATTGTTGAGAACCGTGATGATTTTGAAAAGAGCGTAAAAGCGGCGCGGTCTGAAGCGAAAAATGCATTTGGTGATGATCGGGTCTATGTTGAAAAGTATCTTGAGGAGCCGCGTCATATTGAGTTTCAGGTTATGGCGGATAATCACGGAAATATTGTCCATCTCTTTGAGAGAGAGTGCTCCATTCAGCGCCGCCA
>JAFIFA010000095.1 GCA_020832225.1 Balneolaceae bacterium
TAGACTCGGTCTGAGTAAGCCCTATTTAACGGGGGTTGCTGAAATAGTTGCTGCGATCTGCCTTTTGATTCCAAGGATGCAGCGTCTTACTGCATGGATATTGGTTTTCTACTTTATTGCGCTAATACCGGCTCACATAGAGATGTTGCTGATTGGTCATGAGATTTTTGGAATCAGCGGCAGTACCTTTATGATCGCAAGAATCTTTTTCCAGCTGGTACCTATATGGATGGCCTGGAAATCCAGGGAAACGGATGCAGACGGTATTTGGCAGGGGCTTGACCATTTCGATGATCTGTTAAAAGAGAGATGGCAACAGCCTTTTAGCCAGCACTCTCGCTGGCTTTTTGCGGCGGCATGGTATAATATCGGTTTTGGATTTTGGGCAGTGATATTTCCTCAACAGGCCTTTCAGCTTTTCGGGCTGAATCCGGATACTCCGCTTTTTCTCTGGCAAACCATCGGCATGATTGTGGGCGTTTATGGAATTGGGTATGCAGTAGCGGCCCTGAACGAGCAAAAACATCTGCCAATTGTATTGGTCGGTCTTCTAGGCAAGATATTTGGCCCAATCGGTTTTCTGTATACCTATCTAAACGGAGATATCACCCTATCCTTTGGAATACTCATCATTTTTAATGACTTGATCTGGTATCCCGCATTTTTCGGAATATGTTTCAGATTTTTCAGAAGCGGCTCCACTTTAAAACGTTTAACCTGAGCTCATTACAAGCAACTATCCAATATCTACAGCAGATCGATATCATGAAGAATAACAAAGGCTGGAATTTCGATAATACCTATAAGAAACTACCTCAAGATTTTTATTCTATCTTGGATCCGATGCCGGTTGAAAAACCTGAAATAATTCTGTTTAACTCCCGCCTGGCTGATGAGCTGGGTCTTGACTTTTCTGAAACAGATCAGGCTGATCTTGCAGCCATCTTCACAGGCAATCAACTGCCGGATGGTGCAGAGCCAATCTCTCAAGCCTACGCGGGGCATCAGTTTGGACACTTTACTATGCTGGGTGACGGAAGAGCGATTGTTCTAGGTGAACATCTTTCCCCGCATGGAAAGCGATACGATATACAGTTTAAAGGAAGTGGAAGAACTCCCTATTCCAGATCTGGTGATGGGCGCGCTACCCTTTACTCAATGCTCAGGGAGTACCTGATCAGCGAGGCTCTGCATCATCTTGGTATTCCTACATCCGGGAGCCTTGCTGTGGCGGAGACGGGGCAGCCTGTGTACCGAGAATCCGTGCATCCGGGAGCTGTACTTACACGAGTGGCTTCCAGCCATATTCGCATCGGAACCTTTGAATATGCAAGCCGTTTTCTTTCCCGTGAAAAGCTAAGTAATTTCCTGGACTATGTAGTTTCCAGGCACTACCCTGACCTGGAAGAATCAGAAAACAGAGCCCTGAGCCTGTTAAAATGCGTTGCTGAGAAGCAGCTAAATCTGGTTTTAGAGTGGATGCGAACCGGATTCATTCACGGAGTGCTGAATACAGATAATATGAGCATCAGCGGTGAATCGATCGACTTCGGGCCTTGCTCATTTATGAATACATTCGATCCATCTACTGCCTTCAGCTCGGTTGACATCAACAAGCGCTACGCCTTTAGCAACCAGCCGGGAATCGTGCAGTGGAACCTGGCTATTTTTGCAGGCACGCTTCTCCCCTTCATTGATGATGACGAAGAAGAAGCCAGAAAAGCTGCCCAGGAAGTGATCCGAGAGTTTGAGCCTCGTTTTAAAGATGAGTGGTATCGGATGATGGGGAAGAAGCTCGGTTTCAGTAAATCGGGCAGTCAACAGAAATATCTGACAGATCAGCTTATATCGTGGATGGAGAAGTCGAAAGCCGATTACACAAATACCTTTCTCGTCATTGCCAACCCTGATGAAACCCCCGGCCATTTTAAAGCTAATCAGGAGTTTCGGAATTGGCACGATGAATGGAGAGCCACTATTGAAAAACAGCAGGGTGGCATTAGCGAGGCACGCCGGAGGATGGCTCGGTTAAATCCGCTATTTATCCCCAGAAATCATCTCGTAGAGGAAGCATTAACTGCGGCTTCTAATGATGGTGATTATACTAAATTTCATTCCCTGCTTGAGAAAATGAAAAACCCTTACCAAGATCAATGGGTAGCAAAGGATCTCCAACTTGTGCCCACCGGTTTTGATGAGCAGTATAAAACCTTTTGCGGGACTTGAGTCATTGCATAGCTTAATGAGTTCGATAAGATGAATAACTTATGAAATTTTTTCCAACCAACTTGAAACCTCGGGCCAGGAATTTTAAGCAGATATGTGATTCATTCACGCTATTTTTTAAACCTGGAGGGTGTACGTCCGGAGCCTGAAAACAGACTCATCACAGTAGCTGTAATAAGTATTAGTACCATGCCAAAAATTTGCGTTATGGTTAGGCTTTCAGATAGAACAAATACACCGAATAGAGAAGCAGTTACCGGTTCAACCATTGCCACAATGGATGCCACGCCGGGAACAGTGTAGTTCAGGCCGTTTACGTAGAGAATAAAAGATAGGCCTGCACCGAGTATTCCCAACAACGTGAAGAGCGGCAAATTTGCCGGCTCCAACACTTCACCGGTTTGAACACTATCACCCGGCCATATTAAGATTAATGTGAGCACCATAAACGCTATGGAAAGAATTGCCTGCGGACTACCGTACGATGCCGCATATTTGAAGCCAAAAATGAACACCGTATAGGATATTCCGGCCAACAGTCCTGCTACAACACCAAAAAGCGTGACTCCGTCTGAATCAACGTCATAGATCTCTGTCAGCAATACGATACCAAACATCACCAGCGCTATCGCAATCCACTTCAACAGAGTAGGACTTTCAAGCTTTAGAGCGAAGGAGACGAGATAGACAAAAACCGGAGCGCAATACATCAATGTGGCTGCAACCGCAACACTTCCCTGATCGATGCTCACAAAGTAAAACGCGAAATTACCTGCTACGCCGAGACCCGCAACTACCGACCAAAACCATAGTCGATAGTTTTTGAGCCCGCTGCCGATCGGACTAATCATTAGCCAGACGACCACAAAAAACAGTCCGATCAGGCCACGGTAGAATGAAACTACAAACGGATCCCAATCATCGGCAATAAGCATACCACCTATCCCGCCTGATAATCCCCAACAGAATGCCGCCAGCGCTACGTACGCTGTGCTCGTATATTTCATATTATTTACTGCTTAGGTGATTGTAACTATCTTCACCGTTGGTCAGTTCCATGTCAATCCGGAAGTACAGTGTAGAGTAGGAATGTTTAACCCCCCATGAACCCATTATTTCTGCGGGGAAATTATATCACCGGCTGCCACCTCTTGCAAATACACGCTTAATTCAGAGTGAACTGGAATTAAGGTATTTGCTGAAATAATGAACAAATTGTACCAATTATCTTTTTTTGGTTGTAGATTCAACAATGGGATTAAACAATATTATAGAGGAATTATGAAAATAATAGGCATCATCATTTTACTTTCCGGGCTTGTATTTATTTTAGTTACACTTTTTTCTGAACCGGAAACAACTACCGGTACCACAAGCTGGGCAATCTGGGTGGGTATTCTTGTATTCATTACAGGCGGAATTACCTACTATGTACCGAGGGATGAAGAGTAGTTTTTCTGCAAACAATACACTTTCAACCTAACCAATATGCAGAAATTTAGGGTCGTAGAGATCGTGGTTTCGCTTTCCCACATCAGCTGAGATCGAAATCCAATTGCCTGCTCCGGGATAACAACCGCCTATTAGATTGAGCATTTTTACCATATTCCGGGCCTGGAAACGCTCATCTTTTCTTCATCTCAAATCTGAAATGATCCAATGAGATTCAGGCCTCCTCTCTGAGCTCATGAAAACAGAGTGCGCAATAGTAGGCGGCTACCTGATATGCGAAATCTCCGTCAGATACTGCGTATAAAAAGATGTGGCCTGCTTCAGATCAATCTGATTCATACTGAGCATAATTTCAAGCCCCTCCAATTTGGCATCGCACCCACGAGCCTGAGATATCTTTGATACAATGTCATTCGATTTCAGCATCCCGTTAGCGATTACCACAGCAACAGATAAAAATGTGGCCATCAGGCAGAGAGCCTGCCAAACAGGAACTCCAAAGGAAACCACATCCCCGGCCGTATCGATAAAGCCGGTTCCACCAACGCCGGGCCCGGCTGTTAAAGCTGCCGCCATCGCTCCCGCAACAATGGATATAGTGATCAGGCGGGATTGCCGCGGCTCATTTTTATCCAGATACTCCGCAACCTTACGGCGTCTTGCTTTGATTTTTTCCAAAAGAGCTTCTGTCTCATTCATAATTCTCCCGATTTCTTGACTTTCAAATATACCTATGGCCCAACCCTATTTGGTGCCAATAGTGTAATTATAGCAAATTTTGAGAATTGTTCTCCTCTGCTACGTTCTGAGTCTCCCTCACCCCTCTTTAGAGGTTAATGTGTATAACTTGTCCAATCTGTGGAAAAGTCGCATTGATTGTCCCAACCGTATCGATTATTCTGAAGGAGAATTTATGGTGTCAGCCCCGTGATTAACGGTGCTGATGAAAAGGGAATCCGGTGATCTGTCCTACGAAGGATGGGAAATCCGGAGCTGTACCCGCAACTGTAAACCGGTAATTTTCTCCAAATGCCACTGTTCCAGCTCCAAAAGGAATGGGAAGGCGGAAGAAATCACCCGGTGAGCCAGGAGACCTGCCTGAATTCAAGTAAACGAGGTTCCGGGAATAGAACTTGAGTTGAAAAAGCAGTCGGTTCACGTGCTATTGGTGTACCCGTATTCTTTTTTGTAGCTCATCCCAGCCTCTTCATATAGAACTACAAAAACCGATGAAAAAGTTAATTGCACGCACCTCGGTACGGGATAATATCGAGCTGAGCGAAACACCCTCCTATCCAATTTTTAAAGAGCTTTATGAAAAACAGAAAAAGGCGATCTGGTTTCCCGAAGAGCTGAATATTCAGCAGGATGCTCTGGATTACCACTCTCTCTCGGAAGATGAGAAAGATCTCTTTGATACGGCAGTCGGCTATTTTTGCTCTTCCGAGCTGCTTGTTCAGAATGTATTGGTTAACTCCTTCTTCCCCATGCTGAGTGATCCTCACGCAAAGATGAGCTTCAGCACCCAGCTCTTTATGGAGAACATACACAGCGACTTTTTTGAGATTGTTCTCCAGAGCTTCGATATGGATCGTGAGAAGATGTATCAGGTTGCCTTTAAGGATCCGATACTGAAGAAAAAGCAGGACCTCATTGTGGAGGAGATCGATAAAATCAGCTATGGCAAAATTGACCCCGAAACGCTTCAGGGGAAAAAGGATGTGCTTCGCGCTATCCTGCTCAACAACATTGTGATGGAGGGAATTTTCTTCTACTCCTCATTCGCCCATTTTTTCGCACTCAAGGATATGGGCAAAATGAAGAATGTGGTCTCCGGTGTGGAGCTGGTTCTTATCGATGAATCCCTGCATCTGCAAAACGGGATCGAATCGATCCTGATTATGTTGGAGGAGACTCCGGAAATCGCCGAAGACACCCAGTATGTGAATGAAATTCGCGACATCATTCTGAAGGGCGCCTACCTTGAGATCGAATACGTCCAGACCAAGTTCAAAAACAAGATCATCCTCGGTATTACCGGTTCTGAACTTGAAAAGTATCTGAAATATATCACGGACCGAAGACTCGAAGAGCTTGGGTTCAGTCCAGAGTTTCACATCAACGAAAACCCGCTGAAATTTCTGCAGAAAGAGGATGTAAAGAAGCTGATCAACTTTTTTGAAGTCTCTTCAACTGAATACACAAACTACTAATCAGGGAATCACTATGAAACGAACAGTCATAAAACGAAACGGATCGGAAGAGACCTTTGAAACACAGAAAATCATGAACGCCATTTTTGAAATTCTTTCAGGAATGGATGTTGAAGATGATTATGAAATTGTGTTCCGGATTATGAAGGAGCTCGACCTCAAACTTCCCGAAAAGGTAAAGACGGAGGAGATCGATCAGCTTCTGCTTAAAGCGATTGAGCAACTCATTCCTCAGCACCCCATGTATGACAAGCTCTCGGCGCGTCAGCTCATGAAACAGATCAACAAAAAAATAGACCGCCGACTGGGAGACTTCTCCTCCTATCTGGATGAGGGAATCCGGGAAAATCTCCTTATCGAAGATCTGTTGAAATTTGATATCGACCTGCTTTCATCCTCCATGGACTACTCGCGGGATGAACTCTTCGGCTACTTCGGCCTCACTACACTTCGCGACCGCTATTTACTGCGCGACCGTAACGGCGAGACCATCGAAAAGCCGCAGTGGTTTTTCATGCGTGTGGCAATGGGAATTGGCAACTCCAACGAGGAGGTGATCAAGATGTACAACAAGCTTTCACGGCTTGAATACCTCCACTCCACGCCAACACTCTTCAATTCCGGAACACCGATGTCTCAATACTCCTCCTGCTATGTAAGTGTGGTTGATGACTCCCTCGACTCCATTATGGACAAAGCCAAAGAGACGGCATTTTTAGCCAAGCATGCGGGTGGTGTTGGTACCGACGTAAGCAGAATCCGGTCCACCGGCTCCACCATCCACTCCCTCAATGCACAGTCGTCCGGCGTAATCCCGTTTATTAAGATGTACGACACGCTGATCAACTCCATTCAACAGGGAGGTCGCAGGCGCAGTTCTCAGGTGATCTCCATACAGCCCTGGCACCTGGATATTGAGGCCTTTCTCGACCTTCGGGAGACCACCGGTAATTCCTATTTCCGAACTCCCTCACTCAACACAAAGCTCTGGATGCCGGATGAGATGATGTCGCGCATAGAGAACGGCGAGCCGATCTACCTCTTCGACCCGGGTGAGTGTCCGGAACTGGTGGACTCTTTCGGCGATGATTTTGCAAAGAAATACAACGAACGGATTGAGCAGGCGGAAAATGGTGAGCTTCATCAATTCAAAAAGCTGGAGGGGCAGACCTTTTTTAAGAAATACCTCTTCAAACTTGCCAAAACAGGTCACCCCTGGTTGATCTTTAAGGATGAGCACAATCGGAAAAATCCCTGTCCTCAGTATAGTGTCATCAATAGCTCCAATCTGTGTACGGAAATTTCCATACCGAACCGCCCGGATTCAACAGCTGTCTGTACTCTTGCCTCCCTGAACCTCTCGAAACATGTGAAGCCTGACCATTCAGACTTCGACTGGGAGAAGATCGGGGATAGCCTGAAGACCATGGTTTTGGGTCTGGACAACATTCTCGATAAAAACTTCTACCCCTCGGAAGATGCCCGAAAGAACACGATGGATCTGCGCCCGCTTGGCATTGGCGTGATGGGATTTGCCGAGGCGCTTGTGGACCTGAATATTGCCTATGACTCCGAAGAGGCCGTTATTCTGGCGAGAAAGCTTGGTTCATTCATGCGTGAGGTTTGCTATGAAAAATCAGAAGAGATGGCTGAGGAGCGAGGTGCATTTGCCCATTATGATGATGTTGCTAAAAACAGAACCGGTTATGAGTACAAGCCCAGAAGAAATGCGGTTCTGCTGGCTATTGCCCCTACGGCAACGATATCGATCATCTCCGGCACTACATCCTCTATCGACAGCTATTTCAGCAATCTTTACTCGCGTGACACCCTTTCGGGCAAACATATCGTCATCAATCGTCAGCTGATCGAGGAGCTGGAGAGCAAGAATCTCTGGAACGACCGGATGGCAAACCTGATCAAACAGTATAACGGTTCCGTACAGCTGATCGAGGAACTGGATGGGGTGATCGACAAAGAGGTCTACAAAACGGCCTATGAGATCCATCCCAGACGCCAGATCGATATAGCGGCTGCATTTCAGGAATCGATCGATCAGGCCGTTTCCAAATCGATCTACATCGATGAGCAGATGAGAAGCGATATGCCGGATATCTACACCTACGCCTGGAAGAAAAAGCTCAAATCCACCTACTACTGCTTTGTTGATAAGGTGATCAGAGGTGAAAAGTACACTTCATCGGTGAATAAAAGAGGTAGCCGGTCCGGATTTAGCGGATCTGCCAAAAACGCTAAACAAGCTGAAGCAGTTGGTGAAAGTGCAAATCAGACCTCTGCAAAAAAACGGGGTTTTGGGGCTGCCCCATCCAAACCTGAGGCGGAATCAAACGAAGAGCTGATCGTAAAAGCCCGTTCTAAATTTGGGGACGATGTGGTGAACGAGGCTCTGGCGGCTGACGGAGATTCCTGCCCGACCGATCCAATGTTGCGTAAAATCTGCCCAAGTTGTGAGTAGACAGATAGAACCAGACACCCTTATATATTCGTAAGGGTGTTTTTTTAGCTTCGATTCTTCACATGCTTCTTCAGAACCCACTCATTCTCATCTTTCACCTCTCTACTCCCTTTTTTGCTCCAGAGAATTGAACTGGCGCGTTTATAGCTCTCTTTAATATCAGAAATAATTGGTTCAGAGTAATCAATGCCAATTCTGCATTCGTACATCTGCTGCTCCATTTCACTCATTTTCCAGGGTTCATGAATCAACTTCCCGGGGATATGTTTTAATTCATAAATTCAACTTTTTATCTGTTCATGAATTCCGAATATATTTTATGCCCCAACCAAACCAGTATAAACAGAGCAATTCCGGATAATGGGTAAACTGAGGCTGTAGTAAATCTGTCATCTCCAACTGTAGCTTTATATACATTCACAAAAATGATGGCCATACTCAAAATCAGAATCAGACCAGGAAACAGTGGATAGCCCGTTGCCTGATAGGGCGCATTCGTATTACTCTTGTTTCGAATAACATAAAGTGACAGAACTGTTAAACCACTCAACAGAAACATCGCCAGACTGGTAAATTCAAGAAGCCACTCAAATGTACCTGTCAAAACAAACAGGATTGCGATTGCAGAAACACCGGCTATTGAAAAATGGGGAGTTCCGTACCTACTGCTCACGTTACCCGCACACTGAAACAGAGATCCATATCTGGCCATCGAGTAACCCACGCGACCACCGGCAAGTATGGTGCCGTTTAGAGACGCAAGCAGGGCAAATGCAATCATGGAGGTTATAAGGTAAATCCCTGATGAACTGCTAAA
Organism: Balneolaceae bacterium; assembly: GCA_020832225.1. Classification (GTDB taxonomy): domain Bacteria; phylum Bacteroidota; class Rhodothermia; order Balneolales; family Balneolaceae; genus Rhodohalobacter. The sequence goes on from JAFIFA010000095.1 coordinate 9,185, forward strand.
TGCTGCTGCTACATAAGATACCGGATCGACTGTTTCAGAAAGCTTATCTGGACCGGCCATATAGAACAAACCTCCGGCTACAATCAGGTAGAGAATCGTTATGCTGAGTGTTCCTCCAATCAATGAATAGGGAATCGTTCTGGACGGGTTTTTAATATCGCCGGCTATATAAGCAGCGGCATTCCAACCCGAATAGGCGAAGTAGATCGCGAGTATGGCCGGACCGGTTTTCATAAAGGGTAGACTAAAGCTTGGGCTACTGTTTCGGTCAGCTGCAGAGATTATGTCAATCGAAGTGAAAAAGTAGAAAAATATCACAGCAAGCATAACCATCGGCAGTACAGTGAACACAATCTGAACGTTTACCGAAATTTGGGTCCCGAATATATTTATCAATGCCAATATCACAATCAGTACAATTCCTGCCACCCTTGAAACGGTCAGGTCGATTATCCAGAAAGAAAATATTATACGTGACGGGTTTACTTCGCCAAAATGTGACAGAAAAAGAGGTAGTATATAGTCAGCTATCGGCACAGCCACAGTGGCTATCGATCCGGCAAAAACTCCAAAGTAGAGTAGTGTACCGGCTGCAAATGAAAGTGACGGGCCAAAAGCGTGGTAAATGAATACATAATCCCCGCCTGCCTCAGGAAATCTCGTTGCCAGCTCTGCATATGCAACGGCTCCCGAATAAGCAATTACACCACCAAAAAGCCAGGCCGCCATGTACCATGCCGGATCTTGTATATATTGTGCAACCAATGGAGGAGTCAGAAATATTCCCACTCCAAGCATCGAACCTGCCACGATTGCAACTCCTGCCAGACGGCCAACTACTCGCTTACTTTCCAAAAGGCCACCCTCTTCTGATTGAATACGTGGTGAAAATCTGATTTTTAAATCTATCAGCTACAGTCACTTTTCCCATCATTTCAATTGAACAGCGATAAATAGAGACTGATTATGCTTCTGTGATTGACATCATCACTTCCAGAAGTAGTAAAACCAGCTTCATGATTCATGCGAATTCCCGTGCCTATGCGATTTGCTGACCTCTCCCAGAGGTAGAGCACCTCCAGACCTGTTCCAATTGTATGTTGACTCAAAAATTCCTGTTCAGGTAGAAAGATCCTTTGAATCATCTCATTCTCATTACGATAATCCAGCTCATTTTTGAGGTTGGTGGCAAAACCCAAACTGAGATCTACGGAAAGGTTATCCGTCCACAGGCTTGTATGATAATCGATGCCTGCAAATACCCTGCTGATCCGCTGTGCAGAGATCGTTACACGATCTTCTTTTTCATAGTCGTGAAATCCGGCATAGAATGTGTAGGATCGTGGGCTATTACTACGGTCCAATCTATAACCGGCAGAGTGTAAAATATTTTGCATCTCTACATTCACTCCGCCCAGCTGAGGATCGACACCTCTTCCAAAAATCAGGTCGGTCGTAACATAAATCTGATGTCTGTGCCTCTGTCCCTCTCTGCTAATCTCATTAGACATTGTCAGTTCATGCAAATTCCAGTTTCCGGCCGGTGAGGGGTTACTTATACCGGTTTGAACGCTTTCAGATCTGTTTATATATCCTATCGATGAGGATAGACTTCTTTGATTTCTATGAAACTCAAACTGTGCATTTCCGCCTGCAATGGTTCCGTCATAGGTTCTGTTGGCCGAGTTGAACGTATTCCAGCTAAACGTCCCTATGCCCCGCTGCAAAATAGCATTCGTATTCAGCTGGTTAAAAAATCCCAGCTCCTGCTCTTCTTTTGATTTTCCTAAAACGGAATAGAGCCCTGCCCGTGAGTTTTCACTCAATTTCAATTTGAACCCTGTTACAACAAGATATCTGCTGTAGTTGTACAAAGGGCGTTCAACATTTTGTCTCGCTCCCTGCATTACCTCATAGTATCCGGACAAACCTAAAGCGACCCGACCATCAAACAGAGGCTTGGCCGCGCTGCCGTTCAGGGAAACAATATTATTTGTCCAGTCTCCACCGGTTGTGTCGGCCCACTGATAGGGATTTTGATTATTTCTCGGAGCCCGGTTGAAATACTCTACGTCGTAACTGCGCCCTCTGTTCAGACTTACTGAACCAGACAGATCCCAGTTGTTAATTTTACGTCTGCCTTCAGCCTCAAATGCACCATAAATCTGAGCAGCAGGCTGCTGTGTTTGTCTGAAACTCCCGCTTTCATAATAACTGCCAATACTGTATATGCCGTAATTCTTTGAGTCTCCAAAACTCATACCTGCCGGATTTCCTCCAATCTCATTAAAGGTGCTGAAGTGATAATGGCGAAAATCTCCAAATGCTGATTTTCCAATGGAAGGATCTTCATTGAAGAACATAATCTGAGCAATGGCCTTTTCACCACAGAGACAGATCAGAATAGTTAGTAGTGTGAAAAAAATAGTTTTAACTGACTTGCAAATCATTTTACTTTGCATTCAAATCGGGAAGCAATCCTTGCTTCGTTTATAAAACATGTCTCCCGCCGGAGGAGACATGTTTTTGTGATTCACTGTTTAATTGCTCTTAATCAAAGCTTCTAGGTGTTGGGGTCGCTATGATTTCAAAGTCTTCTGAGGTATTTCCGGTGTTGCGCAGAATCCGGCGTCCGTCAATGATTCTTTCGGTCACCCTTCTGGCGCTTTCAGATGTGTAAGTACCTGAAGCACTCACAAACCCTGAATCGATATCGAGAGGAATTCTCTTATAATCGCCACTTTGAGAGTTTTGAAGAGCTTCGAACGCGTCAATCACCAGCTCATTTGGAAGTTGAATTCTAGGAGGAAACTCTGAGTGAGCATCCGGAACCGCTACCTGTTCCAGTGAGTCAAAATCATCAACTCTAAAGATGACCAGTCCGGGACCAAAGACAGGTACCAGCCAAGTGAATCCACCCGTGAAGTAGACACGTTCCATATTTGTCACATTCGGATTATCCACATCCCGGTCGTCATCGCGCTGATTGTAGGTCTCAAAATCAGCATCTCCGAGATTGACAGGGCTGTTCGGATTCAGGTCCGGGTTGTCGCGATGATCCTGGGCCGTTTGAGCAATGATAAAACTTTCACCCGGCTCAATAGGGTAATCCGTTCCGCTGCCCGGTACCTTCCAGACGCTATTCAGGTATACGTGATCTTGATCATCCTGAAAGGGTGTAGGCTCTGTATTGGGGTTTATCTGCCCAGCCGGACCAAATACATCAGCGATATAGAGGCCATCTGCATACAAAACTTCGGTAGAGTTATTGTAGATTTCGTGGAATTGATCATTGAAGTAGTTTCCACCTTCTGGCCTTTGAGAACCAGTGTAATAGACCTCCTTAATCACGAAATCACCAACTGCAGAACCACGAAGCTTCAGAGGCATCGTTTCATTAGCTCCTGAAATCAGGTTTACATTGCTTTCAGAGACACTCAGGGAGACCTCTTCAGCATTCCCCGTAAGTTCAAGTGCTTCATCTGCGCTAAGCTCAATTTCCGCGCGAATATTGTAGTTCCCCGGAATCACATCTGAAAAAACAGCAAAACCGTTTTCATCCGTAGTTGCGCTTTCAGATTCATCTCTTTCGACACTTGTGATGGTCACTTCAGCATTTTCAGCATAAGTTTCCGCATACAAGTCTGGATATTCTACCTGTAATCTCACCTCAGCTGTGTTTATATCGGAATTGCTATCGCACGAGGTGAGTGAGAAAGCCAGCATTACTGCCAGAGTTATTGTTATGATTGTGTATAGTTGCTTCATACTGTGTTTTGTTTTAGTTGTTGATTTGTAGGGTGAAATTTTTGATTGATCTCTCAACGTCTGATTCTGATTGATAGATCAAAGCCAAAAAAGAGGGGTGGATTGCGTCTGATCAGAGCTCCGGATCGGGCACTTTCATACATAGGCCTGGAGGAGAAGACGTTATTTGCGAAAAAGGAGGCTTCAACACCTCCGGCGAAACTCTTGCTGAGCCGAAGATTGAATAGCCACAGGGGCGGACGACGTTCTTCTATCAGATACGTATCGCTTACCTGCCTTCGAATATCATCAAACGCTTCGTCGGTTCGATTTTCAGGGGGTATCATGGTACGCTCACCCTCATCAGTTATATATCCTACCGGATTTAGCTGAACGTTAGAGCGCAGGTCTCTATCCATCCATATGGTTTGAGCAAGCAGAGATACAACCAGGCCTAAATCTGAAATGTGGTGGACAGACCGAATGCTCGTCGAAAGCCTGGATCTTTCGATCTGTTCTCTTTCAAAAATTCCTATTCTGGAGGGTACCGATGAACCAAATAGCCTGTTGGTATCGATGTTCAAACCATCATCACCGGCAGTAGTTGAGATCAGAGCACCATTTACCGACAGCGACGAGAGCCAGGTCCGATTCAGATTTACCGAGGAATCGAGTTCCAGACCTTTGTTAAAAATAAATCTCGAGTTTGCAGGGAGATCGTAGGCGCCCAGAAAAGTTCGTGTCTCAACCGGATCGGGGTTTATGACCGGTGGCGCATTTTCAGGGAACTCAGTTGCTTCAAATCGATCAAAAACTACCGGATACACATCCCTTGTTAACCCATACGCTCCATTCGTATTTTCCCTGTAAAATGTAAGTGAGAGGTATACCGGGTCAGAATCGTAATATGTACCCAGTTCAAACTTTCGGGATGTATAGGCCCGCATGTCAGAATTATCCGGCTCAACAACCGCTGTAGTGACAATTGCCAACCTTTCCGCGGGATTGGTGGCATAATTACTGAAGTTCACAACATCGAAGTAGCGCGGACCTGGATAGAGCATATTCAGCGGGGGCGCTTTGGCCGTTACTCCATATCCCGATCTGATGTGTACATTTCTTAAAAGTTCAATTGAAGCATTTAACCTCGGCGCGAGTACAGTGCCAAATCGTCCTTTAACAGGAGATTCCGGTGAAACATTATCAAACCTGAGACCTGCCTGTAGTGAGTAGACACGATCTCCCAAAGTTCCCGCCATTCGGTGCTCACCATAAACAGACAACATATTCAGGGATGGAATATCATCGAAACTCCGGGGACGATCTCCCACTGAGTAGTTCTGACGTGGTGGTCGCAACACGTCAAACTGCCGCCCATCTCCCCTGTTGGAATCGTGCTTCCACTCAATACCCAATACATAATTGTGCACTGTCTGGCCGGCGCTGAAGCGATTACTGTATTCGGCTCTTGTGTATATATTTAGTGGGTTCCCTTCCACCGTTGTTTCATTACGATACTGTGATGAGCCAAACGTTCCGATAATCGTAGTATCTGTGCGTGCATCCGATAGTGGAAACAGCCCCATACGGGATATATTCTCTGCGTAGTAACCAACCTGCCTGCGTATGCCAACACTTGCATCGAGCGACAATTTGTGTGAGCGATCCCTGTTAAATGCATAACTTGTATTCATGGAGACTTGGAGAAACCGATCCTGAGATTCCCTCTCTCTTCTGGATACTTCGTCCTGTGGATCAAGTCGTCGCTCATCCAGAAACTGGCTGGCCTGTAGTCTCAAACTGGTTCGGAGCGCCCTGTTTTCAAGCCAGCTTCTCGACAAATTGAGTTGTCCTGTCAATCGTGTGTAGAGATCGAGATTTTGCCTGGGATCATCCTGTGATCTGGTAATATTTCCGGAAAAGCTTATGCCGGTACTTTGAACTCCGTCACCAAAACCGGCCGTTAAGTTTGCATCAAGAACATTTGGGTTGAATCGAACTCTTGCCTGTGGTGCAATAGCTCCAGCTCTCGACTCGACCAAAACTGCGCCGGATGTAATATCTCCATACCTGGCCGAAGGAACTCCCTGCACAACTTCCAGAGACTCTATCAAATCAGGAGGAATCTCTCTCAAATCCAGCCCGCGCCCTGCTACAGAAGAGAATGGAGGCAGAGATCCGGGTGCAGCATTCAGAATTGAGACATCATCTTGCAGATTCGCATTATTGGAAATAGGGATTCCATCAACAAAAACTCCTGTCCCTAATGCATTTGCACGAGCAGCTTCTGAGGTTGTGGGAACCTGTCTCAACAAACTTTGTCGGGCTGAGGTCAAAGAGGGCGTCCCCGAAAGCTGTCCCGGCAAAAGCTCAAAGAGATCAGCCAGGTTTGAAGCCTGTATATGCTCAATCCCTTCTCTTGTAATACGGTTTACCGTTCCGGGCTGATCAAGTCGGTTGGCCTGACTGGCAGTAACAGATATTTCATCCAGGTCGAATGCGCTGTATGAGAGGCGAACTGTGAACTGAACTGTTTCATCAGCTTCAACTTGAAACTCCTTTTCCACAGGTCGCATGCCAAGGTGTGATACTCTCAGGCTGTACTTTTTTGCAGGAAGCTCCACACAAAAGGTACCTTCGTGGTTGGCTGTTATATATCTGTTGAGATCTTTGATATGAATAACAGCGCCCGGCAAAGTGTCCCCTGAGCGTTGTTCAAGGATGATTCCGCACAAAACTCCCTGATCATCAGACATAGCGAAAACGGCTGCCGGACCGTATAACAGTCCCAAACCGAGGATAAAAAACTTATAGATCATTCTCTTTCTGATAATTCTTATTTACAATCGTAGCTGATCAGTAACTGATTTCAATTGACCCAGCTCATCTCTATAAACAGGTCACGCAGAAAGGACTCAGCATCAAACGTCTCCCCTTCGTAGTACTCTGAAGCTCGTTCGTTAAACCGCCTGACATTCTCGTGTGCTTTCTCCTCGATCTCCCTGTCCGCCTCATTCAATTCATGACCTTCGGGAACCGCATAGACGAACATGCCCGAACGGCCACTTACAACCGGCATCTGAATAAAATCTCTGGAGACAAATTCACCGGTTTCCGATTCGGACTCTGCTGCCTCTACAAAAAAGTCGACGGCATGCCCCGGATATCCGTACAGATAGCCATACCCCCTAAATCGGCTGCTTGAGCTCTCATACTCCATAGTCTGGATCATAATTGCCGGATTGCTGCCCTCAGCAAATGTCCACAGCGACCAGAATTCAGGATATTCTTCCAATACCCGATCTACAGCATCAGACCGGTATACTCTCATCTGAACGTAACGCTCACCGTTATTCACCCTTTTAAAGGGGGTCAGAACCGTTTCAAGTGGACCGCATGATATAGCTTCGGCTATGCGATTCAGTTGGGTATACTCATCGATAAATTCCACGGAAGGGTGATCATCGCCATCTTCAGGTTCAACCCGCCATCTGAATGATGAAATATCACTCATCGGCTTAAGGGTAGATGTAAATGTATGCAGGCCGGTGTTATTCAGGCTGCTGTATAGCAGTGAATCAGCCAGAACACGATCATCTTCATTCAGAACACTCAGATTGAAGCAGTTTTTATACTCTGTCGCCTCTTCTGACAGAGCCTCTCTGTCATATGATGTTGTTTTCTCTTTTGTTGTGGCACATGAATAGATCAGCGGAAGTAAAACAATAAGGTATAGGTGGCGCATAGGTATAGTGAATTCAGGTTTCTGAGACATAGCTGATAACTATAAGCTTTGCCTCTAATCAGAGCTTTTCTGTTAATAAAGATGGTGATCGGTCTGTTTAAGGCAGTCCGATTTCCTGTTTTTAAAGATGAAGTAGAGTCCCTGCTATAGGCTGCCTTTGCCAATTAATGAGGCAGAAATTGTTGACAGCATTGAAGCGAGAAAATATTCCGGTGGGGAATGGAATATGATCAAGCCCGGATGGGAGGAGCTCGAAGTGCGAAATGGGCAAAAGAAGGGGCAGGAATGATTAGTGAGGAATCAAGTCCTGATATGTAGAATCCCTGATTATTATCAACGACCCATGTTGATCTATAATCAGCCGGATTATCGGTATTTACTAGGCAGTAAATACAATCATCATCATTACCAAAATCAAAAGGTAGATTCGATTGATGATGGTGGGCTGAATCTTCTGAGTGGTCGTGAACCAGATCATGAAAACTCAAGCTAAATAAGCCAAACACCACAAATAGAGAGGCGAGCAAGTAGCTTGTCTGCTTCATATTTTTTTCAATCTGGGCATTCTTAGTTGAGCTAATTTCGTCAGGCATATGATAAGCATATGCGAATACCGTGACAACCTTTAACACCTATTCAATTGTAAAACATTGTCTTATATACAATGTTAAACGATCGGATTACTTATTCGGTACTGAAATATCTGATAACGGATATCCCACATTGAATAATCCTGATTGTCATTTTAATATTGGCTCCCTATTGAAAGGATCTTCTTAGATTGTAGAATGCATCAACCCCTTCTCTCTCTCTAACCAAATCGAATTTTCAACTTAATCGGTTTTGCAGCCCCTCTATCAGAGCCGCAAAACCGTTATTAAGAAATGGCCTCTCTTTCAATCCGATCCCTAAAACATAAACCGATAGGACAATCTCACATTCCGCCCCGGCATCGGTGAGCCAAACTCTGTGCGGTCGATCCTGGAGAGATGGTCCCTGTAGAGAGTGTTAGCCACATTGTCTACCCGCAGTGAGATGCGGTGCATTCCGTTTTGATCAAACCGAATACCCGAATAGAAATCGAGCAGCGTATAGCCGTCGGTTGGCAGTTCCCCATCAACCACGCGTTTCTGGCTGTTCACCATTCTGAGATTACCACCTGCCCACCATCTTCCGGTAT
>JAFIFA010000018.1 GCA_020832225.1 Balneolaceae bacterium
ATCAGTAGTGTCCGGTTAAAAGTCAAAGAGTCCCAACTGGTTACGGTCATGGGTCTCTAACTGCGTGAGTGTTTCACCGGAAAATAGCTGTTTAAGCGTCATACGCTCCAATATGGCTACACTCAGAACTTGCATCATCGTGTGTAATGTAACGTTAAATTGATTGGTTCTATGGCAAATTATCATGATCAAATAGGTACAGATAGCGGTCCAGATCTGTGTTTTCACAGCATTGATATTTTGCCCGTAGAACGCTTTGATTCTCAAGTTCTGTTTGATCCATTTGAAGAACAGCTCAATCTGCCAGCGACTTTTATAATAGTCGGCAATTTGTTCGGCATCGCAATGGATTATGTTGGTCAACAGAACGATATCCTGATGGTTCTCCTGGTCAATCAAACGGACACGTCGCAAGAACTCCGGATAGCGATGTTTGGTCTTTTGTCCTGTCAACCGGATGATCTGGTCGCATTGCAATCCGCCCGAGGAGTCCACCAGTGTGGAGGATTTTCGATAAAACTGCAGATTCTTTTTGGCTCGTATGACAAACCGGCCACCTTGTCTGTGCAGGTGATACAGCCGCTCGAAATCCAGATATCCTCGGTCCATAATGTAGATACTCCCTGCCAGAATCGGGATCATATCCAGGATGTTCACATCATGCATTTTGCCATCGGAAATATGGATAAATGTGGGAATAGCACCTTGCAGGTCCATTATTGTGTGAAGTTTGATGGCAGCTTTGTGTTCCCTGAACTCTGCCCACTGGAACAACGACAGACACAAATCGATGGTCGAGGAGTCCAGGATTTTAATCGATTCGGTCAGTTCATCTTTGCCATACAATTCCTGAGCATGAGCGATCAATACGACGGCCAGATCCTGATAAATTTCCCATGGCCGAGAAGCATTGGCATCGGAGATTGTACTCAGGGGTACACGTTGCTTGATGCCCATGTGATAGCGACGAGTTCCGAGTGCATTAAGTGTAGAGGTCAGATCCCGAAGGCTGTCACGAAAGGTGAGTTGCCCAAAGCACATACACAGGAATTGATCCCAACATTTGAATTGCCGTACACGGTAATCCCCCTTGTGATGGTTAACAATCTTTCTAAATTCGTATTTGGGAAAAATATCCATAAGTTGAGAAAAGATGATCCGGCCAGTGTTCATAAAACGTATATGATTAAGACAATTGAACTGCGTGAACACTGGCAAACTACAAGTTCAAATCGATAAAAATTTTAATAGCACTTAATTTACTGTGTAGCAATCGGTTAGAGAAATACCAAAATAGCTTAACCGGACACTACTGAGTTTGCATAATAGTCAGTAATACACCCGTTAAATTAAAAAGCGGCTATCGCTTTCGCAACAGCCGCTCTTGAAACTTAAAGCATGTCAGTGGATCATCACTTCACATGGTAATCCAGCCACTCTGCCCAGCGGGTCCACATATCGAGAAGGGTCTCTTCGGCTGCCGGTCCATGACCTTCGTGTGGATACATATAGAGCACAGCTTCTTTATCGAGCCCATTCAAGGCATGAAAGAGGCGCTCTGAGTTTGTTGGCCAGGTTCCCACGTTCTGATCTTCAGCACCGTGATACATCAGAAGCGCACCATCCATACGGTCGGCCCAGAAGATTGGGGACATCTGCAGGTAGCGGTCCATCCCTCTCCAGAGATCGCTTCGCTCTCGCTGGAAGCCCATTGGCGTGAGTGTCCTGTTGAAGTTACCCGCGCCGGCAATTCCTGCCTTAAAGAAGGATGTGTGGATCATTGCATTCACGGTTCCGAAAGCGCCGTAGCTATGTCCGCCCATTGCCATTCGGTGGCGGTCTACATAACCTCTTGCATCCACGCTATCGATAACTGCTGTACTGTTCTGCACGATACTCCAGACGAAACCGTCGTTGGCTGTGCCTCGATCACCCGCTATTGGCCAGTCGGGTTGAATGACGGCATACCCTTTCTTCACCATAAAGTCGGATGATCTCGCCCCAACTCGCGGATAGCGGTTGATGTTGTAGTTTCTCAAACCATCATCATACTCTTCCTGGTCGTCAAACTCCCGCGGGTAGTGCCACAGGAATCCCGGAAGACGCTCGCCATCCCAGTCGGCAGGAAGTATAACATCCACCCAAAACTCAAATCCATCGGCACGCTTCACCTTGAATCGCTCACGTTGAGCCTGCGTCACCGCTTCATTGTAATCGGTGTTATCGGTCAGTTTGGTGAGGTTACCAGAGTTGAGATCCATCAGCCATGAATCGGGCAGCATGTCGCGCGACTCACGGTTCAACACAACCCGGTCGATATTGTTATCGAGCACGGCAGTAACCTGCTCATAGACATCAGACGAACTTTCAAAAATCCGCTCGGTTTCACCGCTCTCTATTTCAACGCGATCAAGAAATGGCTGTGGCGCATTCTCCTGATGATCTTCATGCCTTTTGATACCTGACAGGAATACGTGATCGCCGGATGTTGAGGTCCGCACGGTATTCACGCCCATACTGTTTCGCTCCATCATCAGGTTTCCGGGATTGTCATAATAGTCCCTGTGATCCCTTTCGTAGATGGTAAAGGTGGTGTCCGGCTGAGTTGTATCGTAAGCAAACAGAGTCTCTGTGCCGCCTCTGCGCTGCGTAATAAAGAGCATCTCTGCGTCAGCATTGTAGGATACCGACCGCATTTCACGGGATGATTCATAAATCACCTCTTTGTCATCTTCACCAAAAGGAGGCATCCACTGTACAATCCTGTATTTGTCGCTACCGCTATTGCCATTATCGTTATCACCGTTCTCTTCCTCTTCATCCGGTTTCAGCATCAGGCTGAGTCCGTTTCCATCCGGCCTCCACTGTACCATGCTTCGTCCAAAATCTTCCATGATGTCCTGTCCGGGCACGCCCATTCTGGCATCACTGATACGCACTTCGGCCAGTTTTTCACCATTCAAGTCCCAGATCTCTTCGGTCCAGCCATACCAGCTTACGGGCACTACATTGGAAAACTCTTTGTCCATCAGCTGCACCATAACATAGTCTCCGGATGGAGCCGCATTGACATTTCTGATCTTGGCCGGCTCGCCAATCCGTTCGTAATCGCCGCTCGTCAGGTCAATCTTAACAAGCTGACCTGTTGTGTAGTACCTCAGCAAATTCTCTTCGTGGCGATTCTCAATAAGTGTTGGGAAGGTCCGGAGCCTGTTCTCACCCTCTGTTGTCTTTTTCACAGACAGATGTTTTGGTGTGTGTGGCTTGATTGGCTTTCGGCCTCTGTCTTCAGGAATCAGTACGGTAAAAATGGCATTGCCATCACCTGTCCACTCCAGTACCGTTGCAGACGTTGCAAGGAGCGGTTTTGGTGTTACCTTTTCCGTTGATCCGGATGAGACATCGGTCACGTAGATATGGCTCTCCCGAGTATGGTGACCAATCCACGCAATTCGATCACCTGATGGTGACCAGTTCATATGAGTGATATGGTCTACGGATGGGATATCGAGATCGCGTACATCACCGCTTTCTGCGCTGATCAACTGCAATCCGTTAGCGGGATTCTGAGTGGTCCATGTTCGGCTTCGGTTCGCCACTTTATCGATCTGAAGGCCTGCAATGTTATAATACGGTTTGGCGTATGCAGATAGTGGTGACAATCCGGTGCCCACACGGTTCAGAAAATAGTCTCCCGCCGGACTCAAATTGTTCAGGGATACATTCAGATGGCGGGGTGCAAGAATCTCCTCCGCCAGCGATTCGGGCGCTGAGATGTAGCTGTCGCTAAAATCAGGCCCATCCTGCGCATTGAGGGCACCTCCCGTTGCAATGAGCAGTGCAAATAGAAATAGTAGTGGTTTACGTAACGTTTTGGTCATGTCTATCGGTTTTTAAGTCGTACTTATTTGGATGAGCAGTCCATGTTTTAGATAAAAAGCCCCTGGCTGCCTGTAGACTATTCAGATAAGAATTGTAAATCAGTATGGCAAACCGCTTCCTAAAACCTGTAAATTTTTTACAATGGCAGTTTAGCGCTCTTCCAATTGATTTTTCGACAGTTCTGCGCCAAGAATGATTCGTTTCCGTTCACTGCCCCAGCGGTACTCCCCAATTGCTCCTGTTGATCGAATCACCCTGTGGCAGGGAATCAGCCAGGCCACCGGGTTCTTTCCCGTTGCGGATCCGGCAGCCCGGACTGCGCTGGGCCGGCCTGCCGATTCTGCAAGGCCTGAGTAAGAGATTACACGTCCTTCCGGAATACGCAATAGTGCCCGCCAGATCTGGAGCTGAAACGGTGTGCCTTTGAGATGAAGACTGAGCGGTTCACCCGTCTCACTATTTTTATTAATGATTGATGCTGCCCGTTTGTGAAATGGCGTGCCCCCTTCCTGAATTTCGGCGGATGGGTAGCGACTCTTCAGCTCTGACGCCACCCTCTCTATATCTGACGTAAAGTGGAGATCACATAATCCCCGCTGCGTGGAGGCTGCAACAAAAGCACCAAAACGTGAGTCGTTGATGGAGTAGCGAATCGTGAGCCCCTCCGCACCCTTTTTAATCTCTCCGGGCGTCATCGCCTCCACTTTTACAAAGAGGTCGTGAAGCCGTCCCGTGCCGGAGAGTCCGGCGGCTTCCGCAGCCTCATTCAGAGTGCGGTTTTTTCTCAAAAATTCACCGGCACGATTGGCGGTGGTCATCTGCAGAAAGGTTTTTGGGCTCACCCCTGCCCAGCGAGTAAAGGTTCGTTGAAAGTGAAACGGGCTCATGTTAACCACCTCTGCAAGCTCTTCCAGATTCGGCTGCTCCGAAGTGAACTCATCCAGGTAGCGGATTGCCCGCGCCATTTTTTGATAGATCTCTGACTGCTCCATTGTCAGAAAGTAAGATTCAGCAGTGTTAACATAAACCCGATTCTTGCGGAAGATTAGGTAAAACGTGAGACGAAAGACGTAAAACGGTTTCCTCTGCGTTCTCCGCGCCTACTCCGCGGTCGCGGCGGTAAAAACAGGTTAGATATGTTTTAGGCTCACTACTTAAGAACTGGGTGTACTTATAGATCGGGATGTTTTAACCTCAATAGACGCAGGGAAGTCACAGAGGAACGCGGCGGTTTATTCCCAAATTCACAGTAATATATCCCTGCTCTTCGTATCCTGCTTTGTGTTCATCGTGGTTAAGTTTTCCTATCTTTTCCCCGGAAACTCAATCAACCTGTAGTGATTATGAAAATTGACCATATCGGTATCGCCGTATCCAACCTTGAAGAGGCTATTCAGACCTACGAAACCGTTTTAAACACCCCCTGCTACAAGCGGGAAGTAGTTGAGGGCGAAAAGGTGGATACTGCATTTTTCAAAACCGGTGAGTCAAAGGTTGAGCTTTTGGGCGGTACATCAGCCGATTCGGTGATCTCGAAATATATCAGCAAGCGTGGTGAAGGGATTCACCACATCGCCTTTGAGGTTGATGATATCCGCAAGGAGATGGCACGGCTCGAATCGGAGGGATTCACACTACTTAATAGTGAGCCAAAATCGGGTGCAGACAACAAACTGGTCGCTTTTCTGCACCCTAAGGAGCAGCATGGCGTGCTGGTGGAGCTGTGTCAATCCCGGAAGTGATATTTCACCTCTGCCGAAACTCCCTTACCTTTCACGTTCATCCTTTTTTTGAATTTAACACCTGCTCATGCAAGACGGAGCCCGATTTTTTGCCTACTCAACATGGTCGCTGATGATATCACTGGCCATCATTGTTACAACCCAAGGATTTCTCAGCTACATCTATGAACCAGGCTGGGTTGGGACACTTGTTCTACTCGGTTTTGGTTTTCTCTACCTCAATCTCGCCTATGCAGCTGTGAAGCGCTACATCCGAAAAGTGCCCGCTCCTACCAATATGCATGTTGGACTGGGTATCATCATTGCATTACCCCCATCAGTTTGGGTCTATGTATCCGCCGATCCTGCCGTTGGTACGACAGACATTCTGATCATCCTGGTTCTCATCCTCTCATGCGGCCTCGGTGTTTTTTACGGTAACCGTGCCGGCATAAAGGCTCGTTATGAGTATATACAGGCGCTCAAAGAGCATCAGAAGAAGATGGAGAAGGCTGCGGAAGAAATGGAAGGCGGAAGCCGGAAGTCTGAAGCGGGTAGCTCAAAGCGAGAAGCTGAAAGCTGAAAGGGATAAGCTAAATGGAGGACCTGCCACCGTGCGCAGCTCGTGGCAGCGTCTGTTAGAAGTTGAATCGTTGATGTGCGGGAAGCTCAAAGGAGGTGAGATTTAAGTAATAGTCTCGCAGCGCTCTCCGCGCCTTCTCTGTGTCCGCAGCGGTAAAACCTCCCAAATTTTAATTGCAGCCCAAATCTACTTGTAACGGAAAAATGAAAAACAGGTCCGCAACAACTCGCAGCCACGGAACCCGTAACTCGCAACACCCTTGTCCAAAACCCTTCCAACTGCGCCTCGATGAACCCTTTTCCTTTTCAAAAATCTCTCCTCGGCGCGGGGTGGCATGGATCTTATATATCTACCCATATGTAGTCCCTGACGGGATAAGTTTTGCTCACAAATCTTAGTTGCCCTGGCTGGAATGGTGTGCCCCTTCAGGGCTGGGGATGGAGGCCACCGATTTTATGCGGGGCGTTGCACCTTGCTATATTCGGCCGCCGCTTCGGGACTTGGGATTTGGGCAAACGTGAAAAGTTACCCTTAGTGACCTTTGTGCCTGCTTAGCATCCATTGTGGTTAAAAAACCCGCAACCCGCAACGCAAAGAGACGCTGCAAGATCCT
This sequence comes from Balneolaceae bacterium, assembly GCA_020832225.1. Taxonomy (GTDB): domain Bacteria; phylum Bacteroidota; class Rhodothermia; order Balneolales; family Balneolaceae; genus Rhodohalobacter. The sequence continues at coordinate 6,800 of JAFIFA010000018.1, forward strand.
CCGCTACGCTCCGGTGCTTGCAGGTCTGATCCGAAGCCCAAACCCACAACTCGAAACCTGTAACCCGCAACTCAACTTAGGCATCATCAAAATCCCCCCTATTCTTCCGTGCGAAGTAATCTTTTGTGGCGTTCATCACTTTCGGAGCGAGGAGTATGGTGGCCGTCATAGTTGGAATTGCCATCAGGGCGAACATTCCGTCAATCAGGTTGATCACCATATCAATCGTGGTAATGGATCCTACAAAGATGGTGAAGATGTAGAAGTAGTTGTAGTAGTGCTTATTGTGCGCACCGCCAAGGAAGTTGAGGCACTTGGTGCCGTAATAGGAGTAGGTGAACATTGTGGTGATGCTGAAGATCAGAACACAGATCAGTAATAGATAGCTTCCAACCACCGGAACACCCGTTTCAAAAGCGAGCGCTGTCATTGTAATACCATCCACCTCGGTGTTGGTCCATGCGCCGGTCATTAGCAGCGCAAGTGCGGTCATTGTACAGATCAGCAGTGTATCGATTGCAGGCTCAAGCATCGCAACAAGCCCTTCACGAACGGGCTCACGGGTTTTGGCCGCGCCGTGCGCCATCGCTTCCATACCGATACCGGCTTCATTGGAGAAGGCGCCACGTCGAATACCGTTGGAGATCACAACACCCACAGCACCACCTGCTGCCGCCTGACCGGTAAAAGCGTCTGTAACGATCAGCGTGAGGTAGTAAGGCACATCAACGATGTTGTTTACGATGATGTAGACCACGGTAAGTACATAGATAACCACCATCAGCGGAACCAGACGAGCGGCAACATGACCAATTCTGCGAATTCCACCGAAAATAACCATCGAAACAAGCCCTACAAGCACCAGTCCCATGATGATATCAGACAGCCTGAAACCTGTTTCCGTCAGAAAAGAGTCGGCCATCAACATGGTGTTGTAACCGAGATATCCGTTTTCAGCCAGCATGGTATCCCGCACAATTTGCGTTAGCTGGTTCGACTGGAACATCGGTGTACACCCAATCAAGCCGGCAATAGAGAAGAAAACAGCCAGAGGCTTCCACTTTTTCCCAAGTCCTTCGGTGATGAAGTACATCGGTCCACCCTGAATCTTTCCGCTGGTATCCTTTCCGCGGTACATGATGGCGAGCGTACAGGTAAAAAACTTTGTTGCCATTCCGACAAGAGCGGTAATCCACATCCAGAAGATCGCTCCGGGGCCACCCACTCCAAGCGCAATGGCCACACCGCTGATGTTACCCATCCCGACGGTTGCCGCCAGTGCACTCGAAAGAGCCTGAAAGTGGTTGATATCGCCCGGCGCTGTGGGATCCTCATACTTCCCGGTAAGTACTTCAACACCATGGAAAAAGTGCCTGTATGGTGCAAATCGACAGTAGATGAGAAAGAAGACGCCACCGCCAACCAGCAGCACCAATAGCGGAGTTCCCCAGGCATAGTTCGCAAAATTGACAAGTAACTGTTCTAAATACTCCAGTGGTATACCTCGTGCAGGTTCGTTTTACTTTAATCCCATTATGAAGCCGCTAATCGGGAGTAGCCGGAAAAATCCTTAAGCGGCGTGTTAATATCACAATTTCTGAGAAAAAGTAAAATTTGTGCTCGATGATGTTCACCATGTTCCACCAGGTGCCGGCAGATACGGCTGATTGAGGCCTTTCTGTTTACCCCTTTTTCCGTCTCAAAATAGATCTCCGTTTCAAGGGCCACCTCGTGGTCGCCAATCAGGTCTATCCACTTCTGATGAGCCTCTTTTGCCCGAACCCGGATCTCATCAGGCGGGTACTCCTCCCATCGATCCGTATCCATATCCGGAAACTGAATCACCCTCTCAAACCAGTACTCCTGTACATTAACAATATGCGCCAGAAAGGCGGTAACGGCCGGACGATTCTGAAAGTGATCACGCTCTGTGAGCAGATCACAGAGTTTTCGTGTGCACCATAAATCGTAGCATAACAGGCGCTGATAGTTCTGCCGCTGATCCATTTTTATAACTGCTTTAGATTCCGAAATATCTTGAAATACCGCTCAGAATAAACTGAACACTAATTGCAAGCGCAATGAAGCCCATCAAACGAGTCATTACATTGAGTCCCGTAGGGCCGATGTATTTGGCAGAAATTGGTGCAAGCCTGAGCAGAATGTAGGTGCTCACAACCACCAAAAAGATTGAGATACCGTTCACAACAAAATGGGAAATACCTTCAGCCTGTGTAGCGAAACCGATCACCACCGCAATACTTCCGGGCCCCGAGAGCAGTGGCAGAGCCAGCGGACTAAAAGAGATATCCTCTTTTTCGAGAGCGGCTGCCTCATCTTCATCAGTCAATTTTTTGCCTCCCTTTTCAGGGTTGAGCATCGAGTAGGCCGCGCGCATAATAATCAATCCACCTGCAATTCGGATACCCGCCAAAGAGATTCCGAAAAAACTCAGGATATAGGTACCCAATAGTAGAAAAACGATCAAAACCCCAAACATGTATACAGAGGCCCTCTTTGCGGTCTGGATGCGCTCTCTCTCATCAAACCGATCCGTTAGGGAGAGAAATAGAGGCATGGCCGCCAATGGGTTTACAACTGAAAACAGGGAGGTAAAGCTAGCGAAAAGTAGTGCGCCTGCGCCAATGAGATAGGAACTCTGCTCAGGCATTGATTCTGCGATAATTTCAAACATAGCCCTAAAGTTAAGGATGATTTCATAGATAAGGAATGATCATTTGAAGGATATTCTTCTCTACCGAAACTTTTCTTAACTTTGGGACCGAATTTTCTGCTGCACGGATACGTTGTCCGAATAAGCTTAATCAACCAATCCCAAATACCCCCGATGAACACCGAGTCTATCCTCAAAAAAGCCAAAGAAATTATTCACGGAGAAGGAAGCCGAGATGAGAAGCTTCAGTCCGTATGCGAACTTCTGGACCGGGAAGTGGAACTGTTCGACTGGACAGGCTTCTACCTCTCCGACCCGAACGAAGAGCGGATGCTTGAATTAGGACCATTCGTAGGCGAAGCAACCGATCATACACGTATACCATACGGTATAGGTATTTGCGGCCAGGCCGCAGAAACCCATGAGACATTCGTGGTTCAGGATGTATCAAAGGCTGATAACTATCTCGCCTGCAGCGTTGACGTTAAATCGGAAATTGTTGTGCCCATAATGAAGAATGGAGAGTTTTTGGGCGAGTTGGATATAGACTCCAATACCAAAAATGCGATCTCACCCGAACTTACCCGGCTGTGTGAGGAGATCTGCGAAGAGCTGGCCCATATTTTCTGATCTATTTTTGATTTTGACCCCTCCCTCAGAACGCATTAAGGCCCAACTTTGTAATAAGTTTTAAAATCGGCACTATTTCTTGTCATTTATTGTATCAATGAAGGTGAAATTCACGTAGTGCTTTGTACATTCTCCGATTAATACGGACTCACAAACAATCAAAATTCTATAGGGTTGAAAAAGATACTATTTAGTTCCGGGGCGATTCTATCACTACTGCTTGTAATCTCTTGCGGCTCTGACAATTCAGATCAGCGCCAGGGGCAATGGCCCGGAGGTCAACGCGGCGGACAAGCCACCAGCGTTGAAGTTGTACCCGTACAGGCAGAGGCTATTTCAGAGCAGGTTCGCTCCTACGGCACCATTCGTGCACGCGATATGGTCACCATTACCCCCCAAATCTCAAACCGCGTTGTGCGTATTCATGTGGATCTGGGCGACAACGTAACTCAGGGACAACTGATGGCCGAACTCTACGACACTCCCTACAGGGATGCTATGGAACAGGCTCAGGCTCAGATTCGTCAGGCCCGCGCCACACTTGAACGAGATAGTACCCAGTTTGCACGTCAACAACAGCTCTACGATCGCGAATTAATAAGCAGTTCCGAGTTTGACGAATTTCGAACCAACTACCTGAATAGCCGCTCACAGTATGAGTCGGCACGTGCGAGCCTCACTCAGAGCCGGGAAGACCTTGAAAACACCCGAATCAAATCTCCGGTTGATGGTGTGATTCTGAATCGTATGATATCTGAAGGCGATGTAGCCTCAACCGGTACCGCCATCTTTGAAGTAGCAAACCTTGTAGGTTTTGAAACCCGTGTTTTTCTGCCAATGTCTGATTGGGAACGCGTTCAGGTTGGCCAGGAGGTTTCGATGTCATTATCGAGCCGAAGCAGTGAGATTGCTACCGGTGTGGTATCCAGAAAGAGCCCCCAACTCAACGCCTCATCAGGGCTTGGTGAGGTTGTAGTTACCCTCACAGAGGCCGCATCTTCCGTTCATCAGGGCGCCTTGGTTCAGTCCAGAATTAACCTGGAGACTCGCGAAGGTGTTGTAGTAATTCCACGCTCGGCGATGGTTGAGAAGGTTGATACATATATCGAACCCGAAACCGGAACGATTGAGCTTGAGCGAACCTATTCAGCTTTTGTGAATCAGGGCGACTCCATTGCGGTTCGCAGAACCCTTACCTTGGGCATTCAGCAGGGCGACAGAATTGAGATCCGTGATGGCCTTGAGCCGGGTGAAGGGCTCATTGTAACCGGTCACAGAAATCTTGAAGATGGTGCCAGAATCCGTGTAGCTGGCAGTGAAAGAAACAGACCGGAGAACATCTCCGGAGAACAGATTGAACAGATGCGACAACAGCGCGGCGGCCAAGGTGGCGGACGTTCCAGTAGCAATTAGTCATCTCTGCACCGATCTCAATCTGATTCACCATGAAAAATCTCCCAAAATTAGCGGTAAACAGGCCCATCACCTTTATGATGCTGAGTCTCATCCTGATCGGCTTTGGCCTCTATGGACTCAACAACCTTCGCCTGAATCTATATCCTGACGTAACCTTCCCTACGATTACCGTCTACACTACCTATGAAGGTGTGGCTCCGGAGGATATGGAGGCGCTCATTACCCGTCAGGTTGAGGAGCAGGTGGGCAGTATTTCAGGGGTACGACGTGTTCGTTCCCTGTCAAGCCAGGGAGCCTCTGTCGTCAAACTCAATTTCAACTGGGGTACCGATCTCTTTGTGGCTGAAACAGAGGTTCGTAAGCAGCTCGATATGATTCGTCGCGGTCTGCCTGATGAGGTGGATCAACCCATTGTCTTCTCCTACGATCCCAATGATGAACCGGTGGTTGTGCTGGCGCTCACGTCCGACAACCGCAGTCCCAGGGAGCTTCGAACCATCGCTACAAGGCAGCTGGAGCAGCGTATTGAACGCCTACCCGGTATCGCCTCAGCTGAAACAGCGGGAGGTTTCGATCGTCAGATAAATGTACGGGTAAGCAATGCCCAGATGCGCTCCTACAATCTGGATGTAAGCGACATCTCCAATCGAATACAGCAAGAAAATGTACAGGTACCGGCCGGTGAGCTCACCGAGGGGGAAACCGTCTTCTCGCTGAGAACCATCGGCGATTTCCGGAATATCGAGGAGATCAGGAACAGCATCGTCGCCGTAACCGATGACGGGGCCCCGGTCTACCTGAAGGATGTAGCCTGGGTAGAGGATGGCATCGCACAGCCAATCGGCAATGTACGTGTTCAGGGCAGCGATGGCGTTATCATGAATATCTACAAACAGAGCGACAGCAACGTGGTGGGTGCCGCAAATGGCGTGGTTGACAACCTCGACGACATGCGCTCTATCTTGCCCTCCGATGTGAGCCTGGAGGTACTCACCAACCGTGCCGACTTCATCAGCATGTCGATCAATAACCTGATCATGACAGGGCTGCAGGCGGTATTTTTGGTGATCCTAATGCTTCTGCTTTTTCTCAGAAGCGGGCGTTCGGCCCTGGTGGTGGCAATCACCATACCGATCTCGATTATCGCCACCTTCAGTATCATGGATTTCTCCAATGTGAGTCTCAACATTATCTCACTCAGTGGTCTTACACTGGCCGTGGGATTGGTGGTGGATAACGCCGTTGTGGTACTCGAAAATATATTCCGCTTTAAGGAGGATGGTGCCAGCGGTAAAGATGCCGCCATACAGGGCGCCCAGGAGGTGGCCACGCCGGTTATCGTATCCACCCTGACTACACTGGTGGTCTTCCTGCCGATACTATTTGTACCCGGTATTGCCGGTCTGCTCTTTGGGGATCTGGCACTTACCATTTCATTTGCGCTGATTGTATCCGTACTGGTTGCCATTACATTGATCCCTGTGCTCAGTTCAAGATTTTTTGAGAGCGAGCTGATCACGGCCGACAAAAAAGATCCGGCCGCAAACCTCTTTAAAAAACTACTGGTCTGGAGACGCCAAAATGTCTATACCCGGATTGCTTCACTCCCACTTTTTGCTCTCTATTTCATTATCTGGCCCTTTCTAAAGCTCTATGCATGGCTGGCTAAATCGACCAAGTCGGTTTTTGCCGACAGAGTAGGACCTGCCCTTGGACGACAGTTCGACAGGCTTGAAAATGGCTATAAGTCAATGCTCGACAAGAGCCTTAAGAAGAGTGGATTAATCGTATTGGGAGCATTTCTGCTGCTGGTGGGATCTATACCGATCTTCTATGTACTTGGCGGCGAGTTTTTCCCTCAGGTCGACGAAAACTTTATCATCCTGGAGGTTCAGCGTGAACCGGGCGTAAGTCTGATGGAGCTTGAACGATCAATCATTCAGGTCGAAGATAAAATCAGGCAAGAGGTACCGGAAGCAAGGCTTGTCGTTTCTGATTATGGTGATAAAATAGGAATTGAGGGTGCCGACAATCCGGGTGGTAACCACGGCCGGGTTCGCATCGAACTGGTGCCTGTTGAACAGCGCTCACGCAGCCAGATGCAGATCACAGCTTCCCTGCTTGAAAGAATGGATGACATTCCCGGAGCCAACATCAGGGAGGTTCAGGAAGATCCGCTCAGCCCGGATGGTGAAACCGGCCTTATCGTGCAGATCTACGGTTTTGATCAGCAGGTAAAACAGACTCTGGCCAACGGTGTAATGGAGCGGCTGCGAAGTATTGACGGAATTGTGAATGTATTCAGTACAGCAGATCAGGGAAGGCCTGAACTACGTGTTGAGATGGATCGTGAACGGATTGCACGCGTGGGCATGAACACCTCACAGGTGGCTTCTGCACTTAGCAATGCGGTTCAGGGCTCGGTTGCCACCTCATTTGTAGATCAGGGGCTTGAGTTTCAGGTTCTGGTTGAGGTAGACCCAATCGATCGCGCCCAATCCACAGCACTTGAGGATCTTCAGATCAAAACCCCGAACGGAGAGTGGATGCCGCTCAGAAACCTGGCCCGTATAGAGCGCTTTACCGGGCCATCCAACATTCTGCGTGTTAACCAGGAGCGGATGGTTGAAGTGGAAGCCGATCTGGGTAATTTGGACCTCCGATCTGCAACAGAGCTCGCCGAAGCTGCACTCTTGGGGATAGACTGGCCGGAGGGGTATCGGTTTGAACTTGGTGGTTCATCAGAGGAGCAGCGCGAATCGTTCTACTTCCTGATGATCGCCTTTTTGGTGGCCGGTGTCTTGACCTACATGGTGATGGCCTCACAATTTGAGAGCCTGGTTGAACCGTTTATTATTATTGTAACGATCCCTCTCGCCCTCACAGGTGTACTGTTGATGCTTTGGATCACATCAACACCGGTTAGCGTGACGGCGATGGTTGGGTTGGTGCTCCTTACCGGTATCGTGGTGAACAACGGTATTGTGATGATTGACTATATTAAGATATTGCAGTCGCGCGGACAGAATCGCCATGAAGCGATCGTGAATGGAGCCGGACGTCGTCTGCGACCTATTTTGATGACCGCTTTTACCACCATCCTCGCGATGGTACCGCTGGCGCTTCAACTTGGAGCCGGCGCTGAAACATGGAGTCCGATGGCACGAGCCGTTATCGGTGGCCTCACAATGAGTACGATACTGATGCTTTTTGCAGTGCCGTGTATGTACTACATCATAAACGGCTGGGTTGAACGAGCCGGTTTTGATGCGGTACACAAGGAAGATCCGCTACTTGAGAAGTAGATAGCCAGGGTGCGGGATCACAAATGAACCTGCACCGCTGATTTTATTTACCGGCCCTCGTGGCCTCAACAAAAACCGGTTTGTCATGAAAAAAATTACCATCACGGAAAAGATCCTGAAAAGGCCCGTAACAGCGATTATGATGTCGCTGCTTGTGATCGGCTTTGGAGTCTTCTCCCTGCTAAACCTGAAGGTAAACCTCTACCCCTCCTTCAATATTCCCGTGATGGCTGTTTCGGTGAACTACTCCAATGTAGCGCCGGACGATATGCTTCGTCTTGTGGTTGAACCGATTGAAGCCGTGGTGATGGGGGTTGAGGGTGTGGAATCGCTCGATTCCAATGTACGCCGTGGTGGTGCCTTCATGATTCTCCGACTGGCACCCGATACCGACATCATGGTTACCGAACAGAAAGTGAGGGAAGCCGTTGAACGAATTCGCGGACAGCTCCCCACCGAGGCCAATGAACCCTTTATCTTTCAGTTTGATCCCGATCGAGCCCCAATTATGCGGCTTAGCGTTGAGTCTGAACAGCTCGGCCTTGATGAACTGCGTCAGCTCTCACTCGAATTTATTGAACCCCGTTTTGAACGTATTCCAGGTGTAGCCTCAGCGGAGACCAGGGGCGGACTCGATCGTAATGTCTACGTCGATCTCCTTCCGCAGTCGATGGCCCAGCACCGCCTGTTGCCCAATCAGGTACTCAGTGCTATTCAGGGAAATAATGTTCAGCAGCCGGTTGGCAGCCTCGTTGCCGACCGTACCAGCTACAGCATCCGCGCTCAGTCTATGTACACCAGCGTGGATCAGATTGGTGAGACCATTGTAAGAATGAACGACGACGGTGTTCCGGTACGCGTCAGCGATGTCGCGATTGTGAGGGACGACTACGATGAGATCCGAAATATCGTTGAGATCAACGGAAGGAACAGCGTCACGGTTGAGGTTCAGAAGCAGTCTGATGCAAACACTCTCGAGGTGGCACAGTCGGTAATTCGAACCATGCAGGAGTTCGCCCCCAACCTCCCCTCCGGCGTTACCATGCAGGTGCTGAACAACGAAGGGCAGTTTATTGAGGACTCCATCTCTAATCTGGCGCAATCGGCGCTGATCGCCCTTGTTGTTGTTATTCTGATTCTGCTGCTCTTTATGGGTGGATGGCGAATCGCTTTTGTGGTTGCGATGAGTATTCCGGTCTCTCTCACTGCCACCTTCGCATTCATGTACTTCCTCGATATCACCCTGAACATTATCTCCATTACCGGACTGGCACTGGCTATAGGACTTTTGGTTGATAACTCCATTGTGGTTTCGGAGAGCATCGCACATCAGCTTGAAAAGGGAAAAAACAGATTCCAGGCAGCGCTCGACGGCACCAACGAAGTGGGCGGTGCCCTGCTCGGATCCACGCTCACCACACTGGCGGTATTTATTCCGCTGATGGGTCTCTCCGGCTTTCAGGGCTCCGTTGCGCGTGATCTGTCGCTAACGATCTCCATCGCCATTACAAGCTCATTCCTTGCCTCCATCATTCTGATTCCGGTTCTCGCATCCCTGGTTCTGAAACGGGATGAATTTCTGAAACGAAACTTTACCTTCGCTTGGATTAAGAGCCTCGAGGAGAACTACATCTCCATTCTGAACTGGATTCTGAGAAGAAAGTATGTGATTACGGTCACCGTTATCGCCATCATCTTTGGTGCAGGCTGGCTCTTCTCCGATATTGAAAAGGAGTTCTTCCCCGAAACCGACGAAGGACAATTTGACCTGCGGGTTGAACTGCCAGCGGGAACCAATCTGGCTACCACAGCAGAGACCCTGCGCGACTACACGCAGAAGCTGCTTGAATCATCCGACGTGCAGACCGTGATTACCAATATCGGCCGACGTGGTCGTAGCACCCTCACCAATGCCGGTACGCTCAGCATCACACTTGTGGATGAACGTGAGCGTGAAGAGACTACGGTTGATATCGCTTCCCGTCTTCAGGATGAGCTGAAGGAACCGGACATCGAAATTGAAATCGCCAATCTGGGCGGCGGTGGTGGTATACCAATGGGACGAGGTGGCTGGGGCGGCCGTGGCATCCGTGTGAGCCTGATCGGCCCCGATGTGGAGATGCTGCAGCGGCTTACACTCGAACTGGAAGAGGAGCTTAGCGACGATCCAATGGTCATTAACGTAAGTAACCCAAGGTCGCGCCCAATGCCGGAGCTGATCTATCAGCTCGACAGAAATCGTATTAGCCGAACCGGTGTTACCACGCAAAGCATTGCAAGTAACCTAGGTACGCAGGCACGCGGAAACCGGGCCGGTTTCTTTCGTGAAGATGGTCGAGAAATTCCGATTCAGGTTCGTAATGAGCGTGAACAGTTTCAGAACAGGGATGACCTGTTCTCCCTTGAGCTGGCGCAGTTTGAAGATCAGCGAATCCAGGTTTCCGGATTGGGTGAATTTGTACCGATTGAAGGGCTCAGTACAATCACCCGACGTGATCGTGAAACCCTTCTCGATGTGATGGTGATGGTACGTGGCGATATGGCCGAATATCAGGAGAAGGTGGAAAACATCCTTCAGAACCAAATCAATATGCCCGATGGCTATCGCTATGAGTTTGGCGGATCCGTATTTGCTCAGCAGGAGAGCTCGAATGAGGTGATGATTGCGGTCTTCCTTGCGCTGCTGCTCACCTATATGGTAATGGCATCGGTTTTTGAAAATCTCCGCGACCCATTCATTGTGATGTTCTCTGTACCACTCGCTTTCTTTGGGTCACTCCTCTTTCTCTATATAACGGGAACACCACTCAGTGTACCGGCCTATATCGGTATTGTGATTCTGATTGGTATTGTGGTGAATAACGGGATTGTATTGGTAGACTATATTCATCAAAACACCAGTGGGCGTGATGATTCCGATGACTATCTCGCACTCTTTCTGGAGGCGTGTAAGAGAAGAATGCGGCCGATTATTCTCACCGCACTTACCACCATCTTCTCGATGATTCCTCTGGCGCTTGAGTTTGGTGCAGGATCCGAAACCTGGAGCCCGCTTGCCCGATCGGTAATCGGCGGCCTTGCATTCGCTACCATCCTCACACTATTTGTGATCCCAACCGTGGTGATCGGAATCTCCGGTAAGCGTCGCAAGAAGATCAACAAGGTATTGAGCGGTAAGTAAGAGGCTGGAAAGAATTATGGGGAGTGATTTATAGTTTCAGGACTCACCCTCCCGACGTCTCGGGACAGGCTCTGCCCGGTCTGTTCCTGATTTAGGTTGACAGTTTTTGTGATTATTTACTGCTATTCCTGAAAGAGGTTAACAGTTTTCTGTTAAACAAGCTATTGGTTCTTTGGGCATGGGTATGATGGCGTTCGTTGTTGCCACAGCTTCTTCGGTAAACCTACCCCGTCATGGATTTGTGACGGATATCCATTATCACAACTCATGTGGGGCCGGTGCTCATTGTAATGACGGATATATTCCGGCAGGTCCTGTTTAATCTGCTCAAAACTCTTCTCGGCTGCATCACACAAATATTCCTGTTTAAAGGTTAAGTTGATCCGTTCTGCAACTGGATTCCGGTCCGGTCGCCCGGGTGGACTCCAGCTAACCTCTGCTTGTGCTTGTTTTAACAGCAGTTGGTAGGCTTTACTACCATAAATGCTACCATTATCACTGTGGTGAATCAAGGTCATAGGTCCATGAACATGACCGGTCAGCGCCATTGCCAATGCTTGCTCCACATGGCTGCTTGTGGCTCGTTTTGACCAACTGTACCCGAGTACCTTTCGGCTGTAGGCATCGGTCGATAACGCAAGGTGCGCCTTGCCATCGGTTGTGACCACTTCAGTGTCATCATGTACCCAAAGGTGACCCGGTCCGGCTACGGAGAGTTTATGCGCAAGATCCCGGCGGCCCTCCCGCTCAGCTGCGCTAGAAGAAGCTCCTTTGCGGGCTCGTTTTCGCCGAAGCAACAGGTTTGCCCCTCGCAGAACATCCAAAAAGCGGTCGCGGCCAATCCGATCCATGGGGTAGTCCCTGGCGAAACATTGATGCAGCTTTACACCGCCAATGGTCTTATTGATCAACCGTTGAGCCTGAACATAACGGACAATCTTGCCACGCAAATCCCCGCGCAAGTCGAATTGTTTTTGTGATTTATAGACCGCTGCCCGGCTCACACCAATCCATTCAGCAATCAGGCGCATATGCACCCGATAGCTGCGGCGTATTAATCGGATGGATTGGTGTCGGACTTTTTTCGGATGGAAATACCCAGTTCACGCTCGGCAACATCAATCATCGTTTGGTAAAACTCAGATCGGATGCGTTCGTGTTGAAGCTGTTTTTCTAACTGGCGGACCTTCTTTTTAAGCTGTTCAGGGTCCGTTTTATTGTGAGATTTTGCCATAGGTAAGTGGATGTCTGGATCACTGTAATATCCGAATTTTTTCATCCATTCGAGAATCGAACTATTGCCACCAATTTTATACTCCACCCGGGCTTGTTCTTTGGTTAATTCACCGGCGGCTACGCGCCTGACGACTCCTAATTTAAAACTATCACTGTAATTAGGTTGTGGTTTGCGAGGTTTATTCTTCATCGGTTGACTCCTTAAATTGTGTCAACCTATTTCAGTATAAGACCAGATCAAGGCGGTCCCCGAGTGATCGGGGTTGGCGGCGGGTGCTGCAGGGCGACGGAAAAATTTCAAGGCCGATTTGATTTAAATTCCTTCTTAGCATTCATTTCCGGCTGATGAAATTTTTCTATTCGTCACCCGCCAGCCCCCTTTTCCCGCCAATTGATTCAAGGCCGGGTCAAGCTCAATCGAAAACTTTAGTTATGCCAAAAATTTATTTGGGTAATGTCAGCCTTGAGGGGAGTGGATAGTTAGCAGCAATAGCGGAGGCAGACGAGGGGTGTATTCGCAGAGATTTGAACCTAATTGTAAGTTAAATATTGTATTAACGACCGGACAACCTCCTGAGTACGGCGAGTAATCGCTAAAAAATTAAGGCCGTCTATTTCCCGGAAAACTTAGGATAGAAATCAAGGTAACGGGTCAGCGTTTAACCGGCTTGGTTATTTCGGGCTAACCGAGTGATGAAAGTCTGGTTTTACTGCAACTTTTAAACTCTTCTTAAATGCAATGAGCGGCCAGGTTTGCGTTAAAACGCTTGTTAACGCAACCCCATACTCGATTTAGGTGGATCCTGCCTGACATGCCACACAGTCTGAATATAGATCGTGTTCTCTTCTTTACGTATCCGGTAGATTACCCGATAGTTTCCGAATATCAATTCACGCAAATTCGGTTCGTTAAACTCAGGCACAATACGCCCTGATTCTGGCTGCTCAATAAGCTGATCAGTTTTCTTGATTACTTTCAGTGCCCATTTTTCAGCAGTTGCAACATCATCCCGGGCGATATAGTCGACAAACTTATTGAACTTTTGTAGTGCCTGATTGGTCCAGACTATTTCCACTTGGTGAGGTTTTCTTTAATCAGTTTTTTCGCTTCCTCATGAGAAACGACATCACCTCTGGCAATTTGTCGTTCAGCTTCTATCAGCTCTTCCATTAAGTCGATCTTGTCAACCATGCGCTGATATTCAGACACATCCACTAAAACCGCAGCACTTCTCCCGTGCTGTGTTAAAACAATGGATCGTTTCTGTTTTTTGATCCTGTCTATGAAATCAGCCGCATGTTTTCGGAATTCAGATAGTGGCTGGATATCCTGGTCTATTTCAATTCGTGCTGTGGTCATAATAGTCAGTATTTTTTAAACGTATTTATAATGTACAAAACTAATACGTAATGAGATAACGAAAAGAAGAGACTAAAGCTATGTGAGAAGGGCGCGTTAACTAAAACTATGGGGATGATGGAATAAACTGCTTTTCCATCTTCTCCTTCAGTTTTTCTGCCAGCTCTTTACGATCACTCTCCTGAACCGGCTCTTCCCCAAATCGGATCACACACTCTACCCTGTTGTTCTTCGCCATTTTCCAGAGATGACTTCCGAACGACTTTCCTCCAAACCAACAAACGCTCTCCCTGGCGGGCATATCATTTTCTGACGTTTTATAGTGGATCGTTGCATAGTGAACCGGTGTATTGGTCGATGCCGGAATCTCAAGAAGGGAGGCTTTAAAAGGCAGCAACTTCTCTCCGGGTGATGCGGTACCTTCAGGAAAGAGTACAATTCCCTGATGGCGATCCATCGCTTCGGTTATGATTTCATTCACACGCTTCACATCCCGTTTCCTGGAACGGTCGATGAAGATGACATCCATCATCATCACCACAAAACCGAGCAACGGCCACCCCCTCACCTCTTTTTTTGCCACAAAGGTGCACTTCAGAGCTCGATAGAGCGGCAGTATATCGATATAGCTGAGATGATTGCTCACCAGAAAGAAAGGTGGTTCAGGCGGTGTTCCCTCCACTTTCACCTTCATATTGAAACCGATACCGGCCGCGCGCGACCAGCTTCGCATATAGAAGTTGCGAATGGGCCCTGTTGAGAAGCCGAACAGTTTAATGAGCCAGTAAATGGGGACGTAGATCAAAAATGCTACTGCCGTGTAGAGTATCAGCAGAGCCAGCCGGATAAATGCACGTATAGATTTCATGAAGTGAATGTACACTTTATCCGGGACGTGATAAAGTGCCTTACAACCACTTACATCCAGCTCAATAAATCTTCACCTCGGGTATCAGACTCCACATACTGTTCAAAGATCTCACTAAGGTTGGAATCTTTCTGAAGTTCTTTGCGGCTCTCAGAGTCGAGATAGGCGAGAATTTTTCCCTGATGCAGGATGGCGATATCATCACACAGATTTTCTACCACTTCCAGGATATGGCTTGTAATAAAGATCGTGGTTCCCCTCTCCTTCAACTTCCTGATCACCGACTTCATCCGCCCGATCGATATCACATCCACACTTTCAAACGGCTCATCCAGAAAGAGGAGCTTTGGTTCGGTCAGAATTGCGGCACAGAATGCGAGCTTTTTTCGGCTACCTGACGAGAGCTGCTTGGTCTTCACATGGATAAACTCATCAATTTCGAAATAGCTGAATAGCGAATTGATCCGCGAGCTAAGCTCCACGATCTCCTTTCCATACATTTCGCAGACGTAGGTGACAAACTCGTAGCTCGTAAAGTTTTCAAAGAGCAGAGGGGGCTGAAGCACGGACGCCACATTGCGCTTAATCTCAATCTCATTTGCAGAGTTGTAGGGAAGTCCATTCACCTCGATAGAGCCGGTGCCATAGTCCAGCAGCCCGGTCAAAATTCCGATCAATGTACTCTTTCCTGCGCCGTTAGGGCCAATAAGGCCAAAGATGTTGCCTGATGGTACTTCAAGGTTTAACTCCTTGAGAACAGGAGTCATATCATACGCTTTGGTCAGTTCCCTGATAATTAAAGCTCGTTCCATAATTTGGGTATCAGTTTTCGGGTTATCAGGTTTCCGGCCGTTTTGAATCGATTTATAAGCAGACGGAGCAGCACCAGATTCAGAATAAATAGCACCAGCACATGGATGATCTGAAAGCTCTCAAAGACCGGAAACGAAAGAAGCCCCGCAAAGAGGACCACAAAGAAGCTGGTAAAAGAGACTGAGCTGGGCACCACCGGATTTGAGATCGACATCAGGCTAACCTGCTCAATTTTCTTGTAGTTTTCAAAAGAACTCCATGAGATAAAATAGAGAAAAGTGAAGCAAATGAGCAGTACCCCAAACAGCATCTGAATCATCGTGAGCCACTCGCTAACCAGAAAAGGAATTAATACAAAAATAAAGGCTGATCCGGTTGCTGATATTGCAAGGGCAGAGAAGATTCGCCTTAAAAAAATCTGCTTCTTTTCAGCAGGAAACTGAAGTGAAAGCAGCAGTTCACGATTCTCAAATCCAAAAGTGTTGGAGAGCATCACCATCAGGTAAGTAACGGGTATCAGGGTGAACATGATCATCGCAAAAGATGGGCTGATCAATCCTTCCTCTGTAGTAAGCATCAAAACGAGGTAGATCGCTACAAAAAAGTAGATAAAAAGAACTTGTGTACGGCAGTAGACATGGTTCCATACTGAGTAGAGGTATTTCCCTCCCTCCTTTCCGAACCATCGCTTCAGCATCTTTAGAGTCCACCTGCTGCCTGTAAGGCGTTTGCTCTGCTCCATCGGCTGCTGAAGCGCACTTCGGGTGTCCGACCTTAATACCATCCAGAGCCCAATCAGCACCATAACCATACCAGCAGCAGAACCCCCTCCTTTGAGCGTAAAGCCTGCCCCCTCACCAAAATAGATCATCAGCATGCCGGGCGACCATACCAGCCAGCTGAGAAGGGATTCAACCCACTCCTGAGAAAATGTAAACTCACTCCTTGCAATAATCTGAGGCCCAATCAGAATCCAGACAAAGATAAAAAGCATCAGGCCTGCATTTACCCACTGCTGCTTATCGGAGCCCGTTTTAAACCGGGATTTCACCATACTGATTACTCCATAGTTGGTGAGAACCAGCATAACCACCACAATCACACCAAACAGATCGCTTGCCAGAGGGATGAAGTAGAAGAGCCAGATTAGATGAAAAAAGAGGTTCATGGGGTGCATCAAAGCGGCCAGATTCAGAAAACGGACCACTTTATTCATCGAGAACCCGAGGGCGATCAGCTTTCTGTTCTCTGAAAACTGCATCCGGCTGGCTCTGGTAAAAAAGAGCTGTCCCAGCCAGACCGAATTCAGAAAGGCGAGCTGTATCAAAAGGCCAACTTCAGCTGTGTACCAGCTATAGACCTCTTTCAGCTGAGCCGAGTCGGATGTAAAGATGATCGCAATTGCCGTTGCCGCAAACTGGGCAAAAACAATCAGCACAAAAAGAGTGTAGAGCACGATGGCGGCAACTTCGATTGAGCTCACCGATCGCCACCAGATCTTCGCATTGATGGTGAGAAACAGCCTGAATTCCTGAAGTGTACCTCCGTTCACCAACATTTCTTTAAAACTCCCTCCAAATCTGTTCAAGTATACGTGCTCTGAAGGCTTTTGCAAGCAGGTCGAAATTTCTCCAGATATAGATGGTTATCGCCAGAATTAGCGCTGCCATAACCCAAAGTCTGTAGGGCTGCCATTCGCCCAAGGGCACAAATACGGCGTAACCAAGAATAAAGATCACGGCCGACATCGTAAAGGTTACTTTCTGAGAGATAATTGGGTGTTTGAAACTGAACGAACTGTAGCTAACTCTTTGGTAGTGATAGAATGAGCTCCATAGAAAGACCATCATAAAACAGGTAAAGAAGAAGGTGTTCGCGATGTAGATCGAAAAGACCGAACCCAGTTGAGGCAGCATTAGCAGTTCAAAAATGGTGATGCCGTAGAAGATAAAGAGAGGTATGAGGATGATCCCGAGGAACCGCTCCTTTAACTGTTTTTCAAGCGGTACCGGCAGCTGCATGTGAAGAAGAAATTCGCGGTTTTCATAGCCAAACATATTGGCCATCACCATACCGAGCAGCGCGACCGGAATTGCCGCCAGAACGATCGCAATCAGGGTGGTTGAGACCGCTCCAAGATCTACAATCAACAGCAGCGGTACGTATACGAGTGGGATCAGCGCGATTGCCAGAAGCTGCAGCTTGTTGTAAGAGTGAGTGGCCACATAGAAGTAGTACTTCCCCGCATTCGCGCCCAACCACCGTTTCAAAAAGCCAAAAAGCCTCCCCTGCTCCCTCACCACCGATTGCTGATTTGGCGTCATCAGCCCCTCTTTCGTTTTATAGAAGTGATCGCGGAAGATCAAAAATGTCAGAACCACGAGAAAAAAGAAGATCGTACCGGCAAGAATTGGCGTCATCGTTTCAAACGTACTTTGATAGAGAAGACCGCCCGGCAGCCAAATCAGCACATCCATCAAAGCAGAGGGCTCAATGGTGATCTGCCCCATATCTGCCTGATAGCGCCGGGAGAAGATGGCAATTACCGATGCTACCCCAAATATGATGAAGAGACCGCTAAAGACGATGATCTTAAAGCGGCGCTCTACCATTCTGAGAAACCGGTGCTTAATGGAGTAGATGATGCCGTAGTTCAAAAGCACTGCCGCAACCACTACAGGGATATTGATACCACCCTGAATCTGAAGTACAAGAAAGATGATCCATGTGATATTGTAGATCACGTTTACCGGATGGTAAAGACACATCAGGTTAAGATGCCAGGTGAGCTTCCTAACGGGATAGCCGAATGCCAACAACTTCCGGTTCTCCTCCATATTGAGCAGGCGGGTACTTGTAAAGGCAAAGTGAAAAATCCAGAATACATTGGCAAACGTCACCAGAATCAGCTGGTGAATCTCCGGGGTAAGCCAGGGTAGTTCCACGTCGATTGCGGAGGTGCTGTCGAGAAAAATAACGATCAGTGCACTACCTGCAAGATTGACCATCATCACCAAAAGGAAAAGCGAATAGCCCACCAAAAGAAGAGTCTGCAGGCGGGTCATCCTTGCAAGAAATAGCTTCCAGTTAAGATAGAGAAGCCTTCCAATCATATGCCAACCTCCCCGACTCTGCCGGTGATTTCTCTTGTTTCTCTCACCTTTTGGTCAGATAAGCACATACCGTCAACCCCTCAGAAGGTGAAGCCGGTTACAACTGAAAAAACACGGCTCTGTCCGTCGGCAAATGTAAACATACCTCTAACCCCATAGCTATAACGGGTCTGAAGATTGAAAGTAGCGTCACCGACTTTAAGGTCAAGCCCAAGGCCCCCAATGAGCCCTGTATCTAGCGTGTTCACGGTGTGGCTGATGTCGAAGAAATCGAACGGCCCCAGATCATCACGGTAGGGTTCCACCTCTGCATTGAGAAGAATCCCCAAATAGGGACCGAAAATGGCGTGCGGTGTAAGAGAACCATAGGATCGAAACGGATACTTTGCAAGAATCGGAATCTCAAGAAAATCGAGCTTCGTCATCTTGTTCCCTTCCGAACCCTGGCCAAATACAGGCAGATCGGTAAACATCTCCGCTCCTTTCTCTGAATAGTAGATACCTGTCTCCAGGTCAACCGGCAGAAATGGAATCACCACCTCCACCACTGTACCGAAATGAATACCACGCCTGGAACCCTGCCCATCCAGATAACCGCCGCTAACATCGGCTACATTCAACCCTCCTTTCATACCAATAGAAATTCCTGACTGCGCCTGGCTATCGTTGGGTGAGATCAGAAAAAGGGAAAAGCAAAAAGGTATAACTATCCAAAAAGCGCGGTTCATGTAATCTGGCTGCTGCGGTTTATGTTGATGAATGATTCACTACTGTTATAAAGATTCCGGATTAGAACGTAAAACCGGCAACCAGGGAGAACACACGGCTTTTGGCATCACTCTCTTCAAATAGATCGCTGAGCCCGTATGAGTATCGGCCCTGAAGCGAAAAACGCGACAGGCCAAAATTAAAATCTACTCCTACTCCACCGATGATACCGAAATCGTAGTCGTTCACTTCGTCAGATATATCAACCGTGCCCTCGGAACTGCCCGCTATCTCAGAATTGATATTATAGGAACCATAGGGACCAAGGAGAATATGTGGCTCAACAAGCCCGGGACTGCCAAACCAGAATTTAGCCAGAACGGGCACCTTTACATAGTCGAGTCGATAGGTAAGGTCGCCGGAGAGCCCTCCATTCGATACCTGATCAGGCGTCGCTACGGAGATCGACGTTCCTTTTTGAGAGTAGTAGATGCCGGTCTCAAAGCCTACAGGAAGCATCGGGAAAGAGAATTCAGCAACTGCCCCAACCTCCACTCCGTTTCTGCGGTCAAAAGCGCTGAAATTCGCGCTGCCATCGATATTGGCAAAATTGAGCCCCCCTTTGATACCGAAACTAACCGGACTTTGTGCATCCGCTGCAGGAGCAGAGAGGGCTGTGAAGATGAATAGGATAAGTGGAACAGTGAGTAGCTTTTTGTACATCATCCGGGTGGTTTGAGGTTGAATGAAATATTTATGTAACTGAAATGAAATCCTTTTCTCTCAGAATCACAAGCGGTTACGGTTGTTACAACAGATCCTTTAGAAAATGGCCGGTATGGCTCCCTTCTGTATTCATCACATCTTCGGGAGTTCCTGCAGCCACAATCTGTCCCCCGCCAAAACCTCCTTCAGGCCCCACATCGATCAGCCAGTCGGCCGATTTGATCACATCCAGGTTATGCTCAATGATAATCACAGAGTGGCCCTGATCCACCAGCTCATTGAAAGAGTTGAGCAGTTTTGAGATATCCTCAAAATGGAGTCCGGTAGTTGGCTCATCAAAGAAGTAGAGCGTATGATCGTTGTTGGTTTTCGAAAGAAATTTAGCCAGTTTCACACGCTGTGCTTCACCGCCGGAGAGCGTGGTGGCGCTCTGGCCCAATTTCAGATAACCGAGCCCTACATCTTCAAGCGGCTGCAGCTTATTGATGATACTATTCTCATCCACGAAAAACTCAATCGCATCGCTTACGCTCATGTCGAGCACATCGTGAATGCTCTTCCCGCGATACTTCACCTGCAGAATCTCTTTGCGGAAGCGGGTGCCGCCACACTCTTCGCAAACCAGTTCGATGTCGGCCATAAACTGCATCTCAATCTTCTGCAGACCCTCACCCTGACAGCTTTCGCAGCGCCCTCCCGGTACGTTGAAGGAGAAGTGGCCGGGTGTATATCCCATAATTTTGGACTGCCGGGTGTTTGAAAAGAGATCTCGGATTCCGTCGAATGCCTTTGTGTAAGTGGCAGGATTGGATCTGGTTGATCGCCCAATCGGGCTTTGGTCCACCATCTCCACCGCCCCTACATGCTTCATGCCGGAGATACCCCTGTTTCGGCCCACCTTCTCATTCCAGGTTCCCAGCTCCTTCTGTATGTGGGCATAGAGTGTATCGTGAACCAGGGTCGACTTCCCGGACCCCGAAACGCCGGTTACGCAGACCATCATCCCAAGCGGAAACTTCACATCCACGCTTTTCAGATTGTGTTCGGTTGCACCGGTGATCTCCAGAAACTTGCCGCTTCCCTTTCTCCGCTTGGCAGGAACGGGTATCTCGGCAGCGCCGCTCAGGTATTTTCCGGTCAATGTTTTCGACTTCAACAACACTTCGTACGGGCCACTGAAGACTATTTCACCTCCATGTGTTCCCGCAAAGGGGCCAATGTCGATAATATTATCTGCTGCCTTAATCATCTCGGGATCGTGCTCCACAACCAGTACGGTATTGCCGATATCTCTCAGCGACTTCAGTATGGTGATCAGCCTATCGTTATCGCGGGGGTGCAGTCCAATGGTCGGTTCATCCAATACATAGAGGCTCCCTATCAGGGAACTGCCGAGCGAGTTGGCCAGGCTTATTCTCTGCGACTCACCACCACTCAGCGTGTTGGTGAGACGGTCGAGCGTGAGATAGTCGAGCCCTACCTCATCCAGATACTTCAGCCGCTTTCTGATCTCATAGAGAATCTGGCCGGCTACCTCTGCTTCAAAGGGAGTCAGCTTCAGGTCATCAAAAAATTCACGGGCATACCCGATGGTCATCTCCGTTACTTCACCGATATGGAGTCCGCCCACCTTCACATAGAGAGCATCCTTCCGAACCCTGTACCCTTCGCAATCGGGGCAGCGGCTGTAACCGCGGTATCGGGAGTAGAAGACCCTCATATGCACTTTATAGAACTGCTTCTTCACCTCCTCAAAAAACTTACGGATCCCGATATATTTGCCTCTCCCGTTCCAGAGAACATTGATCGTCTCTTTATCGAGCTCTTTGTAAGGCACGTCGATAGCAAGCTGATCTTTCGCCGCCTCTCTCACAAAATCCCTCAGGTGCTGGCTGAATTTGGGCGAGTCGAAAGGAGCAACAGCTCCACCCCGAATCGTCTTATCGGGATCGGGAATCACCAGGTCCTCATCGATACCTGCAACTTTGCCAAAACCCTCGCAGGTATCGCATGCACCAAAGGGATTGTTGAATGAGAACATCTGTGGAGTGGGTTCCAGAAACTCCATGCCGTCTCGCTCAAAGAGTTCACTATAGACGCGCTCTTCACCATTTCTGATCTTGATGCTGCAGCGTCCTCCACCTTCACGAAACGCTGTCTCAATAGAGTCGGCAATCCGGCTTCGTGTATCTTCATCATCTTTCAGAGCGAGCCGGTCCACCACAACACGATGGGTTTTCTGCTTGATCTTTGAAAGCTCTGCTGAATCGTCGTTGAGGTCCAGCATCGACTCATCGCTCAGCTTCAGTATTCGGGTCAGCCCTTTCTCCTTGAGAACATTGAGCTGATCTTTCATCTTACGGCCCTCTCTCAGGTCGATCGGGAAAAGCACATAGAAACGGGCCTTCTCTTCCAGTTCTTCGTACAGCTCCGGGATAATTGTGGCGGTGGAGTCTTTTTTTACCTGCTTGCCCGATTTGGGTGAAATGGTTCGTCCCACACGGGCAAAGAGCAGCCGTACGTAGTCGTAAATCTCTGTTGAGGTACCAACCGTGGAGCGAGGGTTGCTGCTGGTTGTCTTCTGCTGGATAGCCATAGCCGGAGAGATGCCCTGCATAAAGTCGACATCCGGTTTATCCATCCGCTCGAGGAACTGCCTTGCGTAGCTGGAGAGGCTCTCCACATATCGACGTTGACCCTCTGCGTAGATTGTATCGAAGGCAAGGCTCGACTTTCCCGATCCCGACACGCCGGTCACCACCGTCAGCTTATTGCGGGGGATTTCGACGTCGATATTCTTCAGGTTGTGAACACGGGCTCCCTTAACGATAATGGGTCGATCAGACGCCATCGATCTACCGTTGCTTGATGAGGTCCCTCTACTTGTCTGTTCGGTTTCCGGCATGAATTCAGGTTCGGTTCAAATCTTTCAAAATAACAATTTCGTCGGCTAAAATCGCCTGCGGGCTTGTGGTTAGTTCCTGAGGATTCAGGGCAGAAGATTAGAACAGAGTCTGAGGGGAGGGCGTTCTTTGTTTGGAGTGAAAAGTCCCCGAGGTTTCGGGGCTGCTGACGCAGGAGAAGTGAGAGGTAAGACGTGAGACGTTCGCTTTGCGATAAGCGCTGAGCGCATGGCATTTTTAACCTCTGCGTTCGCTGCGGCTCCTCGGCGGTCTTTGCGGTTTACCCAAGCCTGAACTCGATTTTTGGGTTATTTCCGGCTTCACGGACCTTTTAAACCGCGGCGGGCGCGGCGTAGGCGCTGGGGGGCGCAGCGGGTTTGCGGGCTAAATTAAGACTCTGCGTTCTCTGCGACTCCCCGGCGGTCTTTGCGGTTAACCCGGGCCTGAAATCTATTTTTGGGCTATTCACGGGTTCACGGATCTTTTAAACCGCGGCGGGCGCGGCGTAGGCGCTGGGGGCGCGGTGTTTTTCTCAGGAAAAAAAGGGCCCGCTTACCATTGGTTAACGGGCCCTTTTAATCTGTTTCAATCGTCTTTGATTACCGGTTTAATCGCCGTCGCCAGCATAGTGCTCGCCATCGATGAAGACCGCTTCTACCCTGGTCAGGTATTCAAAAGGGTCTCCATCAAAAAGAACCAGATCGGCGTCCATTCCACGTTCAATCGATCCAACACGATCGCTGATGCCGAGGATCTCTGCCGCTCCTTTGGTCATTGCGTAGAGCGCATTCTCCATCCCAAGACCGTTCGCTGCAGCGATCGCCGCCTCGTAACGTGCAATTCGGGATTTGGGCACATACGCTTCATACCCACTCTGAAATGCGATGGGAACGCCTGCCTCATGAAGCTTACCGGCGGTTTCAAAACTGGAGTTTTTCGCCTCGCCGGATGGACGTACCATGGTTGGATGGATCACAACGGGAACACCTGCCTCCTTTATCTCGTCAAGAACAAGGTATGCTTCCGCGGCTCCTTCCAGAACCATATCAAAACCAAACTCACGCTGAATGCGCAGTGCGGTCATGATATCGTGTGCTGTCTGAGCGTAGACCAGCGCTGTCACCTCTCCATCAATCAAATCAGCCAGTTTCTCCATCTTGAGATCGGTGCCGTTGGTTTCGCCTTCAGCGCGTTTGGCCGCATAGTCCTCAGCGCGAACCAGCTCCTGCCGAAGAACCGAAACGGTTTTTGACCGTGTTCCGGGCGAACTGAAATTACCGCGCACCATCGATCCAAGCGTCATAGAAAGCATCTTTGTATCAACGATGGAAGCCTGCTCCACGGTTGTGCCCTTGGTTTTCACGATCATGGTCTGACCACTTATCACCGCTCCCGGGCCATGTCCGGTATGGATTGTCGTCATTCCCTTTCCGCGAAGGTACTCAACCAGAAACTCACGGGCGTTGTAGGAGTCGTAGGCCCTCAGTTCCGGCTGAACCGCATCAGAAGTTTCGAGCTGATCCTGATCGTGATTCTGATTGTAGTAGCCGGCAAGCCCCACTACGGAGCGGGCATCGATCATACCCGGAGTAACCACCTTTGCCTCATAAACTTCGTAACCATCTGGGATATTTACCCGGTTTTGGGTTCCAACCTGCTCGATCACACCGTTATTGATCAACACAACCCCATTTGAAATCGGGTTGCCGTTCATCGTGTAGACCGTTTCACCTTTCACAGCCACCTGTGCAGAAACCCTCTCTACAGGGAGCATAACCAACATCAGCAGCACTGCTGCAGAGACAAGGGCTGTACCGATACGCTTCTTCATTTTAACTGCTCTTTTCATTTTCATGGTATTCATATCCGTATCCCCTTAATGATGTGAATGGTTGCTGCTCATACGGAAGATTTCGTAGCCGCCAGTGGCATACTCACGATCTTCCGGATTGCTACGATCCCACGCCTTTTCACCATCAATCCAGGTCTGTTCGATATGGGTATATACACTAAACGGATCTCCGGAGAGAATCAGGAAGTCGGCATCTTTCCCCTCTTCAAGGGAACCAACTCGATCCTCGAGATCCATCATTTTCGCTCCGTTAATAGTAAGGGCTTCGAGTGCAGTTTGGCGGCTCATTCCCTCTTTCACTCCCATTGCGGCCATTCGGAGGAAAAACCGGGAGTCTACAATCGGGTCATCCGTATGAAATGCCACCAGCGCACCTGCCTGCTCCAGTTCGCGACCGTTAATGTTCAGAAGATTGATCGCCTCCATCTTTCCGCCCGGAGAGTCGAGTCCGATAATGGACGACCCCAAGATATCTGCATTCGCAATCTCTTCGGCCACTTTCCACCCTTCGCTAACGTGCTGCAATACCAAACGATAGCCAAACTCATCGGCGAGACGGATAGCGGTCAGAATGTCGTCGTGGCGGTGAGTGTGATTGTGCACAATTCGCTTCCCTTCGAGCACTTCAACCAGTGTCTCCATCTGAAGGTCACGCGCCGGCATCTTTTCGGGATCGCCATCAGCTTCCTCTACCCTGCGCTGGTAATCCTGTGCCTGCACAAAAAGATTTCGCACAATTGCAGCCGACTTTGCCCTTGTGCCGGGAGTGCCGCCTGCCCGAAGCGGATTTGTACCGTTTGCCATTTTGATTCCGCCATAAATTCCTGCCTCTTCATCCACCATAATCAGCATCTGCTCGATCGTGTTGGCAGGGCGTGTTTTCAGGTAGACGGTCTGACCGCTCATCAGAAGTCCCGAACCTGGCATCACGTTGGCAGTGGTGATACCACCCGCCATCGCTTTTTTGAAGGTGCTGCTTTGCGGATCGATGGTGTCCATAATCCGAACATCGGGATGCATGGTTGCCGAACGATCTCCGCCATCTCCCTCTCCGATGTGCGAATGGGTATCAACCAGTCCCGGCATAATCACCTTGTCGGAAACATCGTGACGCTCCGCGTTTCGGGGAATCGAGACGTCTCCGCTCCGCCCTACGGCAGTAATTTTTCCATTTTCAACAATCAGAACACCATTTGATATGGGTTCACCGGTTATGGGGATGATGGTGGCCCCCTCAAAAACCTGGGCGCGATCTTGTGCCGTGAGCGCCATGCTCCAGCATAAAACCATCACCGTCAACGTCAGCAATTTTTTCATAAATCTCTGTTTTTGGATTGAACTGTTAAAGCCTGAAATAACGTACATAAATCAAGGCTTTTTGTAAAAAATTGTGTCTATAAACAGAGACACCCGTCCGGATGGCTTTCAAAAGCCTCCCAAACGGGTGTTTATACTCTACGTTCTGTTATCTAAATGGGGCTTATTTTACCGCATCAGAAATTTTATCCACATAATCGAGCTGCTCCCATGTGAATTCGTCGCGACCAAAATGGCCATACGCAGCCGTTCTTCTGAATCCAGGCTCTTTCAGCTTCAGCCTGGAGATAATTCCGGCGGGCGTCATATCAAACGTTTTATTCACAGCCTCGGCCAGTTTGATGTCGCTCACTTTCCCGGTTCCGTAACTGTTCACGTTAATTGAAACCGGGTCTGCTACGCCGATCGCATAGGCAACCTGTACGAGGCACTCCTCGGCTAGCCCGGCAGCAACGATGTTCTTGGCGATGTGTCGGGTTGCATAGGCTGCACTTCGATCTACTTTGGAGGCATCCTTGCCGGAAAATGCTCCTCCACCATGTGCGCCACGTCCGCCGTAGGTGTCCACAATAATTTTTCGCCCCGTGAGACCAGTGTCGCCATGCGGTCCGCCAATCACAAACTTACCGGTCGGGTTTACGTGGAGAATGGTATCGGCATCGATCAGTTCAGCCGGAATTACGGTAGAGATGAGGTGCTTTTTGATATCCTGACGAATTTCTGACTGCTCCACACCCTCATCGTGCTGCGTGGAGATCACAATGGTATCCACACGCTTCGGGTTTCCATCATCTCCATACTCAACGGTTACCTGGCTCTTGCTGTCCGGACCGAGATAGGGCATCAGCGCCGTCTCTTTCCGGATATGGGCCAGCTTCTTCAGCAGTTCATGGGAGAACTGCAGCGTCATTGGCATGTAGGCATCCGTTTCGCTGTTCGCATAGCCAAACATCATCCCCTGATCTCCGGCACCCTGCTTTTTGTATCCCTTCTCGTCTACACCCTGTGCAATTTCAGGGCTTTGCTGATGGATGGATGAAAGTACACCGCAGGAATCTGAATCGAATCGGTAGCTCGCCTTTGTGTAACCGATATCGCGAATCACACCACGCACGATCTCCTGAATGTCCACGTAAGCTTCGGTATTCACTTCTCCGGAAACCACCGCAAGTCCGGTAGTTACGAGTGTTTCAACCGCAACCCGTGAGTCGGGATCTTTCGTGAGCATTGCATCTAAAATGGCATCGGAAATCTGGTCGGCAACTTTATCAGGATGCCCTTCTGAAACCGACTCTGAAGTAAATAGATTTTTCATGAAATAATTTGTTCAATCTGTAGAGAGTAGGGTGTTGTTAAAAAACAGCCTGAAGGTACAAAAAAAATGATTCCGAATCATCGCATCTGGAAAGCTCAATCGTCGAACAGAGACTTATTTTCCCTTGATGAGTGGTGCTTTAACCCCAGATATTCGTACGCCCTGGCTGCGGCCACGCGCCCTTTCGGTGTTCGCTGCATAAACCCTTCTTTGATCAAAAATGGCTCGTAAACCTCCTCGATTGTCCCCTTGTCTTCGCCTACGGCCACTCCCAGCGTCCCGAGCCCAACGGGCCCGCCATCGTAATTTTCGATAATCGCCTTCAGGATTCGAATATCCATGTCGTCGAGACCGTTGCGATCGACATCAAGGGCGTTGAGTGCCTTGTCGGCAATTAATTCGTCGATAGCATCGAGCCCGTCTACCTGGGCAAAATCCCGGGTTCTCCTCAGCAGCTTATTTACTATACGGGGTGTACCGCGGCTTCTGCGGGCAATTTCGTGAGCACCCGCTTCCGTAATTCCGAAGTTAATGATGTGGGCCGTGCGAAGTGCGATTCGCTGCAGAAGCTCCGTATCGTAGTAGTCCAGCCTCATATCGATTCCAAACCGGGCGCGAAGAGGTGCCGTTAATAGTCCCTTCCGGGTTGTGGCGCCAACCAGCGTAAAACGGTTGAGATCGATCTGAACGCTTCTCGCGTTGGGGCCGGAGTCGATCACGATATCAAGCTTGTAATCCTCCATTGCGGAGTAGAGATACTCCTCAATTACCGGGTTGAGGCGGTGGATCTCGTCGATGAAGAGAACATCCCCCTCCTCAAGATTGGTGAGAAGCCCGGCAAGATCACCCGGTTTTTCGAGAACCGGGCCCGTGGTCGGTTTAATCGAAACGCCCATCTCCTGACCAATAATGTAGGCCAGTGTTGTCTTACCGAGTCCCGGAGGGCCTGAAAGAATAACATGATCAAGGGCTTCTCCCCTTTTTTTGGCGGCCTGGATAAAGACATTCAGGTTGTTGATCACCTTCTGCTGCCCCACAAACTCATTCAGAGATGAAGGGCGCAGGTTCTCTTCGAAATTCTGTTCTCTGTCTTCAGGATCTAACAGGGGGTTTTGCACTGGATCGCCTTTGATGTTTGTTTAAACTATGTTAATACTATAATAGCTAACTTCAATTTCAATTGCATAGAACGGAGATCCGTCATGCCGGAGTCGTCACTTTCACCCGACCATTTCCTGACTAACAAGACCACAACGAGCAAAACCGGTTCTAATCGAACATATCGAGGCCCGATGAAGGAATTAAAGAGACTCTCAAAAAAAGAGCTGAACAGTCTGTTACAGGGAGACAGTCTGAATATATCCGGCGAAGAGTTTTTTCTCAATTATGAAATCAGCTGGCTGAAGTTCAACCGGAGGGTTCTGAGTGAAGCTGAAGATACGGATAATCCGCTTCTCGAAAGAGTGAAGTTCATCGGCATCGTCTGTTCAAACCTGGATGAATTTTTCCAGAAACGGGTTGGAGGGCTCAAACGGCAGCTTCATGCCGGGGTTTCAGAAAGCTCTGTGGATGGCAAAACACCCCGCGAGCAGCTGGCCCTTATCCGCAAAAATGTTCAGAAGATGATCCGCGACTATCGCGACTGCTACTTCAAGGATCTTTTGCCCGCACTTGAGAAGGAAGGGATTCGAATTCTACTTTATGAGGAGCTGAACAAAGATCAGAAGGCAAAAGCGGACAACTATTTCCGTGACATGCTCTACCCCATCATCACCCCCCTGGCGGTAGATGAGGCACACCCATTCCCCTTTATATCAAACAAGAGCCGCTCACTTGCCGTGAAACTTCGTGAGCCAAAAAGCGGAGAGAAGCGGTTTGCCAGAATCAAGATTCCGTCCAACCGGCCCCGCTGGATAGAGATTAACCGGGATGAAGACCAGCTCCTGTTACTATCAACCAGCGAACTGATTCGGGAGAAGATCGGGGATTTCTTCCCGGGAATGGATATCGAATCTGCCAACATATTCAGGGTTACCAGAAATGCCGACCTGGAGCGCAATGAAGAGGAGGCTGATGACCTGATTGAACTGATTGAGGAGGAGCTTCGTGAGCGCCGTTTTGCTGAGATTGTTCGCCTTGAGATCGACAGCAGAATGCCGGCCGATGTGAAAGCCTATCTCCTTGAGCACCTGAACGTGGAAAAAGAGGATCTGTTTGAAATGAATGGTCCGCTTGGCCTGGCCGATGCTGTTCAACTATACAATATTGAGGGATATCCGGACCTCCGCTTCTCCCCATGGACCCCATCCCTCCACCCCGCTTTTCGTCATGAGATAGATCAGGAGGCGCCAAGTATCTTCTCCGTGATCCGAAAGGGAGATTTCATGGTTCACCATCCGTACCACAGTTTCGAATCCTCCACTCAGCGATTTGTGGCCGAGGCTGCGCGAGACCCGAATGTTTTGGCCATCAAGCAGACTCTTTACCGTACTTCAAGTGACTCCCCCATCATGCACTCCATGATTCGTGCCGCAGAGGATGGGAAGCAGGTTGCCGTTCTCGTTGAGCTGAAGGCAAGGTTTGATGAGGAGCGAAATATCAGCTGGGCCAATCGGCTGGAGAAGGCCGGTGTGCATGTCTCTTATGGAATTTCAGGGCTTAAAATTCACACCAAGCTGACCATTGTGATCCGTGAGGAGGGAGAAGGTTTGAAGCGGTACGTCCATATCGGAACCGGCAACTACCATCCAGATACGGCACAGCTCTATGAGGATCTGGGATATTTTACCTGCCGCGATGATATTGGCTCGGATGTGACGGACGTCTTCAATCTCCTGACCGGATATGCCCCGAATCAAAAATACAGGAAGCTTCTCGTAGCCCCGAAGCACCTGAGAGCCCAAGTCATCGACCGTATTAACTTTGAGATTAGCGAGGCGAAAAAGGGTCGTGAAGGGCGAATCATCGCCAAAATGAATAATCTTGAAGATCCGTTGATCATTCAGAAACTTTATGAGGCTTCCAATGCCGGGGTTCGAATCGACCTCATTGTGCGGAGCGTCTGCCGGTTGATTCCAGGCAAAAAGGGCCTGAGTGAAAATATTCAGGTACACGCCATTGTAGGTCGCTTTCTTGAACACTCCCGATGCTACTACTTCGGCGCCGGTGGTGAAGATCTCTACTACATCGGCTCAGCCGACTGGATGCACCGAAACCTGGATGCCCGGGTAGAAGTTTTATCTCCCGTGGATGACTACGAACTGAAACGCTACCTGCAATTTATTCTGAACCTTGCTATGCGGGATAACCGACAGCGATGGGTTTTGAATGAAAAAGGGAACTTCAAGCGGATTAAACGAAAGAAAGATGAAGAGGAGATTGCCATACACAAAGAGCTGATGCAACACGCCAAAGAGAGTCAAGATCCCGTTCCGCGGTCATCAGGCAAGTAAGCACTACTCCGTTTCCCAATCCATTCCTGTTTTCTTACATTGAGCGCAAACCTTTTTAAATCCGGGAATGCTCTCAAAACTTGTCAACAAATTCAGCAATAACCGAGACGGAAGTTCGGTAAGCTCATCCATGAGGGAGAGGCGTTTTCACCTCTTTGTGCATACACTGGATGTTACCCCCGATCACTCCATTCTGGATTTGGGTGGAGACAGCGCAACATGGCTGGGCAGCGGACTTGAACAGAACGTTACCCTTCTCAACGTAACCAACCCGAAACAGCGCGACCTCGATGCCGGATTCACCTGTATTAAGGGCGATGCATGTGATCTGAGTCTCTTTGCCAATCAGCAGTTTGATGTGGTCTACTCCAACAGCGTGATCGAGCATGTAGGTGACTTCGATCGCCAGAAGCAGTTCGCAGCTGAGGCAGTGCGCGTTTCAAAAAAGTACTGGATACAGACACCAAACCGATTTTTCCCGGTTGAACCCCATTTCCTGTTCCCCTTCTTTCAACATCTGCCATCATCCCTTCAAAAACTCGTAGCCCTGAAGTGGCCCTACTCCCATCTAAAAAAGTGGAATCAAAGCGATGAGGCGATCCTCGACGAACTCTCCCGCATCCGGCTCATCACCCACATTGAGATGAAAACCCTCTTTCCTGATGCCCACATTATGAGGGAAAAGTTTTACGGGCTTACAAAGAGTTTTGTGGCGTGGAAGAGTTGAGACAGGGAACCTCAAAGGGAGAGATCAGGATCAGCGTGCGAAGCTCCTGGCAGGTACTGTTTATTGGTTGAACCGTAGAACTGTTGAATCGTTGAGGGGCGAAAGGGGGAAGCGGGAAGCTCAAAGGAGGAGGCATTTAAGCAATAGTCTCGCAGCGCTCTCTGCGCCTTCTCTAGGTCCGCAGCGGTAAAAAACGCCCCCAAAATCTATTTATTACTCATATCGCCTTGAAACGGAAAAATGAAAAACAGGGCCGCAAAACCCATAACCGGTAACCCGATCACCACCTTGCTGATTCCTTCCCGCTGCGCCTCGGTGAACTCCGTTCCTTTTCAAAAACCTCTCCTCGGCGCGGGGTGGGAGGCACTTTCTATTTCTACCCATATGTAGTCCCTAACGGGACAAGTTTTGGTTCACAAATCGAATTGCCCTGGTTGGGATGGGGCGCCCCTTCGGGGCTGGGGAGGAGAGCTGAAAGGGTGAAGCTGATCCACCTTCGCAAATGCTTCGGAGGACAAGAAGCTCAAAGGAGGCGGCATTTAAGCAATAGTCTCGCAGCGCTCTCTGCGCCTACTCAGCGTACTCTGCGGTAAAAAAATGACCCCAATTTTATTTACAACCCGTAACTCGAAATTCCCTTCACCAATTCTTTCCCGTTGCGCCTCGATAAACCCCTTCCTTTTCAAGAATCTCTCCTCGGCGCGGTGTGGGAGGCACCTTATATTTCTACCCATATGTAGTCCCTAACGGGACAAGTTTTGGTTCACAAATCTTCTTTGCCCTGGCTGGGTTGGTTCGCCCCTTCGGGGCTTGGGATTGGGAAAATTTGAGAAATATCCCTTAGTGATCTTTGTACCTGCTTAGCGTCCATTGTGGTTAAATAACCCGCAACACTCACCCCGTTCCAGGCGCTGCCAGAACCTCCGCTTCGCTCCGAATGCTACCAGGCCTTCCACTCAACCTCTCTCCCACACCCCCTCTCACGAACTACCACTCATCCACTCACAAATCACTTCTTCTTTTTCCCGGCACTCTTTCCAAAACTGCTCCAAACCAGGGAGCCAATTCCGCCCGTTGCAATTCCAAACCCGATCGCTACAGCCAGAGAGAGTATAAACTGACTATGAATCACATTGGCAATCAGAATCCGGCTTACAAAGTAGATCACAACAGCAATGATGTAGCCTATGATAAACCCACCAATCATATCGCGCGGTTGCAGGTTGGTAACAAAACGGGTTACAAATGAGCCCGCCAGTCCGATTAAGAACCATTGAACCAAGAAGCCTGTAGAGGTAAAATCGACCTGACCCGTAGTTTGAGTCCAAAGAGGTAGGCCGGCTGCAATGGTGGCAATCGTTATCGCAATCAGTTTATAGTTCTGTCTGGTAGTCTCTAACATATGAAGTTCGGATTATTAAGTTGATTACTGACAATCATGTTTATCAAAAGTAACACTTTCCGCGATCTGATGGGAATTCATAGTTACGTCTGAAAATTGGTGTAGTTTTAAAAAAAACTGTAGAGTCAATCTCAAAAAAACGTTTTGGCCATAATAGTGTGGAGTTGGATTGTGAGATTAAAAAAATAATGGGTCAGTAAAATATTTTAAAAAAGATCGAAAAATATTATAATATATACTATCTTTTTCAAAGCAATTCCAATCACTATTAGTCAAGCTATGGATATAAAATTCGTAAAAAGAAATCAGATCAAATCGAGTAAGAGAAGATCTTCTAAATTCAAGCCTTTAATGGATGCCCTGGACAAACTTGAGCCGGGCGGGCAGGCTGTTGAGGTAGCTTACTCCAATGAAAAGAGCGTTAACTCCATGAGAACGGCTGTTTATCAGTACAATCAGGAAAACAACGTTAAGATCAAAAGCGGTAAAGATGCCAACAATAAGAAGATCTATTTTTACCGTGAAAAATAGGCGCTTTTAATCTACCCCGGTACAATTTTAGCCGGCACTCTGAATCTCTCAGGTGCCGGTTTTTTTATTCCGGGTTTCTCTCAAATAGAATGGCCTGACCAGCCGAAAGACGAATTGGTTTCTGCACATCCCGGCTTCTGAGTGATGGAGTCTTCAATACCGCTTTAAACCCCGAAAGATCAGTAATGGGCAGACCAAGATCCTTAAAGCCCGGCTGTCTGGTGTGCCCCTCCATATTGGCCAGAAAGAGAATCTCTTTGTTGCTTTCATGAGCCTTTCTGTATCCGTAATAGATTACGGAGCCATCAACCGGTTCCCGGTAGCGCATCATATCACTCCCCGAAAAGTTTTCAATCAACCAGGGATTGTTGTGCCTGTATCGCCGGGTTAAAAGATTAAACTCAGCCTTGTTCGGATCCACGAACTCACTATGCCTGTCCGCATTGCAATAGTGGTATATGTCGGCCGTCCAGGTCTCCGCATAGCGATCGAGTTTATCCGGATCCCAATCCATCACCTCAAAGGGTGGTTCAAATTGGTTCAGTAGCTTTGCGATCAGTTCGTGATTGTCATCCGTTGCCTTGAGCAGCCTCAACAGCACCTGACTAAAGCGGCGCAGCCCACCAACTGAAGAGAACCCCATCTCTTTCAATCCACGAAAGAAACGGCTTCTGCGAAAATCAACATCTGTAATCTGCCACTCAGTGAAATAGGCCTCCTCGGCTGCCACCTTCAGGGCATAGGTGGTATCTGTATTCCTCATAAAGGTCCACGGTGTGTGAGCAAGCGCCTGCACAAAGTCCATGGGTGTACCTGGCAAAAAGCAGTTCATCAGCAGCGTCGTGGCGGGGTTGTTGTAGGCGTTGTCCATCACCATCCGCAGAGAGTTGCCAAGCCGGGTATTGATGTTGATGGTGGACGGATCGGCCTGGGTGCCACGCCTCATGGTGTCGTGATTGGCATATCCTGTGATCCACTTATCACCAAAATCGAAGATCTCCTTCAGTCGCCACCATTTGGACACCCAATAGGTGTAGTTGTATGGTGTGTTATAGGCAAAGATCATCGATGCCCACTGCTGTGGGTGTCCCTGCTGCTCTGTGATCTCCCGGTATGTAGAAGAGAGCTCCCAGTCATCTGCCGGCCAGGGTCGGCCATCTTCAAAAATCATCCAGGGTCTGTACTCGATGCCACCCACATTCTGCGCCACATCACTCATCCGCTGGAGATAGTCATCATCGTGATACATCACATCCTGCTCTGCATCGTAGTATTTAAAGTCCTGAGCTCCGTCAACGCGAACCCCATCAAACCCCCAGTCAATCTTTCGGCGCTGCATCTCGAGTATGATCTCGCGGATCAGGGGATGTCGGAAATTGATATTCTTGCCGTACATATTATCACCGGCAAAAAAGGGATCGGGTAACACGTTAACCCCCTGATTGTCTGCATGCCCGTAAACCACATCAAGTACAACTTTAATCGGTCCATCCGGGAAGTTGTGAAGGGTTTCAATCAGCTCAAGCAGTTCATGCGGCCGTCCGGTTGATAACAGAGACGGATTGACTGCCGCCGAGCCGAATATCACAATATCGTAGCCCCAGTTAATTACCGAGGGTTTTCGCAAATGAACCGTAATCTCCTCGCCTTCGTCAGGCTCTCCCTGAAACGGCTCCCAGAAGCGATGCTTTTCGGGATGTTCAATCACGGGTTCAATCGGCATCAACTCAATCCCGTCAAAACCTATGAGGTTCTTCTCATCGGGTGACAGGTCCTCACCTGCCTTAATCGCAGCCGCGATCTGCTTGTACCGCTTGGTGAGCGAGTGTAGGGTCCCCTCACGTGTTGTCGAGCCAGGGTGAACTTCAAGCAGGTTTACAGAGGGAGCAATGCGCCCGTCGCTGGTATTGATCTCGGCCTGAAGTTTTTTAAAGTAGTCCAGATCCTTGCGGCTCTCCCGCACGGTCTCCGCATCGTAGAGCTCTGCAGGGGCGTAGATCCCGTAGGGCATCGACCAGGCCATTGGATCGCGAATGATCTTGCTTTCACTACCGCTGAACACCCTGAATTCATAAAACACCCCAAACTGTTTGCGGTTACCCGCAGGAAGCCCATCAAAAACGGCACAGGCAAATGAGTCGTGGGTTTCAATTTCAAAGCTTCGATACTTAAAACCGGCATGTTGATCGGGCTTGTCAAAATTGATCTCGGCAAGAGGTATGTAGAGATCGATGGTGACCCTGTCGGCCTTTTCGATATCTGAGTGCCAGATCAGAAAGGTGGAGCGGTCTCCCTCCACATGTGAGCCGAGTCTTCTTGCCACCCATTCTGAGGAGGCTCGGGTATACCCATGCTTCATCTCCTGTTTAAGGTCAGCAGCTAATTCACGTGCAGCCGTTTTGTTGTAGTGAATGGAACTCATGAGTAAGGTGGTGATTTAAAAGGTCGGTACTTACCAGAAAGCGATGATGATCGAAACAGTAATCAGGATCACAATCACGGAGTGAACTCGGTAATCCTTATACCACGGAGTATCAGGATCTTCCGGCTTCATATCATCTTTTTTCCAGATAATTCCCTCGGTCTTCTCCTTTGGTGGCTTTTCGCCTGTAAGGCTCACAACCGTGAAGATGATCACACTGATCAGTGTAAGCAAACCGGCGGTAATCGTGAAATGGATATTCACCACGTTAAGCTGAACCAGAATAAAGATCACCAGAGAAAGTGAGTGACCGCCCAAAAGCGTCCAGAAGGCGGCGTGCCGGTTTCCTCGTCTCCAGAACATCCCCATGATGAAAATGGCAACTACTGGAGGAACAACATAGGCAAATGCCTCCTGAATATACTGAAACATTCCGGGGAACTGCTGAATCATAGGTGCCCATGCGGCGGCAACAACCATCAGGATGAGTGTGGTCCACCGACCGATCTTCGCCACCTGCTTGCTGGTGAGGTTCGGATTCTTCGGCTTCACAAAATCCATGGTGATCAGCGTGGAAGCAGAGTTAAGCGTCGAGTCGATACTCGACATGATGGCAGCAATCAAACCTGCCAGTACAATCCCCACAACGCCCACCGGCAGCAGATTGGCCACCATGGTAGGGAAGACCATGTCGGGATCGGTAAGCTCCGGGAAAACGGCAAAAGCCATCACCCCGGGTATAACCATGATGAAAAGAACCGGCAGCTTGAGCAGACCACCAAGGAGTGCACCCCACCTCGCATTTTTGATG
Organism: Balneolaceae bacterium; assembly: GCA_020832225.1. Taxonomy (GTDB): domain Bacteria; phylum Bacteroidota; class Rhodothermia; order Balneolales; family Balneolaceae; genus Rhodohalobacter. The sequence continues at coordinate 43,562 of JAFIFA010000018.1, forward strand.
TCGCGGGCACCAAGTATACGCTGGGTAATATATTGATTGGTGGCCCAGTAGTAGAACCCGAGAACAGGTACACCGATCAATGTACCCAGCCAGGGAAGGGCAGGATCGTCAATCGGCTTAATCATATTGAGATTACCTTCAGGAGCTGCAGCTACCACGGCAGACCATGAAAAATCAAACTCAGCAAACATCAGGTAGGCAATCGTTGTGGAGCCGATAAGCAGCACGATGGCCTGAAGCACATCCGTATAGACCACCGCTTTCAGTCCACCCGCTGCCGTATAAAGCCCGGCAAAAATTCCAAGAACCAGAATGGTCTGCCAGATCGCAATCTCAGGGAAGAAGACGTTTACGACAATGGCTCCGGCATAGAGTCCGCCGGCCGTATCAACCACAATGCTCAGAAAGATGGTAACCACCGAAAAGTACTTTCTCGAGCGGACATCAAATCGCTCTTCAAGAAACTGAGGGATGGTATCGATCTTCGATCGAATATAAAACGGAATAAAGAAGACGGCCATAAATACCAGAACGATGGCGGCCATCCATTCATAGTTGGCAACGGAGATTCCGGTTTGATAGGCCTGCCCGGAGAGACCGATCAGTGTGGTGCTGGAGATGTTGGAGGCAAATAGAGAGAAACCGATTGCGGCCCATCCGAGACTTCGGCCCGCAAGAAAGAGGTCTTCCCCGGTCTTGGTTCGCTTTGTTACCCAGATACCGATCAGAATGATGAAAACGAAATACCCGACGATGATGGCAATGTCGAGATTACTTAGTGAGATTTCCGTCATGGCAGAGAGTCTGTTTGATAAGTGCCCCTGTTAGTTACTGCAGCTCGATGCAGGCTGTACCACAACTGCCCTGGTCAGCATTTATACCTATGCGAATGATGCATCAGTCAATTAAGCAAAAAGGGGCAAAAAACAACAGAATATTTTTCAGGATGGACTCTCTTGTGGAACTGATTGGGCATCAACGGGTACGCCGGCCCATTCGAGATAGAGTGCTCTCACAGACGCTATATGTTTATCCAGATCTTCGAGCGCCCAGTCGGAGATATCTATGGGCGGATGGACATGAGCTTTAAGCTCTCCCTGATGTGTAAAGAGGAGTCCTCCTTCACTCAGCTCCCTGTTCCCTTCGAAGTAGACGGGCACGATTGGATAGCCAAGATCAAGGGCCATACGGAACGGCCCCTTCTTGAACGGGCCGATGACGCCGGGATGTTTTCGTGAACCTTCAGGGGCCAGCATCACGGATAGCTGATCGCGTTTTAACCGGGCAACTGCTCGCTTCAGCGTTTGGATGGCACGGTCCGACTTTTCACGCCGGATAAAAACCTGTCCCGTAAGCCTGCCCAAAATGAGAAAGATCGGGTTGTACTGAAACTGCCATTTGGCAACAAACCGAACCCGGGGCAGCCCCAGGGCGAGGATCGTAAGAATATCGAGTGTGGAGCTGTGGTTTATGATAAAAACGGCGGGATATGGAATGGGTTCCACATGACGCACTTCCCGGAATTTTAATCCCATCACGGGGAAAACCGGCTTCGCAATTAATGGTGCGATCTTCTCCACAATGAAGCTGCTCAGTTTGCCAAGAGAGATAATCAGCAGAAAGAGGATAACGGGTGTCATCAGAAGCAGAATCAGAAAAAAGACAAGAATCCCTGCCAGACTTCTGATTTTCTGGAAGAGCGAGATATTTTTGGCCTTTTTCTTCAAAATGGTTGCTGAACCTGTCTGTTCTTTTTGGTTGAACCAACTCTCAGGCCAAATAACGCCTGAGGCGGACTCTACTGCAATAGTACAAAATTATTGGGGAATTGCATCTATCCTGCTGCAGCGCAGTGAATCACCGAAAGGCGTCTTTGAAGTGGGTAATTTGAGGCGCATCATTTCCTTTCTGAACGATGGAGATCACGTCAAACCGGGCAATGGCGGTCTCCATTTTACGCTCGTAGAGCCAGGCTTCGGCTGCTTTTCTGATATTGGCCTCTTTTTTCGGGGTGATGTAATCTTCAGGCTGGCCGAAGTGGGTGTCGGAGCGAAATTTCACCTCAACAAAGATGATGTAGTTGCGGTCTGTTGCCACGATATCGACCTCCGCTTTTTCGAAGGCGTAGTTGCGATCAAAAATCAGCCAATCCTTCGATTCAAGGTAGGCTGCTGCAATATCTTCACCGTGGTCTCCGATCTCTTTGGTTGTTCTGCTCATTGGCCGGAATTGGAATTGTCGTCTGATGAAGCGGGTCGGCTCCCCTTCAGTGTTTGATGAGCCTCAGCCAGTTTCACCAGGTGTTTGAGAAATTTCAGATTTTTCTTGTTGATGTAGGGCAGCAGGGCCTGGGTGAAGCGGTCAAACATCTCCAGGAATTCAATAAAGCTCTCAATTCGCTCCCGAAACTCCTGTTCATCCTCGCTCCCTTCGCTGTTCTCATCAAAGTTTGCCAGACACTCCTGCAGGCTCTCTTTAATGGGGGCAACTTCGCGAAGCTGGCGCTCACGAATCACTACCGATACGATATTCCAGACATCCTTTTCTGCGGTGTAGTAATCCTTTCTCTGCCCTTTAAAATGCACTTTCTGAATCAGCTGCCACTGAATCAGGCTGCGCAGGTTCATATTGGCATTTCCCCGACTGATGTTGAGCTGTTCCATGATCGCATCGGTATCGAGCGGTTCGCTTTCTGCGTAGAGCAGGGCATGGATCTGCGCCATGGTTCGGTTGATTCCCCATGCAGAAGCCATCTCTCCCCAGAGCAGAATAAACTGTTCAATAGCCTGATTGTGATTCTCTGATCTGGGTTTGCTCATCCGATTAGTCGCTCTTTCCGTTGCTTGAGGCAGAGGCGCTCTCTTTTGCGCTGCTTTCCGATTTGCTTTCAGAAGAGCCGTTTTTGCCCCCATTTTTGTAGTCGGTCACATAAAAACCGGTACCTTTATAGACCACGCCCCCGCCACCGGAGATCATCCGCTTTACAGGCTGACCTGTATCGGGGCAAACCTTCAGGGGCTCATCGTTCATCCCCTGGATCTTTTCAAAAACGGTTCCGTCTTCTCGTCTGTATTCGTAGGTAGGCATTGCTGCGTTGATAATTAAGTTTTCGGTAAAAAATCGATTCTGATTGCTGACAGTCAGCTCTCATTGGTTAGCAGAAAGTGTGCCAAAGTGATTTTTGAAACAACTTGACAGGTTAACTACCCGAGAGCCTTGAGTCCTTTTCGAAGGCGCTTCACGGCCTCTTTCAGGTTCTCCATAGAGGCGGCATAGCTCAGGCGGAGTCCGTCCGGTTCACCAAAGGCATCACCGGGTACAGCCGCAACGCCGTGAGATTCCAGCAGGTAGAGAGCAAGATCTGTAGAGTTCTGAATCGTGCTTCCATCGGGTGCCGTTTTACCAAAGTAGTGATGCACATCGGGGAATACGTAGAAGGCACCACCCGGCTTGAAGCACTCCACACCCTTGATCTCATTGAGCTCTTTAACAAGATAGTCTCTGCGTTCGCGGAACGCTTTTTTCATCTCCTCGATCGGCTTCATGGAGCCGGTATAGGCGGCAAGCCCCGCTTTTTGAGAGATGGAGGAGGGGGCTGATGTCTCCTGACTCTGAATTTTGGCCACGGCATCCGCAATCTTTTTGGGACCGGCCATGTAGCCAAGCCGCCAGCCGGTCATCGCAAACCCTTTTGAAAATCCGTTGATGATTACGGTTCGGTCTGCCAGTTCGGGTGCTGCATTAAGGATGCTCACGTGGTCCTGATCGAAAATGATATACTCATAAATTTCATCAGAGAAGATGATAACGTCGGGATATTTTTTCAGCACATCCCCCAGCTCTTTCAGCTCCTGACGAGTGTAGCAGGCGCCTGTTGGGTTGGATGGAGAGCAGAGGATGATGGCCCGCGTCTTTTTGGTGATCGCCTCTTCCAGTTGAGTGGCGGTCAGCTTATAGTTGTTGCCAAAGGTGGTTTTGATCACTTTCGGGATACCGAGCGCCATCTTCACCATCTCCGGGTAGGAGACCCAGTAGGGCGATGGAATCAGTACTTCATCACCGGGATCGATGGTAGCCAGAATGGAGAAGCCGATCGACTGCTTGGCACCGTTGGATAGAACAATTTGGTCAGGTGAAAAATCCAAGCCGTTATCCCTCTTCAGTTTTGCTGAAACTGCTTCACGAAGCTCGGGCATGCCCGTGTTCATGGTGTAGCCGTGAAAGCCATCGGTAATCGCCTGTATGGCGGCATTACAGATGTGGGGCGGAGTCTTGAAGTCGGGCTCTCCGGCACTTAACGAGATAACCGATTTACCTTCTCTTGCAAGCTCTTTCGCTTTTGCAGTGATTTTCAGTGTCTCTGATGGGGAGAGTAGTTGTGCTCTTTTTGAGATCATAATCGGGAAAGTTTGATTGAGCGCAAAAGTTACCAAAAAGGGGTGGGGAATTCTATTGGTTTTTGGAGATTATGTGTTGCAGGTTTGGGCTTCGGAACAGACCTGCAAGCACCGGAGCGTAGCGGAGGATCTTGCAGCGTCTCTTTGCGTTGCGGGTTGCGTGATTCGGGTTGCGGGTTTCGGGTTTTTTAACCACAATGGACACTAAGCAGGCACAAAGGTCACTAAGGGTAACTTTTCACGTTTGCCCAAATCCCAAGCCCCGAAGGGGCGCACCAACCCAGCCAGGGCAACTAAGAATTGTGAACGCAACCTGTCCCGTTAGGGACTACATGTGGGTAGATATATAAAGTACATTCCACCCCGCGCCGAGGAAAGATTATTGAAAAGGAACGGGGTTCATCGAGGCGCAGTGGGAAGGGTTTCGTGTTTCGTGTTCCGGGTTTTTTAACCACAACGAACTTTAAGCAGGTAAAAAGATCACTAAGGGATATTTCTCATATTTTCCCCACTCCCAAGCCCCGAAGGGGCGCACCAACCCAGCCCGGAGCAACGCTCCGGGATCAAGGTGGCTCCGCCACCCCGCACCGAGGAGAGGTTTTTGAAAAGGAAAGCGGTTTATCGAGGCGCAGTGGGAAGGGTTTTGGACAAGGGTGTCGCGAGTTAAGGGTTCCGGGGCTGCGAGTTGTTGCGGCCCTATTTTTTATTTTTCCAATTCAAGACGATTTGGGCTGCAATTAAAATTTGGGAGGTTTTACCGCGGCGGACCCAGAGAAGGCGCGGAGAGCGCTGAAGGGAGTTTCTCAAACCTTCCCCAATCCCCAGCCCTGAAGGGACGCTACATACCAACCAGGGCAACTAAGAATTGTGAACGCAACCTGTCCCGTTAGGGACTAAATATGGGTAGAGATATAAGATCCCTCCCACCCCTCACAGAGGGAAATAATCTGAAAATTTACCCATTTTTCAGCCCCGAAGGGGCGCACCAACCCAGCCCGGAGCAACGCTCCGGGTTCATGGTGGCACCGCCACCCCGCGCCGAGGAGTGGTTTATGAAAAGGAACGGAATTTACCGAGGCGCAGTGGGAAGTGTTTTGGACAAGGGTTTCGCGAGTTACGGGTTCCGGGGCTGCGAGTTGTTGCGGCCCTATTTTTTATTTTTCCAATTCAAGACGATTTGGGCTGCAATTAAAATTTGGGAGGTTTTACCGCGGCGGACCCAGATAAGGCGCAGAGAGCGCTGCGAGACTATTACTTAAATCTCGCCTCCTTTAAGCTTCTTGTCCTCCGAAGCTTCCTTGGTCTACGGAGCTTTCTTGGTCATCGAAGCTTCAGCGTAGTAGATAGCGAAGGTGGATCAGCTTCTCGCTTTGAGCTTACCGCACACCAACGTTCTACAGTTCAACTTCCAACAGACGCTGCCACGAGCTGCGCACGGTGGCAGGTCCTACTTTCAGCTTCACACACCGCAAGATCCCCTAATTCTTTCCCGTTTCAGCTCCATAACTTCAAAATGGCAATAAGTTAACGCTCTCGGATATTGACATTTTTGGCCGGCAATATGTTCTTTATGTCAGGTTTTAAAAAGAGACGTACAAGAGAATCTAAAACGAGAATACTTGAAATGACGTGGATATGTCGGAAATTGCGCTGAATAGGTACAGGATGAAAGATTTAAGAAGAGAGGAGCAACCCAGAGAGCGGCTAGAGTGGGTGGGCGCTGACAGCCTTACTGATGCCGAACTGCTTGCCATACTCCTTCGGACCGGTACATCACGAATGAATGTTGTGGAGACATCGAGGCATCTCATCGACCATTTTGACGGCCTTCGGAATCTGATGAAGCAGGAGTGGCAATCTTTAATGGTGATTCCGGGAATTGCAAAAGTTAAGGCCCTCACGTTGAAGGCAGCTTTTGAACTGGCACGAAGAGCTGAGGCAGCGCAGATCGGTGAGCAGGTACATATTTGTTCCCCCGATGATGCAGCGGCCTACTTCAGGCCACGGCTCAGGGATCTGATGCACGAGGAGTTCCATGTGATGCATCTTAACCACGCAAAGGTGGTGACAGGCTGCCGAAAGATCAGTATGGGGAACAGCCACTCCACAGTTGTTGACATCCCTGAAGTGATCAGGTCGGCCCTGATCGGAGGCGCGGCCTCAATCATCGTCGCTCACAACCATCCATCCGGCACGGCAAAGGAGTCAACCGCTGATGTGCAGCTCACAAAAAGAATCCGTGAGGCCTGCAGACTGGTTGGAATCGACCTGGATGATCACATTATTATTACGGGCGATACTTTTGTTAGCATGCGCAGCAAAAACCTGGTTTGATTGATTTCCGGCAGAGCACATAATTGCTTAAAATAGCAGTCCCTTATAAGTTGCGGTTTCGAAACCTGCAGGAATGTCTCTCTGCTCAATTCAATGAATAACTGGTATCCATTGATTGTCTTTAACGTGTACAGTATAAATAATCGTAATACGGTGGCTTTATGAACTATTCGGAACTTGTCCGGGCCGTTCAGGAGGGGGATGACCGGACCGCCAGCAAGCTTTGTGCGGAGGCTCTAATCATACTCAAAAGATACCTGATCGCAAACTATAACGCATCCCCGGAGGATGCCGAGGATGCCGTTCAGAAGATGTTTGAATATGTGATTCCCAAAATAAGGAATGATGAGATCACAAATCCGTCAGGACTGCTCTCCTATATGCTGAGTGGCGTTAAGCATGCCTACTTCAAAAACCTTCGGAAATATGAAAACGATGAAGTAGACAGCCTTGACGAAGAACCGGAATCAGAGGGATTGCAGCTCTGGAGGTTGATCAGTGATGAGCGCAAGCGAATACTGGAAGAGTGCATCACCTATCTAAAGCTCCACTATCGCTCTCTGGCGGAGTTCATCTTTGACCATCCCGAAGCAGATTCGTACGATATAGCAGAGCAGTTTGAGATCTCAGTGAACAATGCATGGATTCGTAAGCACCGAGTCATCAAGCAGTTAAGTGAATGCGCACAAAAGAAGAGTTAGGAAAGTGAAAAGTTTTGTAAGGAAATCGCAAAAACCGGTTCATACATATAAGGGAAACTCAAAGAGAAAGAGCCGTTTACAAGAATCCATATTAATTCAATGAGTGAAAAAGAGATTTTAAAAGAGATAGAGCGATACATCAAGGGAGAGCTCTCTCAACCGGAAATAGATGCTCTCTGGATGGAGTTTCTGAAAAACCCGGATTACTACCACCTCTTTGAAACCGATCTGCATTTCAGGCAGCTTGCCAAAGAGTCGAAATCGAAGGGCAGGAATCCATTTAAAAATCCGAAAAGTGCCCAAGCCAACGATGAGGCCCTAAGCACCCAGAGAACCGGGTTCACAAACCGCGTCTCTCTCTGGTTTGGGGCACTTGCCGCGATCGTGATCATCGGTTTTGGAATCCACTTCTCACTGATCGATAAAGATTCGACATTTGCGGCCTACTCAATGAGTCAGATCGATGTGAATGAGATGACCGGAACCGACATTTTTCGATCTGAAGAAGATGTTGCGGGTCCGCTCGATATAGCAATTAACCAGGGGCTGGCTTATGCCTATTCCGGTAATGATAATCGCGCAAAATCAATATTCGAGAGAGTGCTGGATCGCAACCCCAACCCTGAACAGAGAGCGCGGGCTGAGATGAATCTCGGAATTCTTCTCTACAATCAGGGCGAATATGAGTTGGCTTCAGACTACCTGAGACGGGCAGCTGATGAATCAGAAATCTCGGAGTTCTTTGAAGAGAGAGCCCTTTGGTTCCTGGCCAACACCTATCTGAAACGGGATATGCCTGAAGAGTCGAAAATAGCCCTATCAAGAGCTATTGAAATCGATGGCCGCTTCCGCACTGATGCCGAACGCCTTCTTGATAAAATTGACGATCGTCTTGCCCTGAACGATTATTAATACAGTTCAGTCTTTTTTGTTCTGTCAATTAAACCGTAGATGAAGTCCCTGTAACTTATTCAGGACCACCCATCAGCGGCTCATTGATCGCCCGAATACTTGAATTCGGAAGCCCCTCCGGATTGTGCTCCTTACTCATCTCCAGTGCTTCCATAACGATCTTAAGATGGAGCTCCTTTGAGTTTTCGTAGAAACTCTGCGCATCACCGGTGAGCTTAGGTTTACCGTGCAGAGGCTTGTCGCTTACGCATAGAAGCGTTGCAAAAGGAACACGATAACGGTATCCGTTTGTCGCAACAGTTGCCGACTCCATATCCACTGCGAGGCTCCTGCTAATGTGGATGTCCTGAACGGTCTGTCGCTTCATGAACTCCCAGTTTCGGTTTGCGGTAGTAAAGACCGTTCCCAGTCGATAGGATCGTTCATATTTGTCCAGCACCTCTTTTAAAAAGACGTTCAGGAGGTGATTTGGTGTGATCGGTATGTTGAGTGGCAGCACATCATCAAGAACACGGTCTGCGCGCATAAAACCGGTTGCGAGAACAAAGTCACCGATCTCCTGATGATTCCTGAGTCCGCCGCAATGGCCAACCATCACCATGGCGTCGGGTCGCAATACGGCAACATGGTCGGAGATGGTTTTGGCATTCGAGGGGCCCACTCCCATGTTGATCAGTGTAAACCCTTTGTTGTTAGGGAGTTTATGGTGGTAGGCCGGCATCTGCACGGAACGTGATGGTTTCACACAGTCCGGGTAGAGTGAATTGAACACCTCAACATGCATATCGTAGTTGGTGAAGAGGATATATCTCTGAAAATCCTCAGGCCGGGTACCGGTATAGTGCTCGAGGCGATCGAGTGAGATATCGATCCGCTCTGGCGTAAACAGGAATAGTTTCTTCTGTGTAATATCCCACTCATCCTCATCTGCATTATCGAAAAGTGCGGGGTCGTTGAGCGCAACCTTGGGTCTGGATGGGAATATTTTTACTTCTGCACCCTTAGTAACCAATTTCCGGATCTCCCTGGAGAGGTACCAGCGGTAGGCATCCGGCCTGGCCATTTCACCAGTAATGATGGGATTGTGCTCAGACCAGGTTCGTTTGATCATCAGCTTTGGATAATCGCCATCGCTGTAAATCTGCTCCATCAGATCACAGGCTCTGGCAACCAGCTGCTCAATCTCTTTTTCATTGCTGAATGACTCTTTCGTAATTTCTAACCGTTTTCCCATAAATGATAAATGCTGATGTCCGAATCTTTTTCTTTTACTAAATCCAAGTGGGAAGTGCTCAAAGATAAGAAACTCTATGAAACTCCCATTTTTTCTCTACACGAAAAAACTGTAAAGACAGCGGAGGGTCCGGCAAATCATCCTTTTTATGTTTTGAATGCACCCGAATGGATCAATATGATCGCACTTACCCCTGATGAGGAGATCATTTTAGTTGAACAGTACCGAATTGGCGTGGACGAAGTGACGCTGGAGCTGCCTGGCGGAATGGTTGACGATGGCGAGGAGCCGTTGGAAGCAGCAATGAGGGAACTTTGGGAGGAGACCGGCTATAAATCTGAGGAGTGGGAAAAAACCGGGTTTGTGAGTTCGAACCCTGCCATTATGAATAATTATACCCATCTCTACATAGCAAAAAACTGCTGGTTGGATGGCCCGCAGAAGCTGGACGGACATGAAGACATCGACGTACACCTGATGCCGATGAAAAGATTTATGGATTTGGTGAGAAGTGGTGAGGTTCATCACACGATTGTGGTTGCAGCCGTTGCGCACTATTTGCTGAGCGGAGCGCATAGCGCTTAGCGCGAAGGGTGAAAAAGAGCGACCGACGGGGGAAACCGACAAGGGGAAACCGACGGGTAAAACCGACGAACAGAATAACCGACGAATTTTAAACAGAAAAAGTGAAATGCCCCCCCAGATTTTCAATAAAGCCCATCACCAACACTTTCTCTGTTTCACTGTTCCTCTGTTCGTCGGTTTTATTGGTTTCACTGTTTGTCTACCGGTAACAAATACGCGCGCCGCACCTTTCAATAACGCGAACATGTCATCCCGACCGAACTGAGTGTAGCAAACGG
>JAFIFA010000031.1 GCA_020832225.1 Balneolaceae bacterium
GACATTACCCGTATTGGGTACTTCAAAGCCAAACTCTTCCGGATTGGTAGCAATGATAGTTGCAGCAATATACCCCGGAACGTACCCTCTCGTTTCGCGAGGCAGGTATGGATAGGCCACCCAATAATCTTCCACGCCACCGGCCGCATTAATTGCACGGCGAAGGCCTCTCGGACTCAGGTTGTAGTTGGCCAGTGCCAGGTGCCAGTCGCCCCAGACGTTATGAAGATCACGCAGATGCTGTGCGGCAGCTCGGGTAGACTTTACCGGATCACGACGTTCATCAATCCACCAGTTCACTTCCAGGCCGTAAACTGCGCCGGTAGCACGAATAAACTGCCACAGACCAACCGCAGCTGCCCAGCTTCTGGCAGTGGGAACCAATCCACTCTCAATCATGGAGAGGTGTATCAGCTCCTTAGGAACTCCTTCATCCTCAAAAATCTCGAGCATCATCGGGAAGTAGTACTCTGAGCGCTCCAGCCAACGCTGCATCACATCCGGACGACGTAGCGTATAGTACATTAAATGTCGATTCACATGCTGATTCTGGATCAGCGGCACCTCAGTTTGATTTATAGTCAGGTTATCCGGCAGTGCAAAACCCTCAACGAGCCAATCATCCTGCTCAGAAAAGAGCTCTTCCTGAATGGCAAAAATATCCCCTTCGGTCTCTGTACGGGCCTCCGTAATGCCGTAAAATTCACTGTGTTCTGCCATAACCGAGCGGTATAGCTCCGCAAAACGCCTGTTATTCTGAACCTCAGGATAGTCGTCCATCAAAGACTGGATGGCGCCAAAAGCCTCATTAATGTAGTGTTCGGCCTGAACCAGGTCGCCCTGAACCTGAGCATCGATTGAGAGAACGTGCAGACGATAGGCGTCTGAAATTCTCCTCAAGGTCTCTTTCTGAAGGTCATCCAGTACCCTTGGATCTTGGGTAACAAGCGTATCGTCTCTGGTTTCAGTTAGGGGATTTGAGTATGGCAGAAGCTTGGCCGGAACTTCTATATCTGTCTGATCACGATCCTGTGCAAAGAGAGCCTGAGCAGACAGACACAGAAGCATTATTGGAAGAAGTAAAAAAGCTGGTTTCATATAATTTCGGCGTATTACGGAGCTTAGGGGGTTTAGTTAGCAATATAAGGATTGAACAGGAAGAGCAACGTTACAACATTCATGAAATTTCAGGAACTGGCAATAAATTTACAACTGCCCGGTCCATCGCTGAACGATTGGGCGACGTCTGCCGGTACCAAACGATTTGGAACTCAATTTCAAAATCGGAGCGGCCTGAAAACGCTTGAATTCGTTCATATCAACCAGTCTTACTATTTTTCGGACCAGTTCGGGTTCGAAGCCTTTATCCGTGATCTCTGTTACACCATCTTGCCGCTCAATATAGTGAAGAAGTATCTCGTCTAAAACCTCATATTCAGGCAGGCTGTCGGAGTCTTTTTGGTCCGGCCTCAGCTCTGCGCTGGGCGGTTTAGTAATAATCGATTCAGGGATCATCTCTTTTTTATACCATGAGCTATTCAGCCAGCGGCAGAGATCAAAGACTTCGGTTTTCCAGAGGTCTCCTATTGGTGCCAACGCCCCGTTCATATCGCCGTAAAGCGTGGCGTATCCCACGCCATACTCCGACTTATTCCCGGTTGCGAGCAGAAACCGGTTCAGTTTGTTGGAAGCTGCCATCAGCATTGTCCCACGTATGCGACTTTGCAGATTCTCCTCCGCAACGCCAAACGGTCGATCACCAAACACCGGCGAAAGCCCCTTCATCAGACTCTCATAAGACTCACTGATTGGAATCTCCTTCAGCTCAACACCCAAATTATCCGCCAGCACCTGAGAATCACTTACGCTTCCCTCGCTGGAAAACTCAGAAGGCATGGTGAGAGCGAGAACGTTTTCCGCACCAACAGCCTCAGCTGCAATAGCGCAGACCAACGCAGAGTCGATTCCTCCACTAAGTCCAAGCAGAACCGAATCGGTGACACCGGTTTTTCGAAGGTAGTCCTGCAGGCCATGGCAAATAGCCCTGAACTGACGCTCCTCTTTTGATTTGGGGTACTTCTTTTCGCGTATTTCCGGGCTGAGTGAGGAGACAGCTCTCCCGTTTAGCTCCACATCCAGGAAATCTGCACGAAAAGGCTCCGTGCCCGATACCAGATCACCCTCGGCATTGATCGCCATTGAGTCACCATCAAAAATGACATCGGTGTGAGAACCGGTTTGGTTGCTGTAGAGAACCGGCAGATTCAATTTTCGGGCGTGATTCCGAAGCATGGAGAATCGATTCTCATGCTTTGACTTGGTGTAGGGCGAAGCGGAGATATTGATTATTACGTCCGCACCCTGCTTTGCGAGCTCTTTTGCGGGATCAACGCTGTAGGTATGATACTGCACCTCATTTTCGTTATACCAAATATCCTCGCAGATTGTAATACCCAGTTTAACGCCATCCAGTTCAAGACATCGAAACTGAGTGGATGGCTCAAAATATCTGAGATCATCAAAGATGTCGTATGTGGGAAGAAGCGCCTTGTGGGTAGTTCCAAGCAGCTCGCCATTCCGGGCCAGCAGTCCGGAGTTGAATATCTTTCGGCCGAAGCCGGTCTCATTTGGAGTCAGGGTTCCAAAGAGAAGTGCCGTTTCGCCTGTAGCTTCAACGATCTCCCGGTTCACCCCATAGCAACTCTCCCGAAATGATCTCTCTTCAAGGAGATCCTGAACCGGATAGCCGGTTATTACCATTTCGGGGAGTATTAACAGATCCATTTTCGCCTCACCGGCACGCTTAAGCGCATCCAGTATCAGCTCTTTGTTGCCGTTCAGGTCTCCGATTATGGGGTTTAACTGCTCAATTCGTATGCGCATCACTCCTTCTCAAAAACTTTGCGTCCGCCAACCCAGGTTTCCAGCACTTCTGTCTGCCAGATCTCTGATGCATCCACTTCAAAAATATCACGGTCGATGAGGATAAAGTCGGCCCATTTGCCTACTTCAAGTGTTCCAATCACATCCTCCTGATGGGCAGCATATGCGGCATCAATGGTAAAAGCCGTGAGCGCCTCAATACGGCTCATTGTATGCTCGCTATACCAGCCTCCAGGTGGCATTCCATCATGATCTTTACGCGTTACAGCCGAATAGAGGCCATAAAACGGGTTCACATTTTCAACGGGAAAGTCTGAACCGCCGGCAATCACCGTGCCCTGATCGAGGAACGTTTGCCACGCATAGGCACCCTCCATTCGGTCGGGACCAACACGGTCTTCGGCCATATTCATATCGCTTGTTGCGTGAGTTGGCTGCATGGAGGCGATCAGGTTCAGCTCAACAAAACGCGGAATGTCATCGGGCTGAACGATCTGCGCATGCTCAATTCGGTGGCGTAGTCCAGACTGATCACCTAGCTCATTCTGCACATATTCAAAGCCGTCCAATACCTGGAGGTTTGCGGCATCCCCTATCGCATGGATATTCATCTGAAAGCCGGCAGATGCCCCCTTCAGAAGCATTCCGTTCAGTTCATCCTGATCGAAAAAGAGGAGACCGTAATTTCCCGGATCATCGGAGTACTCCTCTATCATGGCAGCACCGCGGCTGCCAAGGGCACCATCGGAAGAGATCTTCACGCTGCGGAGGGCTAAAAGATCGTCCGAATAACTATTAACAGGCCCCTCAGCCGCCATCTCATCAAAAGTTTCGCCCGCACCTGCGATCATTGCATAGATTCTGGTGATCATGTCGCCATTGTCGGCAAAGCGCTTATACATCTCCCATGTGGAAACGTCCGTTCTGGCATCGTGTACTGATGTGATGCCGTGACGTGCCATCTCCTCAAGGGCAAGCTCCAGTGCCAGTTCCGACTCTTCCGGGGTGCGGCCCGGGATAATGTCCCGAACGTAACTCATGGTGGCATCAACCAGGATACCGGTTGCGTTGCCATCCTCGTCACGGCGAATTACACCACCCTGAATGTCTGGAGTATCACGGTCAATTCCGGCTAGCTCCATCGCTTTGGTATTGACCCACGCAGCGTGGCCATCAACCCGAGTGAGGTAGACCGGGCGATCTGATACCACCCGATCCAGATCCTCTGCCGTTGGAAATTCATTCTCTTCCCAAAGCACCTGATTCCATCCCCGCCCCTGGATCCACTCCATATCGGGATTCTCTTCAGCATATTCAGCAATTTTTTCGAGTGTTTCATCAAGTGAACGGATTCCCTGTACGTTTACATCCAGCTGCTGGTAACCAAGACCCATAACATGTGCGTGAGCATCGATCAAGCCTGGAATAAGCGTTCGGCCTTCGCCGTCAATGCTTGTGAAATCAGCATACTGATACTGCATATCATCGGAACTGCCCCGGTCGAGAACCAATCCGTTCTGAACTACAATCGCATCGAAGCCAATTAACTGTCCATCTTCAATGGTGTACCCTTTGATGTTGTGCATCACAAAGGAGTCATCCTCGGTGGAACAGGCAGTAAAAAGAAGTGTGATAGTGAGAAGAATAAATAGCGTTCGTTGCATGGATGGACTGTTTTAGGTTAACGGATCACTGATCTTCTAATCAAATTCCGAAGGAAATCGTGCAAAAGATAGGAAATTATGAAGTGACGAAATGTGAAATCATATCGCCTTGCAGACTTCCGTCGAGAATCTCTTTTTTGAGGAACTCGGGAAAGAGGTCGTATTGAGAGGCTTCCGATATCGCTACAAACCGTACATCGTGAATGAGCTGATCGCCCGGGTAGTGCTCCGGGTCGTGCCCCGTTTTAAGGATGCCATCAATGAAATTGGCCAGAAAGTAGAGTTCTGTAGCGTGAAAGGGAGGCGATATAAATTCATGGACATATCTGAGCCTAAGGGGCTTCAGTTTAAGTCCGGTCTCCTCTTTCACCTCGCGCACAACCGCCTCTTTTGCGACTTCACCGGGCTCTACACCGCCGCCGGGTGGTAGCCAAACGGGGTAACTCATAGTGGGTACATCCTGCTTCACTAGCAGGATCTTCTCTTCATGAATAACGAGTGCGGATGCCCTTACCCGCACCCTGCCGCTATATTGGCTAAACCGGCTCAACTGACCGACTCTTCCAGACCGGCCTCCTTCACCTCTTCTTCGCTCTTGTTCAGGGAAGCTTTCACAAACGAGACAAAGAGCGGATGCGGATCATAAACGGTGCTTCGCAATTCCGGGTGGAACTGTACACCTACAAACCAAGGGTGAGAATCGAGCTCAATAATCTCAACAAGATCACGCTCCGGGTTCACTCCCGAAATTGTGAGCCCCTTTGCATTGAGCTCATCACGAAGTTCGTTGTTTAACTCAAAACGATGGCGGTGACGCTCAGAAATCAGCTCTTCGCCATACGCAGCTTTCGCCTGCGAGCCTTCGCTGAGTTGGCAGTCGTACTTCCCGAGCCTCATAGTGCCCCCCTTATCCTTCAGCTCCTTTTGATCGGCCATCAGGTTGATAACTGGATATGCACTCTGTTCATCAAATTCTGTACTGTTGGCGCCCTCCATGCCGGCCACATTTCTGGCAAATTCAATAACGGCGCACTGCATGCCGAGGCAGATCCCAAAAAACGGAATCCCTTTTGTACGTGCATATTTCACCGCAGCCAGTTTTCCTTCAATGCCTCTGCCGCCAAATCCGGGAGCTACAAGCACACCGCTTGCATCGCCAAGCTGCGATTCAACGTTGCTGTCGGTTAAGTAATCGGACTGTATCCACTTAATCTTCACGGCTGTGTCGTTCATGGCACCTCCATGAATCAGCGCCTCAACAATCGACTTATAGGCATCATGATGCTCAACATATTTCCCGACAAGTGCGATCTTAATTTCAGACTTGGGATTCTTCACCCGGTCAACAAAGTCTGTCCACCTCTTTAGGTCGGCGTTCTTAGCGGGAAGGCCGAGCTTTTCGATAACCCGGCTGTCCAGCCCTTCCTCCTTCATCAGCAGCGGCACCTCATAAATGGTTTCTGCGTCGAGGGAGGCAATCACATCTTCAAGCTCCACATTACAAAACTGGGCGATCTTGCCACGAATTGTGCTGTCCAACTGGTACTCGGAACGGCAGACCAAAATATCTGGGGAAAGTCCGCTTTCAGAGAGGGTTTTCACCGAATGCTGAGTTGGCTTGGTTTTCAGCTCACCGGCTGCGGCCAGGTAGGGAACCAGCGTGAGATGAATAGAGAGGGTATTTTTACGCCCCACATCATACCGAAGCTGTCTCATCGCCTCGATATAGGGCAAACTTTCGATGTCACCAACGGTTCCCCCAACTTCAGATATCACCACATCGTACTCGTCCGACTCTCCCAGCTTGAGGACGTGAGATTTAATCTCATCCGTGATGTGCGGAATAACCTGTACGGTTTTACCGAGATATGCTCCACGCCTCTCCTTTGTGATAACGTCGTAGTAGATTCGCCCGGTGGTAACATTATTGGTCTGCGAGGTTTTGATATCGAGAAAACGCTCGTAGTGTCCCAGGTCAAGATCTGTTTCGGCACCGTCGTCGGTCACATAGACCTCTCCGTGCTCATATGGATTCATCGTCCCCGGATCGACATTAATGTATGGATCCAGTTTTTGAATAGTGACCCGGAGCCCTCTGGCTACCAATAACCTGCCAAGAGACGAGCAAATAATTCCTTTTCCGAGTGATGACGTTACTCCGCCGGTAACAAAGATATATTTTGTACTCATGTAGTGATGGGACCTGTTATGGGAAAACAGAAAATAGGAGCCTTCAGAATGGCATTCAAACGAAATGGAAAAATAGAGTTCTTTTTTCTCAGGGAAATGTGAGAATAAGTATTCAATCGTCTCTAAAGAAGCTTACTGAGCCTTTCAGGCCTGTTGGTAAAAACTCCCTTCACTCCTTTTCTAATCATTTTTTTCAGGTGCCACCTATAATTCACTGTATATACCAGTATCGGCAAATCAAGGAGGTTCATTTCGTTGATCAGTAGTCGCCCTGAGTTGAACCAGTGAGTGTGAAGTGCAGTGGCGTCTGCCTCTTCTATAGCTTTTTTTATTAACGGAATTTGGCGATCCGATCGGTCAATCAGTACGGATCGTGCAATTTCGGGGGCTGTCTTTTTGAGCTTAATCAGGAGAGAGTGATCGAAGGTTGAGAAGAGCACACTCTGTTCCATTCCGCATTGCCGAACGGTGTCACACACCTTCTCGGCAAAGATGGTTTTTTGATCATCATCAACAGGGAAGGGTGATACCTTCAGCTCCATGTTGAAGGGTACCACACCATAAAATTCAGCGAGAACCTTTTCCAGCGTTGGGACTTTTTCACTGCTGAAACGTGAATCGAACCAGCTACCTGCATCAAGCTGTTTCAGCTCATCAAGCGTGATCTCCCTGATGCTACCGGGGATGCCGAAAATGCGTTGCAGGTCATCATCATGGAAGACAACGAGGTGATTATCTGAAGTGAGCTGTACATCCAGTTCAATCATATGAGCTCCATCCTCCACTGCTTTATGGAATGCAGCCAAAGTGTTCTCAGGAGCGGAATGGCTTGCGCCGCGATGGGCAATATTCAGAAAGGGAGTTGATTTCAGCAGCTCCCTGATGCTCATTCAATGCTCTCCTGCCCGCCATTATCGGGAGTCATACCTCTGTCGATGCGGTATTGCAAATACTCGATAAGCTCCTCAATCTGTCTTTTCTGTAAGAAAATCAGTCCGATATTGACCACAAACAGGACGAAAACAAAGTAGTAGAAGAAATCTGGGAAGGTGGTGTAGTCATTGACAAACATGTAGAGAAAAATGACAATGATCCCAATATTGAGAAAGAATTGAAGCCATTTGCCCTTGAGCTTTTTTTCGAGCTCAGGAATTTTTTCACGGTCAGGCAGATCCGTTTTTTTACGCAGGTGTGCCTGCTCGTAGACCTCGAAGCGATCTACGTCGTCTTTACTGTATGACATCTAGGGTTAATTCTGTGCGCTGATTACTCTTCTGATGGATTGATTGATCAAACTTTCGAATGATCCCTTTGAAGATACAACATGGTAGATCAGAAAAACACCCGCCATGCAGGAAACGCTTCCAGCAAGGCTTAGAACGGCTGACAACCACAGGGGTGAAATAACACCCAATATGGAGATTGCCACCAGTGAAAGTCCGACCATGACCTGTAAAATTCCGGCACCTACCGGGATTAGTACATGGCTTTTAACCAGTGTTGATTGTAATCTTGACTTCGAATTAGCCCGGGACTTACCCCTAACTCCCAGATTGCCATCGACGCCGGAATGTGTTTGTTTTGAATCGTCGATCATTTCCTTATCCTTTGGTTGTGAGAACACGCTTACATTATACTAATCGAAACCGATATTGGAAATTAAGAGCGAAATCTTGGAAAATTCTAATCGTTACATTTTCGGTCGCAAGCCGGTAGAGGAACAATTACTTACAACGCCAGAGGAGATAGGGAAAATCTATCTTCGCAAAGACCTGAACCGCTCATCGGTTTCAAAAATTTTATCTCTTGCATCTGATAACCGAATCCCTGTTACGGAAGTTCCGGGAAGCAAGCTCGCCGACATGGTTGGGAGTGTGAATGATCAAGGAATCGTGGCTGCCATTACAGAAGCATCCTACGTCGAATTCGAAGATTGGCTGGAGCAGATTGAACCCACCCCGGATACCGCAGTTCTGCTGCTTGATGAAATTGAGGATCCACACAACTTCGGGGCTATACTCAGAACCGCTGCCGCAGCTGGTATCGCTGCCGTGATTGTATCTAAACACCGACAGGCGCCGGTTACAGCCGCAGTCTATAAAACCAGTGCGGGTACCGCCGGACGCATACCGATTGTGAGGGCAGTGAACCTGAACCAGGCAATTCTTTCACTCAAAGAGAATCGGTTCTGGATCGCAGGTCTCGATACAGAAGGGGATTCCATGATCTGGGATCAAAAATATGACGTACCCATGGCTTTTGTGATTGGCAACGAAGGGCGCGGTATGAGAAAAAAGACCGGCGAGCATTGCGACTTCCTGCTCTCGCTGCCTATGATGAATGAGGTAGAGTCGCTCAACGCCTCCGTAAGTGCCGCCCTTGTCTGTTACGAATGGAGGCGGCAGAGGATTAAACTATCTGAATAACCTCCTGCCGCATTTCCGCTCGTAATTAACTATTCATCCCTTGGGAAGGTGATGATAAAGGCTTCCGGATACTCTTCACTCATAAGTCTAAACAGCTCACGCGCCTCAGAGTATCGGCTGAAACCACCGGCCAAAACACGGTGGTAATCACCATACTCCTGAATGACAACGCGAACCGTTTCGTCACGTCTGTCACTCAGGAATTCCAGCAGCTCTTCCCGCACCCGCTCCGCACTACTGCGGCTCAGAAATGAGAAGTACTGTACATAGTGACCCGCTTCCGGCTGTTCTACAAAAATCCTCGCCTCACGTTCGGCTCTCTCTGCAGCTAATCGCTCCTCTTCTGCTCTCCGCTCTCCGATGCGCTCCCGGGCCGATCTTATCAACGGTACGGTATACTCTTCTCGATTAAAGAGAGGGCTCTGCAGGGTAACACTGAAGCCCGTGAGCCATGCCCTGACCTCCTCCTTTATATCTATTTCCGGTTCAGGCTCGGGTTCGGGTTCCGGCTCCGGGGCAGGCTCCTCTGAAGGTGGCGCAGGCTCCCTAACCCTCGGCGGTGGCCAGGATGCATGCTTCCGGTTCCCACGGCCAAAGTGAATGCGAAGTCCGCCGGTTACAGCAGCGAACTGATCAGTTCCGCTCTCTCCGGAGACACTATCAAGCAGGTCATCACCGGCAAGATAGAAGTCGTACTGTGCAAACAGATCTGCAGAGCGCCCCAGATATACTGAAATCCCCGCACCTCCTGTAGCCATAAGAGCCAGGGAGCGTGAATCCAGATCTTCTGCCACTACGTCACTGCGGATCATACCGAGCCCAAAAGAGAGGTAGGGATTGAATACTCTTGCGACCCCCCATCTAAGACCAAGCAGCTTGTTCAGATTGGTTACACCACGTAAGGTGCCAAAAAGGTAGTCGTTGGTGAAACCGGGGTCATCCTCAAACTGGTTTTGAAAACTGCCGGTTGCGGCCAGAACCTCTATCGACCACACCGGTGAAACTGCATAACTAAGGGTGCCGCCAAAGATTGGCTCTCTGAATGAAGGAACTTCAAAATTACCTGCAAGTGCCCCAAACATTCCATCACCCGCCGATCCATAGGTCCACCCTGCATTCAGGCCAATACTTAATCGTTTTGGTTCTTCTTCAGACAACTCCTGAGCGTCTGCAGTTGCCACTGTTAATCCTGAAATAATGAGAAATGCCGTAAATAACAGTATGTACCCTGAACAGAGTCTGTTCATAGAATGTCCCCTCCAATTGCAAATTCATAAAAGCCGACGCCTTGCCCTTATCCCCTCTTAAGCCGCCGATGACCGTTTTGAAAAATAGACAATCCGTGCAATTAATCAACCCTAATCACGAAAAGCAGCACAGCTAATCGTATAGTTAGCTGATTCGTAAAAATCAGGTTGATAAATCATCTTCTACTAATCATAGAGCAGATAGGGTTCACGGTCTGAAATAAAACCATCAAGTCCGAAATCGAGCGTCATTGGATCGACCTCTCCTGCCAAAACCTGTTCGATCTCATCACTGCCGGTGAGCCTGTAGAGAAAGCTGTTGGTCTCCGCAGATGGAGTAGCATTCATCACAATACGAAAGATCTCCAGGCCTGTTCGGATCGGATCAAAATCGTGGGACTCCAGTTCGATACGGATGCCAAAACTCTGTGTATCGAGATGCTTGGGATTGGGGGCTACACCCGGAATAGAGCGGGGAGTAAACGTGTATGGCGAAATAGAGATTCCATCCAATCGATTCAGCTGCTCAAAGTCATCGTCGGAGAGGTCGGTACCCGGATCACCAATTACCAGAAACGGATCATCGGTACCTCGTCCTTCAGACATTGTGGTTCCCTCATAATAGACGGTGCCCATATACATATAGGTGTGATCAAACGTGGGCAGATTGGGCGATGGTGCAACCCAGCTGAGGCCGGTGTCGGGCCAGATCATATCACGGCTCCAACCTTCCATCTCGATTACACGCAGGTCGGGTTCATCTTCAAAGTCCATCCACTCCTCACCAACGATCATTCTGGCGAT
Organism: Balneolaceae bacterium; assembly: GCA_020832225.1. GTDB lineage: Bacteria > Bacteroidota > Rhodothermia > Balneolales > Balneolaceae > Rhodohalobacter. The sequence continues at coordinate 11,215 of JAFIFA010000031.1, forward strand.
CTCTCCCATTGTCAGGCCATGGGCTATCGGTATCGGGTATGGGCCAACAAACGACTCATACTCCATATCCATCATCCATCCGCTCACGTAGTCCCCACCCATCGGATTTGGGCGGTCGAGAACCCAGACGGGTGTCCCCGATTCAGATGCAGCCTCCAGAACCAGGCCCAGAGTGGCAATGTAGGTGTAAAACCGTGCACCTACATCCTGCATATCGAATATCAGCATGTCCACCTCATCCAGCATTTCCGGAGTAGGCTTTCGTGTATCACCATAAAGTGAAAAGACGGGCAGTCCGGATGCCTGATCAATACCATCTTCGATCCGGTCGCCGGCACCCGCTTCCCCTCTGAATCCATGTTCAGGGGCAAAAAGAGCGGTTATATTGACATCCAGTGAGAGGAGACTATCCAGCATATGGGCCTCCCCAATCCTGGCAGTTGGATTCATTACCAAACCAATTCTTTCGCCATCCAGCTCCTGAAGGTGATTTTCAATCAGTTTCTCCGCTCCGAGTGTGATTTGGGGTGAATCGTCTCTCTCCTCATTCGGGAGATCGCACCCGACGGCAAAGAGTATTGAGAAACATAAAATCGATGTAAGTAGAAGAAAGGGTTTAAGTGACATCTTAAATGTGGCAACCGCCGATTTTTATTCAGGTTCTGTTTGTCTCTCAACAAGATATAAAAAAGGCGAAGTGTTTGCTTCGCCTTTCAGAATCGTCAAAATGGAGATGTAAATCAGGCCTTATTGGCAACCACTTCTGATTCCGGGAAGAAATATGCTGCTTCGAGCATACCGTTTTCAGCGGAGTCTGATCCGTGTACGATATTCTCGCCCACGCTGTCTGCGAAGTCTTTACGAATGGTTCCCTCATCCGCTTCTGCCGGGTTGGTTGCTCCAATCAGTTTACGGAAATCTTCCACAGCGTTCTCTTTTTCAAGGATCATCGGTACACATGGACCACTGCTCATAAATTCAACCAGCTCTCCGAAAAATGGACGCTCTTTGTGAACAGCATAAAACCCGCCAGCGGTATCTGTGGTCAACCGTGTCATTTTCATTGCAACGATTTTGAAACCTGCTTCCTGGATCCGCTGTGTAACCTCTCCGATTAGATTTTTTTTAACGCAATCCGGTTTCAGAATGGTAAGTGTTCGTTCTACTGCCATTGGCTTTTTTTTGTAACAAATTAAAGTTTCGATTCTCTTATTAACAGATCGTAAAAGATACGGGATCAGAAATAGAAACACGAACGGGGCGCAGCAAAATTTAGATGCCTGAAATGCAGGATTTCTCCTTCTCTTACCGATGGGAACTACAAAGCAGTCGATCTGCTGAAGAGCTTTGGCCTTTGGTTGCCGATACTCAAAGGTTATTTAAAGAACTTGGACACCATCAGGCGAGGCCCGCAAATGTATCCCACACACTCCCTGCAGGTTATCGTGAACTAACCAGCGAGCAGCTCCATCGTCCTGAAATCTGGCTGGAAGAACCATGCAGATGGCATGCGCCACATCATTTTATAGTAAAGAGAGTATACAACAGTGGTCCTTTGCGCGAACTTACCTGTTTTGCTCAGCTGTCGAAAGGCAAGAAAGGAACTCTGGTTACACTTAACTGGTCTGGCAAATCCAGAACTCTTACAGGCAGGATAACAGCATCCTGGCTATTCAATAAGAGGGCCAAAAGACGAATCAAGCGACTGATTCAGAGTTATGATCAATCTTTGGAGGATAAAACCGCTCCTCAACGCAGCAAAAGTTATAGTCTGCTTCGAACTCATAACTGGCAGGCGCTCGAAACCGATCTGATCGAGCGGAGTTCCCAACCAATTCTGGCCAGAAGGTTAATATCGATGATTCGCAATGGCGATGAGATGAACCTGAGGGAGATAGAACCCAGAAGGCTTGCTGAGCTTTGGAACACCAACACATCCGACATTCTCCATCTTCTGTTTCATGCATCCGGACTTAAGATCCTCAACTTTAACTGGAAAATTTTTTGTGATGAGTGCAATCGAGCTGTTCTGAAGCGACAAAAGCTCACTGAAATTACGGAACCACTCTTCTGCAGCGATTGTAAGAAAGAGGTGTTACTCGATTTTCATCATAATATCCGACTTACATTTCAACCCCACCCAATGGTTCGGAAAATTTCGGACCATATCTACACAGGTGAATCACCAAGCGAACGCCCCGAGGTGCTATTCCATCATCTTCTCTCCCCTTCTCAGCTCAAGATGATCGATGCGGAGCTTAAAACGGGTCACTACCGAATTCAAGGTGACAAAACATCAACCTCCTACCACCTCATTGTATCTGAAGATGCTCCCCGTCATGTAGTGCTCTCTTTCTCGGAAGGCAGCCATCAGAGGAAAACAATTGAGGTTGCACCTTCTGCTGTGATCCGGCTTCAAAATCAGACACAGAACCGCCTCCATGTTGAATGTACCGACCTTGAGTGGGATCGCTACCACGTAACTGCCAGCGAAATCACCTCACGTTCAGAGTTCAGAAACCTATTTCCGGGAGAGCTGATCCGAGAGAAGCAAAAAATTGCAACCCGGGATCTAACCGTTCTTTTTACGGATCTGTTTAACTCTTCAGAAATCTACAATAATGATGGTGAAGATTCTGCCGTAGGACTGGTTATCAGTCACTTTGACATCCTTCAGGAGGTGATTACGGAGGAGCGTGGAGCCATCGTAAAGACAATTGGAGATGCAGTAATGGCTGTATTCCCAAAGCCCGCAGCCGCTCTGAGAGCATTTAAACGAGCGCGCCACATCTTCGGCAATGAAAATAGCAAAAACCGCTCTATACGACTTAAGGGAGGCATTCATCGTGGTGATGCCATCGCGGTTACACTAAACAACAGGATCGACTACTTCGGAAATACCGTAAATATCGCCGCCAGACTTGTCGATTTTGCCAATTCTGATGAGGTTGTTCTCTCAGCAGAAGCATATAAATGCCCGGAAGTAAAAAAACTTCTCCGTTCAAATCGCCGGCAGATGCGAACCGAATCCTTTACCGCTTCGCTTAAAGGCTTTGATGATCGCACATTTGAAGCCCGTCGTATTACATTCCAGAAGAGCCCTCTCCGTCTGGTTATTTGAAAGAACCTCTGGCACAACATCTCTGATTTTCAGATCCCTTTTTACCATATTGTGGTCCACGAAACCTGAACCACATTTATTGGATCTGATGAAACTTCCCAAAACCCACCCCGATATCGCATCTCATACCATTGAGATGGATAAAAAAAAGAATATTGGACTTGTTGCTCACGATTTCCGAAAGCGAGATCTGCTCGATTGGGCTGAGTATAATAGTGACCTCCTCAAAGAGCACAATCTGTTCGGAACCGGAACCACAGGCGGGTTGATTGCTGAAAAACTCAATCTCCCGGTTCATCGCTTTATGAGCGGACCGCTCGGCGGTGATCTGCAGATAGGTGCCGCAATAGCTGAGAGCAACCTCGATATCCTCATTTTCTTTTGGGACCCGCTTCAGGCACAGCCTCACGATGTGGATGTAAAATCACTGCTTCGAATCGCAATTGTTTACAACATCCCGCTGGCATGCAACCGCTCATCTGCAGATTTTCTGATCTCTTCTGAGCTAATGCAATCGAGCTATGAACGCTTTGTGGTAGATTATGGTAAACGGCTTAAAGAGCTGGGAGAAAAGAATGGCTGATCTGCCAGGACGAAACTGAATTGTTCCGTGAATTGAGCAGAGTTTACCGGTCGTTAATTTTTATAGCGTACATTCAGAATGCCATTCAAAAGCTCCATTTGAGAACGAATATGAACCGACTATCCAAAGAGAAATCGCCCTACCTCCTTCAACATGCCGGCAATCCTGTAGACTGGTATCCCTGGGGTGACGAGGCTTTTGAGCATGCCCGTAAAGAGGACAAACCGGTCTTTCTCTCCATCGGTTACGCCACCTGCCATTGGTGCCACGTTATGGAGCATGAAAGCTTCGAAGATGATGAGGTTGCTCGACTTATGAACGAAACCTTTATCAACATCAAGGTTGACCGCGAAGAGCGGCCCGATATTGACAACACCTACATGACTGTCTGCCAGATGCTAACAGGAAGTGGAGGATGGCCACTCACCGTTATCCTGACCCCGGAGAAGATGCCTTTTTATGCGGCAACCTACATCCCGAGGGAATCGGCACCGGGCCGGATAGGCATGAAGCAGTTGGTTCCTGCCATTCAGAATGCCTGGAAAAACGACCGAAAAAACGTTCTGGACTCTGCCGATAAGGTTCGTAAGGGATTTGAAAAAACACTCATCCTGGGAAAATCGACCTCTCCACTTCCCGACGGGCTCCCCGCACAATCTGCGGAAGCTCTGGAAAGACGATTCGATCAGGTGCATGGCGGATTTGGCGGTGCCCCAAAGTTTCCATCACCTCACAACCTGCTCTTTCTATACGGATACTCAGAGATCAATAAAGAGAGAGCATATGGTGAGCTCTGTGATAGAACGCTGAGTTCGATGGCGCTCGGTGGTATTCATGACCATGTTGGTGGTGGCTTTCATCGATATTCTGTAGACTCACAATGGCTCCTTCCCCATTTTGAAAAGATGCTCTACGATCAGGCCAATATGCTACTTGCATACAGCCAGGGGTGGAATCTCTCCGGAAATGATCTTTTCCGGGATACTGCGTATGGCATCATACAATACATAGAGGAGTGCCTTACATCGCCATCCGGGGCATTTTACTCCGCCGAAGACGCCGATAGCGAGGGCGAAGAGGGTAAGTTCTATGTTTGGCAGATTGATGAAGTGCGGGCAATTCTGGAGCCCTACGAAGCTGATTTTTTTGAGAAGCACTACAATCTGGATGAAACAGGAAATTTTGCCGATGAAGCAACCGGAGAAAGAACCGGTGCAAATATCCCTCACCTAAAGAGACCACTCACTCCGGAAGAGACAAAAATCGCGGAACCGATTCTTAAAAAGCTGCATCAGTTGCGAAAAGAGAGGATGCGCCCACTTCTGGATGACAAAATCCTTACTGATTGGAACGGATTGATGATTGGAGCTTTGGCCAATGCAGGGGTGATTTTTGAAGACGAAGAGTTAATCAAACGCGCAGAAAGGGCCTATGCAGTAATCGAAACTCAGGCCGTCACTTCAGATAACCGTTTATGGCACCGCCTGAAGGATGGGGAAGCCTCGATAAGCGGCATGGCGGATGATTATGCGTTTATGATCTTTGCATCCATTGAGCTCTGGCTGGCCACTTTCAAACCACTCTATCTCAAAACGGCACTCGATCTGCAGGCGGCATTCGACCAACACTTCTTTGATGAAGAGACCGGAGGCTACTTTTTCACTCCTGATGATGGAGAGTCGTTGCTTGGAAGGCAGAAAGAGCTCTATGATGGCGCAGCCCCCTCTTCAAACTCAATGGCTGCCTATAACGGTTTCAGGCTCTCAAGACTTACGGGCAATCCCGACTTTGAGGCACGTGCCCGATCCATATTTGATGCTTTCTCAGAACCGATAACAGACGCTCCGGCCGGGTACACCTTTGCGATGCATGCTCTGCAGTTGATGAATGCAAACTCGTTTGAAATTGTGATCTGCAGCAGCGAAAACCCCGACAGCGAAATTGTCCGGGAAGCGATCAAACTAAGCAGAAAGATGTCGCCACCCGGTTCATCCATTCTACTTAAAACACCCAAAACGGAACAGGAGCTCAACTCCATCTCTGAATTTACGAGCCACTACCCTGCAGACCGGGAACTCGCCGTCTATGTTTGCAGCGGGTTCAGCTGTAAAAAGCCGGTTTACACAATCGAGGATCTCACCCTTCTTCTGAAAGAGAAATAGCCACCCGGCCACAAAAATTGCGTGTTCACTCTTCCCATATGATTCTTATTTTACATGGGTATTGGACTATCATAATGAGCTATTAATCAACTACCTGACAAAATTATGCCTGACATAGAAAAAGGGACCATTACTTATAAGTGTGACGATGGAATCGGGACCATTGAGTTTTACCATCCGAAAGGGAATTCACTCCCCGGAGATCTCCTTCGTGAGCTGGCAGAGACTGTAAACAAAGCCGCCAAAGATGAAGATGCCCGTGTAGTTGTACTTCGCAGCAGGGGCGACGGCGCTTTCTGCGCAGGTGCCTCTTTCGACGAACTCCTCGCCATCACCGATCTGAATGATGGAAAGAAATTCTTTATGGGGTTTGCCCATGTGTTGAACGCGATGAGAACATGTCCGAAACTGATTATTGCCAGGGTTCATGGCAAAACCGTTGGTGGTGGAATCGGCATCGCAGCTGCTGCTGACTTCACATTTGCCCATAGCTCAGCCTCTATTAAACTGAGTGAACTGGCTCTTGGTATCGGACCATTTGTAGTGGGGCCTGCCGTTGGTCGCAAGATTGGTGTATCTGCTTTCTCTACTCTTGCCTTAGATGCCCGAACCTGGTACAGTGCCGACTGGGCGCATCAGAAAGGACTTTACAACAAACTTTCTGACTCCATAGATGAACTTGATGAGGCTCTGAACAAGCTCGCTTCTGAACTAGCAGCAAGCAATCCGGATTCAATGAAGGCTCTCAAGGAGATAACCTGGCAGAGCACCGGCCACTGGCATGCTACGCTTGAACAGCGTGCCGAAATCAGTGGAAATTTGGTCCTCTCAGATTTCACGAAGGATTTTATTGAGGATTTTAAAAAGAAAGATTGATTCGTTCTTTTTAACCAAATCGAACAAAGGCCCTGGATGCACCCATTCAGGGCCTTCTTTTTTATTACTGATCACCTTCCAGTTTCTCCTCAATTTTCTCATCCATCAAGGCAGGGTTTTCGGTCATCTCATCCTTGGGCTCACGAACCAGGAACCACGCTATTGCAGAGAATGCGACCGTCACGCAGCAGATCACCATCAGAACCGATTTATTCTCCACGGTATTCACAATATCGCCCACCGCGAAGCTGGATACCAACTGAGGAAGCACCACGGAGAGATTGAATAGCCCCATGTAGAGCCCCATCTGATTCTGAGCAATTTTTTGAGACATGATGGCAAATGGAAGACTGATAATCGAAGCCCAGCCTATTCCCACAACCGCCATTAGAATATAGATCGTCCAGGGAGAATCGCCCAAAAACACAATGGCTCCATAGCCGATTGTCATCATCACAAGTGCACTTGCATGGGTTTTTACACGCCCAAAACGATTGGCCAGCGGCTCCAGGGCCAGTACCGGGATGATAGCCGCAACCAGATTCAGCGAAAAGAAGCTCCAGTTTACTACGGTACCTACCTCATCACCCGAAAGTGCAGGCATTCGGAAATCCACAAATGCGAAGAAGTAGATAAACATGCTCTGTACACCGATCCAGGAGAATGAGTGTGCCGCCAGCACTTTCTGAAAGCCGATCTTTCCTGCCTCTTCCCTCGATTTACCCTCCTCCGATTTCATCAACGCCTCTCCTATAAGGTAGATCGTAACAATGAGTGCACCTATTTCGAAATAGTAGCCGGGAAATTCCAATCCGCTGAGGCGTTTCACAATAGCGTAAATTCCATAGCCCAGAAAACCCCAGAGAGGTCTGATGCTCACCAATATCTGCCTTATTGAGGCGTCACTAACACTTCCAGGAGTATCATCGCCGGTAATCTCTTTGGCGATCTCATCTTCATCCTCGCCATAACGGCCCAGGTATTTAGGTTCTTTCACAAAGAAGGGCGGAATTACTGAAAAGAGAAAGACCAGAATCACACCGAAATAGATCAGCGGGATGTTTCCAAACATTGCCCCTATGAAGTATGAAAGCACTCCAAATGTACCCGATACGGTCTGCATCCAGGTATATCCCTTTGTTCTTTCTCGTCCCTCAGGGGTTACATCGGCAATGATTGATCTCGTTGGGTTGAACGAAACATTGATGGAGAGATCCAGGATCATGGATATCAGTATGGCAATACCCAGAATTGCTTCAAGCCCCAGTCCGGCCTGAATAATGCCGATGTTAGGCAGTGCGAGCAGCATCAGCGACGCAAGAACACCTCCAACCACGATAAAAACGCGCCGGCGTCCGTTCCAGACCCAAACTTTATCACTGATAATTCCAATGATTACCTGCCCCAGAATTCCGGCAATGGGGCCGGTAGCCCAAACAAGCCCAATATCCGTAATCTCAAGTCCATATTGGTAGGTAAGCAGCCAGCTTAACGCAGCAATCTGAACCGACAGAGCGAAACCCATTGCGGTGGCCGGCAGGGCCAGAAGGGCGTAAAATGAGTTAGAGAGCCGTTTCTGAATATCAAGCATATTGGGTAATGATCGGTAATTTGGTTAGTAATAGCCGTTCAGGCCATATTTTGCCCATAATGTTAATGAATCACGTACCGATTTCATAAATGGATTTACAGGCAGCATCTTAATAGGTTACTTACCAGTTTGTTAGCAGAATTATATCTGTTTTTCGAATTTACTATCTTGGTCTGCTTCACGTTTGCCATAAATGAAAAAACAGGAAGAATGGAATCCATTAAAAAAAAGCTGACTACGTTAGATAAGAAACGAACTTACCTGGAAAAGATACCGATCATTATATATGATGAGAGCAGTGATGCATCTGCTGCCATTGCACGGGAAATCTGTGATACCATTAAAACCAATAATGAAACAGACTCCCCAACCGTACTCGGCCTCGCTACAGGCTCCACTCCTGTAAAGGTCTATGATGAACTAATCCGGATCCATAAGGAGGAGGGATTATCCTTCTCAAATGTGGTTACCTTCAACCTGGATGAGTACTACCCGATTGAACCGGATTCGCTTCAGAGTTACGTTCGCTTCATGAACGAACATCTTTTCGACCATATCGATATTAATATGGATAACGTCCATATCCCGGACGGCACACTCAATGAGGAGGACGTTGAATCGTTTTGTGATGAGTATGAAGAGAAGATCCGGAAAGCAGGCGGCATTGATATCCAACTTCTCGGTATCGGTAAAACCGGTCATATCGGTTTCAATGAACCGGGTTCAAGGGCCGACTCCGTAACCCGACTCATCACCCTCGACAAAGTGACCCGAACCGATGCCGCCAGCAGCTTTTTTGGTGAGGAGTATGTGCCCCGCCGTGCCATCACCATGGGAGTGGGAACCATTTTGAGCGCAGACCGCATCTTCCTGATGGCCTGGGGTGAAGGCAAAGCACCTGTAATCCGTGAGACCGTTGAAGGTGATATCCGGGAAAGCATCCCTGCAACCTATCTGCAGAACCACAAGAACACAACCATTGTACTTGATGAGGCCGCATCGGAAAAACTGACGCGCGTCAATACACCATGGCTCATCGACAAGTGCGACTGGGATGAAAAGCTGATTCGCAAAGGTGTAGTATGGCTCTGCCGAAAACTCGACAAGCCGATCCTCAAGCTTACTGACGAAAATTACAATGAGAACGGCATGGCCGACCTTATCGCCAAAAAGGGACCGGCCTACAACATCAACATCAAGGTGTTTAATGAGCTGCAGCACACCATTACCGGCTGGCCAGGTGGCAAGCCGAATGAGGATGACAAGTACCGGCCCGAGCGTGCAAAGCCATTTCCGAAGAGATGCCTCATCTTTAGTCCGCACCCCGATGATGACGTGATCTCAATGGGTGGTACATTAATTCGTCTTGTAGACCACGGCCATGATGTCCATATCGCCTACCAAACATCCGGTAATATTGCGGTTTTCGATGATGAAGCGATTCGTTTTGCCGATTTCGTGACCGACTACGCCGAGGTATTTGGCATGAAAGATGAGAAGGCTCAGAGCCTCTTTCGACGCATCAATAAGTTCCTGGCTGAAAAGGAACCCGGCCAGGTCGATTCGCCCGAAATCAAAACGATTAAGGGGTTGATCCGAAAAGGTGAGGCCAAGGCAGGCGGGCGATACTGTGGCGTACCTGATGATAATATGCACTTTATGAATATGCCCTTCTATGAGACCGGCAGAGTTAAGAAGAAGCCAATCTCTCAGGAAGATATCGACATTACCGTAGACCTTCTGAATAAGATCAAACCCCATCAGGTCTATGCGGCAGGCGATCTCTCCGACCCGCACGGTACGCACCGGGTATGCCTGAATGCGATCTTCGAAGCGCTCAAAGTAGTTAAAAATGAGCCTTGGGCGAAAGATTGCTACGTATGGCTCTATCGGGGAGCGTGGCAAGAGTGGGATGTCAACGAAATTGAGATGGCTGTACCGCTAAGTCCGCTTGAGTTGAAGCGAAAGCGACGGGCGATATTCAAGCACCAGTCACAGAAAGACCGGCCTCTCTTTCCGGGTACCGACTCCAGGGAGTTCTGGCAGCGCTCTGAAGACCGTAACAGGGGAACAGCAAACCTCTATGACGATCTGGGACTTGCTGAATATGAGGCGATTGAAGGCTTCGTGCGTTACCACTTCTAGTTCGCACAAATTTACCAGATACAGAAAGGGCTTCGTTTCGAGAGAGACGAAGCCCTTTTTTATTTTAAAACCAGCAAGTCAATGGTGTCAGATTTTATCTGTACCCATATATGGCTTAAGCACCTCAGGAATAATCACATCTCCGGCCTCGGTCTGATTGGCCTCAATCAGTGCAGCAACAATACGAGGCAGCGCCAGGCCTGAGCCGTTCAAGGTGTGGGCCATTTCCGTTTTACCTTTTTCATTCCGGAAGCGAAGCTGCATTCTTCTCGCCTGGAAGGAGCCAAAATTGGAACAGGAGCTAACTTCGAGCCATCGCTGCTGCCCCGGACTCCAGACCTCCAGATCGTACTTTTTGGTCTGCGTAAAACCCATATCTCCGCTACACATCAGAAGTGTTCGGAAGGGAAGATTCAGCTTTTTGAGGAGCGATTCCGCATACTCCCTCAGCAGTTCCAGTTCGCGATCAGACTGTTCCGGATGTACAATATTCACCAGCTCTACCTTGTCGAACTGGTGTAGGCGGTTCAGACCACGAACATCCTTGCCATAACTTCCCGCCTCTCTGCGCCAACAGGGCGTGTAGGCCGTGTATCGAAGTGGCAGCTCCTTCTCTTCAAAAATCTCATCACGGTGAAAGTTAGTGACCGGAACCTCAGCCGTTGGAATTACAAAAAAGCCGTCGCGAGGTATAGTGTACATCATATCCTCCTTGTCCGGTATCTGTCCGGTTCCCCGTGCTGAATCCTCATTCACGAAGTAGGGAGTCTGCATCTCCGTGTAGCCGTTGGCGGTTGCCTCATTCAGAAAGAAGTTGATGAGCGCCCTCTGAAGTCTCGCCATTTTGCCGATATAGAACGGAAATCCGGCACCCGTCACTTTAGAACCGCGTTCAAAGTCGATCCACTTTTTTTCAGAAGCAATTTCCCAGTGCGGTAATCTCCAATCCTCATCTGTCTGCTCACCCCAGGTGCTGTGAACTACGTTATCTTTCTCCGTACTGCCTACTGGAACGGAATCGTCCGGCACATTGGGAATGCGGTATAGCAGCTCCTGCCGCTCCTCCGCAACCGAAGCTACCTTCTCCTCCAGCTCTTTAATTCTCTCCTTACTCTTCCCTGTTTCATCGATAATTTGCTGAGCCTCTTCCTTCTTACCCTGCCCCATCAGCTTACCAATCTCCTTGGCCCTGGCATTGCTCTCGGCACGTAGCCGGTCGATCTGAGTAACCAGTTCTCTCCACTCCTCATCTTTGGCAATAACGGAATCTACCGCAGAGGCATCTTTCTCCCCCTTATTCAACATCCCGGTTTTTACGAGTTCGGGGTTTTCTCTGATAAAGGCAATATCAAGCATTGATAGCAGCTGTTTAGGTGTTGTTTTTTTCGTAAGCGTCAAAGATACGAGCGTTTCAAACCGATTGAAATTTTTTTGTCGCCACAATCTATAGTTAAAACTATTTCACAACTACCCCGGTAAAGGGCATTGATATCCTAACTATTTAAGGATATTTTCATACGTAATTAGAAATTTTAGGCGGGAGATCGCACCGATGAGCATACAACTTGACGAAACCGATATTAAGATTCTGAATCATCTGCAGAAGCACGGACGTGCGCAGAGAAATACGATCGCAGATATTGTTCACCTTTCGGTGCCATCTGTGTCTGAACGGATGCGAAAACTGGAGGAGAAAGGGCTGATTAGCGACTATAACGCTATTCTGGACGCCAAAAAGTTCAACTTCGACATAACTGCATTCATCTTTGTGGAGGTTGACGGATCTGAGCGCTATCCAAGTTTCGTGGACCATGTGATTAAACATCCCGAGGTGCTCGAGTGCCACTCTATTACAGGTGATGGCTCCCATATTCTGAAGGTGAGAACCAAGAATACAGAGTCGTTTGAGAAGTTTCTTTCCCTCATTCAGTCGTGGGATGGTGTCTCACGTACCCGTTCCAACATCGTTCTCTCCAGTTTCAAGGAGACCCGCGAGCTGCCTATTGAACTGACTGTTGAACTGAAAAAATAACCGGACTCAAGCTTGCCACTCCAGGTTGCTCTACTTCTCTTTTTCTGGCTTTTCTCTCCCGGGTTACCGGCAGACACGCTGCAAAGCAGTGAAGTTGAACCTCAGCACCGGATTGCACTACAAGCCGATGGTGAGACGATAGCTCTGCTTACAGAAGAGCGTCTGGCGATCGCTGCTGCTGCCGGCGTGGATCTGCTCGCAATTCCACATTCAACCATTCCGGGAGCGGGAACGGCATCAGATGGTTTCTATATTCTGCTCATATCAGACGATTCCTACCGCACACCGATCTCCCTGCTTGAAGATCGGGAAGAGATTATTAATGGAATTACAGAGCGCTACCGTGAAGCAGACAGAGCTTTCTCCGGCAGAGTTGCTGCTGTAGAGCTCATACGTTATAGCAATGATCGTGACACGGGATTCACCTCTGCTGCGGCTGCTATTGCCGATACGGCATCAAGCCTGATCGAAAAACCGTTCTTCTACAGTACGCCGTTTCCCGATGCTACAGGCTCACTCCCCGGTGGTCTTGATTTCTATGCCGTTAAGGTCACACCCAATAATTTTGAGTCCTATGCCGGTTCGGCCTACACCCGCTTTCAGCCCTCCCGAAATGAGAGAGCATCTCTTCAGGTACTGCAGCATATAATGGAGATCAAAACCGGTGCCGGTAATACTATTGTGGAGATCCCTGCCGATTGGTTTTTTGAACGCCTCGAACAGCAGCCCGAGCTAAGCCGCATCTTCCTCTCGCATACAGAGGGTCTCCATATCTCATTCCCTCTCCCGGCTGAGATGACCGATGGACCCGGCATCAACTGGAGTGTTCTCTTTCTCTTCCTTATCTGGATCTCTCTGCTGATTCATCTCAAGTTTCTCCCGCTATACGCGCAGTCGCTGCCCCGATACTTTCTGAACCACACCTTCCTTGTTGCGGACGTAATGGAGCACCGAATCCGAAGCTCCATGTCGGGATTCATTGTATTGATTCAGCACGCTTTCATAACGGGCCTTTTCTTCTATGTGAGTGCGGAGATTCTGATCAGCCCAACCGGGCTTGAGGTCCTGGAGCAACACTTTCCATATCTGTTTTTCCTGGGCAACCCACTGTTGTCCCTCTTCATCACCGGAGTGGTTACTGCTCTTCTTCTTCAGCTCATTTCTGTGGCATGGATCTACTTCCTGAACCGGAACATGAACTATATGAGTCAGGCGCTAAACCTCTACAGCTGGCCTTTACACGTTAACTTTCTCACCGCAACGCTGCTGGTTGTTCTGAATCAGACCGGGTCTGCAGAACTATGGATGGCCTCTCTCAGCATACTCTTTGCCGTTGTCTGGTTTTTCAGCTTCAATATCGCAGCGATCGATGCAGCCCGTTTTTTAAGAAGCAATCAGGTAACCTATATCATCCTGACGGTTGGGCTTCATATTGCAGTAATGGCGTTTGCAGTTTGGCTGGTTTTCTACACTCCGGCTATTTACGAACCACTCAGAATGGCACTGACATTCCCCTAACACAGAGCCGTGTATCAGAGTATCTGTTTTCGCAACCTTGCAACCGGCAGCTGTAGCTGCTCCCGGTATTTACTTACGGTTCTCCGTGCCACTTTATAGCCCTTCTCCTTTAGCATATCGGTGAGTGCCTGATCGCTGTAGGGCTTGCTTTTATCTTCATTATCGATCAGTTCCTGCAGATAGTTCTTAACCTCACGGCTCGACACATCCTCCCCGCTCTCCGTTTCAAGTCCTTCACTGAAGAAATATTTCAGCTCAAAGACGCCAAAGTTGGTTTGAACATACTTACCATTCACTACCCGGGATACAGTTGAGATATCCATCTCAATCCTCTCGGCCACATCCTTGAGTATCATTGGTCTGAGTCCGTCGCCATGCTTAAAGAATTCCTCCTGGAGTGAGACGATCGTTTTCATGGTA
>JAFIFA010000033.1 GCA_020832225.1 Balneolaceae bacterium
TACCATCCTGTTTTAATGGAGGTTGTACTGTCTGAGCCACTTCGGGTATTGTCTATCTGCACCACATCAATTCCAAGCCTCTGTGCAGCAAGCATCTCTACGCGGTCCAGAAGCAGATCCACCGCAATATTACCGGCCGACGGCCCACCACCTGACCCTGCCATCACCTGCTCCCAGGACTCCAGTTCGTAGAATGGTTTTCCAAATAGCGTGTAGCTGATGATATCCTGCAGCTCAAGCTGAGGTTCGCTCTCAAACCGGAACTCCGGATCCTGAACGGTACCATCAATCACGTAAAATATTCTCACATCGGTTCTTGCCTGTGGAGGGATATAGCGGGTACGGATATTTAGTTCAGGATTATCAATCGGCCCGAAAAAGCCAACCACGGCCTCCTCCAACTCAAAGTTTCGGCCCAATGGTCGGGCAAAACCACGTACACCTTCAAGGGAACCAAACATCTGAAGCTCCTCACCCTTCGCCTTTACCAGATCTACTTCGCCTCCTAGTTCGATCTCCATATCGAGGAACTGACGATTACGTATGAAGAACTGCCGGTCGAAACTCACATTCATCTCAATCGCCATTGCGTCATAAAAGTCGATAGGATCCGGCTCCTCTTCATCTTCCAGCGTAACATCTTCCACTGCCCGTTCTCCAAAATTCTGGAGATTGACAAAACCGCTTAAAAAGCTAAGGTTTCCGGTTACACTCGGTTCCTCTACCGTACCTGCAATCGCTGCAGTGAGATCAATTATGGCGTTATACTCTGCTGTATTTGCAGCACGGAATTGTGTACCCCGAATGTTAAACTGAAGATCACCCGGAACCAGATTGTCTAGCTCCACAAACCCATTGGCCCTGATTCTTCCGGGACCGCTTCTCATGCTGAACTGCTGCAGTTCAACCCTGTCGGTATGAAAAAGCATCACTGAACCGATCTCACTTATGGTGATGCCGGCTGGAACAACTCTGATGCTTCCATTTCGCAACTCAAGACTGCCGTCTGTTTCAAGATTGGCAATTGTACCACTCAGGCTCACACGTCCATCGATTGTTCCACGAATCTGCCGCAGCATATCGGGATCGAGAAAGTCGTTAAAGAGTGCCAGATCCAGATTGTTGGTCACCAGGTTTAATTCAACTTCATCATCGTCGTCCGGCAGGAGTATCTCAGCTTCCCGCAGATCAACCTTGAAGGGGAGCTTAGCATCCATATCGAGCAGTCTGCGGTCGCGTGCATCAAGCCTGCCGCGAAGTTCAGCAATGGCCTCTTCATGAATGTAATTGAGGTCGAAACTGAGGGAATCAATCTCAACACCGGATAAAACAGCGCTGTGCATCTCCAGGATACCGGTTAGTTCCGGATTTCCGGCCTTGCCGCCTAAATCGAACCTGGCACTGATCAAGCCTTCCGTGTCATCGAGATCTTCAAGGTCTGCAAATCTTAACCAGTAGTTGATATCTGTTCTGTCCAGCTCAAAGTACCCCTCCACATCACGCTCAAAAAACTCTTCATCAAATGTAAGGGGATCATCGGGAATGAAGGGTACACGCAGCAAAGAGCTGAAGAGGCGCTCCCCATCATGGTGCCCCCGGGCATCAAAGTTGAGCCACTCATCCTGCAGTTCGGCATCAAAACGGAGAGAGTCCATTATTCCTGAGGCGTATTCAAATCGCTCGAGGATACCGGTGGCAATCACGTTCAGATCATCTTCGCTGTTCTCAACCTCCACACTGCCCGAAAGGAAACCACCAACCATCACCTCCTCCATCACCAGACTCTGCAGCTCACCGATATCGAGAAGACGGGCGTCGAGGCCAATACTTTGCCGTTCTGCACTCACATGCGGTGCCCAAAAACTGAGAAAGGCGTCATCCTCCGCACCCCTGATCATCAACGTATCAATTGAAACCACCTCATCCTGAAGGTTGATATCGAACGGTGAGACCAGAGAGAGGGTCCGCTCCGACGTCATAAAATCGAGCTCACGAGTATGTATGAGGGTTCGCACGGAATCGATGCTGAAGACAGCCAAATGGTGGAGGGCAACGCCATCTTCCCCGGTCAAATCAAACTCAAACTCGCCCTCAGTTTCATTCTCTTTGATGCGGGCCTTGGTAAAGAATCTCACATCCTCAAGCCCGAATTCATTTATAAATGGCTCGGTAATCTCGAAAGAAGCTTCAATTTCAGGCTCGTCCAGAAGTGCTGCTTCAAGTGTACCTCTTATTCGTTCAGACTGGAAAAGCGAATCTGCCACTGTTCGTCCCAGATCCATTTCAGAGATAAAAAGCTGTGTTCCGTCTCTTCGTATCAGCTCCCCTTTAACCGTACCCGAAGACTCCAATCTCTCCAGTCCGGCAAGTGGTGCGAGTGACTGCAGATCTTTGAGTGTTACCTCAAAGTTTAAACGGTTTTCAGGATGAATGAGATCAAAAATGTGCTGCCTCAGCCTGAATTCGCCATCTGCAATCGGGCTTTCAAGAATAGCATTCTCCACAAAAAGTGTGCTGTTGCTCAGAGAGATGTCTGCGCTCAGTGTTTCTATCTCTTCACGATTCACAAAACTGGAGTCGAGTGAGGCAACCGCTGTAAGCTCCATCTTCTCGGGATCAAAGGATCGGCCTTCGCCCCTTAAGCTGCCGTTGAGTCGGGTTGGAAAATCGTCAAATCCGGTGATTTCTCTCAAGTCAAACCCCAGAACCCGCAAATCAAAACTGTATTCAGGCAGGTCGCTCTGCCACTGGTTCAGATCCAGATCTGCAGCAAACCTGCTTTGATCCAGTTTCGCTTCCAGTTTCGCATTAATCTCTTCGTGATCCGCTGAAGCGGTAAACTCTAATCCGCCAAATGGCTGCTCCCCATATCGCCCCTCTTCCAGCTCAAAATTAAGCTCTGCCACAAACTGTTCAGCGGAGAAACCTCTTCCATTCAGATTTCCTTTCAATGTTAGTTCGCTGTCAAACCCTTCATCATTGAGCCATGTTGCCAAATTCAGTTCCCGGCTCTCAATCTCTGCTTCCCAGGATGGCTCATCTCCAAACAGCGATTCAACAGCTGCTATAAATCGAATCTCTTCTCCGCTGTAGCCCGCCGAACCGTTCAGTGTCAAATAGCCCTCTTTTAACTCATGGAGCAGCTCAAAACGATCGATTCTGTATTCATCGTATCTTACGTTTTGCACATGCAAATCACCATCCCACTCTGCATCTTCAGGGCGATTGGCAAAAATTGACCCAGACCCGCTGTACCGGAAAGAACCGATCTCCGGAAGATTATCAATTCCCGTAAGACGAGTGGCGTTTAATCCCTCAAATTCAGCTGAGAAGCTTCGGATTTCCGGTTCGTCTGACACTGAAAGGTTGACACCCAATTCCAGGCGGTTTATTCCTTCAGCCGATGCCAAAAGATTGACATTCAGATCGGAAAAAGATCCGCCTGCAGATAGTTCGATCCTCAAATCCTGCCTCAGCGGCAGATCATCTATATAGGCGGCCAGGTCCTCCCAGGAAACAGGCTCAAGTTCTGCGCCGGCTTCAAGCATTTCCTCAAAGTCGCTCTTGGCCCTGGCGGAAAAGAGCGTGCGTCCGGAGTTGAGCACCAGCTCCTCCAGTGTAACCCTTGATTCACTCCCCTCTGCTTTCAGAAAGAGATCAATAGGCTGAGGCAGCCTGGCCTCCTCTAGTGCGAGTTCGAGCGATCGTGCCGTTCCATAAAATCCATCTTCTCCTGCACCCGCCATCAGATCCGCATTTAGATCCCTGATATTGAGAAACCCATCGGGCAGAAACGACTCTGAGTTGAAAAAAACATTAACAGATGCTAGCGACAGATTGCTCACCTCCCAATAGACCGGCTCTGTCTCCTCCGGATCATCGTCGAGGTCTACAAGTTTCATCACATTCCAGACAGAGTCTTCCTCTTCGGTGATGAAAACCTCCAGTCCGCCGGCCTCAAGTCGATCGATGGTGTGTGGAGAACGGATAACGGACATCAGTGAATAGGATACCGATATCGAATCGGCCGTTGCTATCGGTTCGTCGTTGAGATCGCGAAGGGAGAGGTCGTAGATTGTGAATCCATTAAGCAGATCGCCACGTATAGATCCAATGTCTAATGTTCCGTTTACCTGCTGGTTCACCTGCTCAACAGCGATACCGCGGGCCTGTTCAAAAAGCCAGTCACTTTTGAGTAGAAGGCGCGATCCCGCAGCTAAAAGCGCGAGGAGCACAATCAAAATCAGGCTCCACTTCAGGACCTTTCTTCCTTTGCCGCTATTTTCTTTCTTCTCTTCACTCATTAAAATGCCTGTCCAATGCTGAAGTGTATACCAATGCGGTCCATTCGTGAACCGAAATCCTGTCCTTCAAATTCGTTCAGATCCTCTGCAGTTGGGTTTAGTTTATATCCAACATCAATCCTGACAGGGCCAATTGGAGACTGATACCGAATACCACCTCCGGCACCAAACTGAATCGGTCGGCTATCTACGGCCCGGGCTGAACGCCATACCTGTCCGCCATCCAAAAATGCGGAGAGCCCAAAGTTTGGAATTATCCGGCCGATATCCTGTCGTATTTCGGTGTTAAAGTTCAGTAGTGCTCGACCTCCAATCGGAACATACCCTGTAAAGTCTTCACCACTAAACGTTGCCCGTTTAGGGCCCAGATCCTGCCTTGTCCAACCACGAACAGAGTTGGTACCGCCGGTAAAAAAGAGAATGTTTGAGGGCAGATCCTCCCTGCTGCTGTTAAATATCGATCCAACATTCACCCGGGCTGCAAATGTGGTTGAACCACCCAGTTGAGTATACCTTCTCACATCAAGTGAAACTTTCTGGTAGGTTAAAGACGATTCACCAAAGGTGCCCGAAAATTCAATAAAAGGCTGAACAACCCAACCTCTTGGCTCTCTCGAAAGTCCTTCGCTGTAATATCCTGAAAAAGAGAGTGAAGAGACATTGTAGTTAATAACTGAATCGGGTAGAGAGACATCCTGATCGCGCGACAGTTCCTCATTAATTGAGAACTCATAGGAAGCAGAGGCCGTGGTGTTTCGGTTAAACTGATAGATGAGGCTGTTGTTAAAACCTGCCTGCAACAGCTCGAAAGCCGGCTCAATTTTGTGCACCCCAAAAATAGTACTCACATTGCTGCTTTTTGGGTTGAAGACATATGGGATGAGATAGTCTGTGCTCAGGCGCTGTTCAATAAAGGACGCGCGGGTATTTACACCAAAACGATGTCCCGTTCCCACCACATTACGGTGCATCCAGCTCAGCTGCCCACGAAGCAACTCTTCGCGACCAAAACCGATACCAGCCTGAACTGAACGTTTCGGGTGTTCACGAACCCGAATCAGTACATCCAGCGTAGAGTCTCGTGGCTGTTCCGGAAGTGTAACGGTAGCAAAACGGAAGAGGTGATGGTTAAATATCTGCCGTTGAGCCTCCTGCATTTTGTCGCGACTGTAGGGCTCTCCTTCACGAATATCTGTCTCACGAAGTATGATCCTCTCAGAGACGGAGATATCCCCCTCAATCCGGATATCTGAAAAATAGGTTTTATCATTTGGCGTAATCACAATCCGAACATCTGCCTCATTGGTGGCTTCATCAATATCTGCCTCAACGCTTACTTCCGGCCAGGCAAACCCGAGGTTTTCGATCACCTGAAGATAGCGTCCCTCTACATCAGCGCGCAGCAGCGTCTGATATCGGTTGCCTTCACGAAACTCATGCCGGTCTCCGGCACGCTGAAACTCTCTTGAATCACGTATTTCACGTTTTATCTCATCATCCGCAATAATTACAATTTCCGAGCTACGGATCCTCACGGGTGTACCTTCATTGATGACAAAAGTGACATCCTTCTTCCACTCACGGCCTCTTGATGAGATCTCAAAATCTACCTCAACGTTATTAAAGCCACGCCTTTGGTAAAAACGCTCTATGCGCACACGATCGCGTCGCAGTTCGGTTTCATTCAGAAGAAATCGAGTTTCGTTATGCCTGCCAAAAAGCTTCCGGATTCTGTTGGGTCTTTGGGTAGCGATAATGTCTGAAAGCACCATGCTTCGGAAATTTTCATTACCCTCAAAACTGACGCTCCAGACTTTATCGTCTCTCTCACTATCTTCTGCTTTTACCGTGTCGGTGATTGGCAACAGAAAGAGTGTAGTCAGAAAGAGAAAAGTTGCCAATGGTATTTGATTCAGAGATCTTATTGTGCGAATTAGGTTTAATGGTTTAGAAAACGATATGATAACGGTATTCTCTGTTTGCTGAAAACCGATATTGCAACCTTTTTCATTTTAGAAGTTCAACGGAATCAACCCTATTTACGAATGCGACTGCTACTTTTATCATTTACAGCCATCCTGCTTACCGCCACATCTTGTCGAACAACGGAAGAGTTTACCGGATATGACTATGACCCGGAAGGAGTTACTGAAACCACCGACCGAGAGATCACTGAGCAAAACAAACGTACAATTGGGTTCCTCAGCGACGGCGTCTGGATTACCAACGAGTTCTCCGCTTCTCGAGTCTCTGATGTGACCAGGGTTGATGAACATCACTATAAAATTCGTATCGATCCGGAGATCAGTCCGGTTAATAACAGTCCCTGGTACGGTTTTCGTATATGGAGCGATGAAGAGGTCTCCGTAACTGTCGAACTGGAGTATACAGATGGCCGGCACCGGTACATCCCAAAATTCAGTCATGATGATGGCGCAACCTGGACAGAGGCAGACAGCACACAGTATAGCAGAGATTCTGAAACGAATAACGGCTTTATCTATCTGGATCTCAATGAAGAGAAGCTCTGGGTTTCAGCTCAGGAGGTTTATACAACTCGCGAATACCGCGCCTGGGCCGAAAAAATGGCCCTGAAGCCCTTTATTCAACAGAGTGTTGTAGGCTATTCACACCAGGGAAGACCGGTACCGAAAATGAAAATGGCTCAGCGCTCAGATAAACCGGTTAAGGGCGTGATCCTGATCTACGGCAGGCAACATCCGCCGGAAGTGCCTGGTTTCATCTTCAGCCTGCACTTTCTGGAACGGCTGGCGGGTGATGATGAGCTTGCGGAGACATTCAGAAGATATTTCGATGTCTGGGCATTTCCGATGATGAATCCGGATGGTGCAGACAACGGCCATTGGAGAACCAATGCGGCCGGCATTGACCTCAATCGCGACTGGGTCCACTTCAACCAACCCGAAACGCGAGCTGTAAGAGACGCCATTATGCCAATTAAAAAGCGAAGCGATCGACGAGTCTACTACGGAATTGACTTTCACTCAACCGGAACCAATATCTTCTATCCCATATTGAGGGAGATCGACACCTTTCCGCTACATTTTACCTACGACTGGTATGACCGGATTGTAGAGGGGGTGCCGCAAATCGACCTGAACATTCAGGCGTTTGATATCGTATCACCTATTGCCAAGAACTGGACACACCGCACCTTTGGTGTAGACGCTGTGACCTTTGAAGTCTGGGACAATCAGCCGCGCAGTGAACTCGAGAACTACGCCAAAAAATCTGCCGAAATTTTCATGGAGATGATGATTGAAGCATACGCAGAGGAGAAAACAAGGCAGTCGGAAACAGCCCTGAGAACCGATTAAAACCAAAATTTATGGCCATTCATTTTCAGTTTAACATACAGCAGCACCGATCGCGAGAGAGGCGAATTCTCAATTCTCTGCTTGCGATCTTAACCGGCATTCTCACATTGAGCTACCCCAGCTTTCTCTATCTGATTGCGGGTGGTTATCTAATCGCTTTGGGGCTTATCTTTATCTGGGTTCGGGTTCCCGCACCAATCGCAGCACTGCCCATTCTGGCCGGCGGACTGATCTTCCTCTTTCCCGAACTGATTCCCTATACGTTTGCCGCTTTCCTCGGATTTTTCGGCCTGATTCTGCTATTAGCATTTCAATTCGCCTTCATGGGCTTTCTGACGCTGATCTTTGCCGTACTGATTGTGATGAATCCCGATTCGGTTGCCTACCTGATTGCGGGATTCCTTCTGCTCTATGGCGCTTCGAACCTGATTCGACTCTTTCAGGATCGTCGTAATGGAGGAGATCAAAACCGGCCGAATCTGAACAAACCACGTGATGACAAGGAGATTATCATTGAGTGACTCCCCCTTGTCCCCTGACATTACCCATATAATTTTTTGGCATAACTAAAGTTTTCGATTGAGCTTAACCCGGCCTCGAATCAATTGGCGGGAAAAGGGTGGCTGGCGGGTGACGAATAGAAAAATTTCATCAGCCGGAATTGAATGCTAAGAAGGAATTTAAATCAAATCGGCCTTGAAATTTTCCAACGCCCAGAAGCACCCGCCGCCAACCCCGATCACTCGGGGACCGCCTTGATCTTTTGGTTCGTCCCGAGGCCTCGGGATGAACAAGGATCTTACCAAACGCATTAAACCGTTGTGCTACATGGTTTTTTATTTAAGATGCAAATATTACATGGGTAATGTCAGCCCCAGTCCCCCCTCTCCCGCTCTCGAGACTTCGGGATGGATGTCGATTTTCCGGGATACATAAAATCGAACTAAGGCTCTCAGCCAAGCTCTTCCAAAAGCTCCTTGGCCTCCTCTTTCTTGTCGTCATCATCCATCATCTCAGGCTCCATTGAGGCGGCCTCCTCAAGAACCTCCTTCGCTTTCACCTCCTCATCAACGCTCATATAGTGCTTGGCAAGATCTACGCGAAAGAGAATACTCTCCGGCATCATGTCGATCGCCTTTTTCAGATACTCCTCTGCCTTATCCTCTTCAGCGTCGTCGGGCAGACCATCCGATACCATTCTTGCAGCTGCCCGTTCAGCACGATTCGCATCGGCAATGTCGGAGTGCCAGACACCCCAGAGGTGCCACACCGGTGCATAGTCGGGAATGAGGTCGGCTGCTTTTTCGATACGCTCCTCTATTTCATGAGAGGCTTCAATCATATCCCTGGTTCCCTTCAGATCATACAATCTCCCTTTCGCAACGGCATAGACATAGTGTGAATGCCCCTCATCCGAATGGAGATCGACTGCTTTTTCAGCTATTTCGAGAGCTTTTGCATACCCCTCTTTTTGATCATCTTCATCCTCTACTCTGTAATATTTCCGGGTTGTGAGCAGACTGGCGTTCCATAATGCCTCATAGTGCTCTTCATCGAGTTCCAGTATCTCATGATAGAGCTCCAGTGCTTCTTCCTCTTTCAGGTTGTCCTGAAGCTCCTCAGCCTCCTCTAAAAGCTCATCTATCTCATCATCATTTGCGATAGCCGTCTCGGCGAGTCCAAAGGTCATACCAATTGCAATTGCTATGGAAATCGTTATCGACTTTGCCGTTTTCATAGATCTAACTAAATTCATTTAGAAGTTCTTCAGCTTCTTCCAGCTTGCCGGGGTCATCTTTTGACTTCGGCTCCATCTCAATAATCTTTTCGAGCAGCTCCTTTGCCTGTCCATTTTCACCGATCTCAAGATAGTGTCGGGGGAGATCGAGGCGGAAGAGAATATTCTCACCATCCAGCTCAATCGCCTTTTTCAGATACTCTTCAGCCTTCTCACTGCTGCCATCAGGCAATCCACCGGAGATAAAACGGGCGGCTGTTCTTTCGGCTCGGCTCACATTGGCTACTTCGGAGTGCCAAACGCCCCAGATATGCCATACAGGGGCATAGTCCGGAATTTTTTCTGCTGCCTTACTAACCTTCTCTTCAATTTCATGAGCAGCCCGGATTCGATCGCGCGTACCGATCAGGTCAGTCATCCGACCCTGCGCAGCGGCCCAGGCGTAATTAGCGTGTCCGTCTTCCGGATAGAGGTGGAGTGCTTTCTCTGCCAGCTCAAAAGCACGCTGGTAGTAATCGCCTTGATCTCTCTCATCATCCTGACGGAAACCGATTCGTACTTTAATGATGGCCGCATTCCATAGAGCCTCCAGATTCTCATCATCCTTATCGAGAACCCTTAGGTAGAGCTCAAGGCTCCCCTCATCATCGTGATCTTCAAACCGCTCTTCTGCCTGCTCAAGAAGGGAATCAATTTCGTCGCTGTCCGCAGATTGGGCTTGGAGAGACAGAACTCCTGCCAGCACAAGTATGGATATAAGCAGTAATTGTCTGATCATAACAGAGGAACCTGAGTGAACATTTATGACCGCAAGGTCGGCACCCCGTACATCTGTATGTGATTCAGCTACACGGTTTTGGAGTAGGCGGTCCGGTGCTTCTTCTCATCTATATAACCATCAAACACCATGGCAACGTTTCGTAAAAAAAGACGACCGACATCTGTAATCACAAACCCGTCACTGTTTCGCTGAAGCAATCCATCAGCCTCCAGTGGGGATAGTTGGTCCAGTTCATCTTCAAAACGCTCCGTAAAGTTTATACCGGTCTCCTTACGAAATGTTTCGTAATCGATCGCCACCTTGCACATGATTTGCATAATCACGAAGCGACGCAAACGGTCTTCATCGTTCAACGGGAGCACTTTTTTGATGGGAAGACGTCCTTCATCCAAAGCCCTGTAGTAGGCTCCAAGATCTTTTTCGTTCTGTACATATAGATCACGTCCCTGTGAAATGCCGGACATACCCAGAGCGATCATATCGAGCTCAGCGTGTGTGCTGTAGCCCTGAAAGTTTCGCTGAAGGGTTCCTTCATCGAGTGCCATGCTCAGCTCATCCTCTTCCCGGGCAAAATGGTCCATACCGATATAGCGATACCCCAGTTCAGGCAACTCCCGGATTGCGTTGATAAGCATCTGAAGCTTCGCATCCGTCGATGGAAACTCCTCTTCATTCAGAAGTTTTTGTGCCGGCATCAACGATGGAATATGGGCATAGCTGTAGACTGCAAGCCGGTCCGGATTGAGTGAGATCACGTTTTTCATCGTCTCACTGAAAGTCTCCGTCGTCTGTCTTGGCAGACCATAAATCAGGTCAAAGTTGATATTGTTGATTCCGTGTTTCCGCAGCCAGCCGGTCACATCGCGGGTCTGGCTAAAAGGCTGTATTCGATGAATCGCTTTCTGAACCTGCTCGTTTGTATCCTGAACACCCAGCGACGCACGATTGACGCCTATCTCTCTGAGCGCAATCACCTGCTCCTCGCTGCAGCTTCGGGGGTCTATCTCAACGCTAAATTCAGACTCCTCGTCCAGGTAGAAATAGTGGCAGATAATCTCGCCCAGGCGTCTTAATTGTGCGGGTGTCAGAAACGTTGGAGTGCCGCCTCCGAAATGGATCTGCCTTACCTTTCGGATTGGATTCAGCGACTGCTGAATCAGCGCTGCTTCCTTTTCCAGATAGTCCAGATAGTGATCACCACGGTCGCGGTCTTTGGTAATGATTTTTGTGCAACCGCAGTACCAGCAGAGGGAAAAGCAAAACGGAATATGGAAATAGAGCGAAAGATCGCGCTCCGATTCAAGTCTCGACTGTTTTAAAGACTCAATTGTCTTCTCACCGAAATTTTCGGTGAACTGCACCGCTGTCGGGTAGGATGTATATCTCGGGCCTGGTACATTATACTTACCGGCCAGTTTCAGTAGTCTTTTCTCTCTCAATTTCATATCTCCTCTTCTTTAGTTTCTCAGTTTCTGAGTAACTCCTCGAAATCTCCATCTTCGGTTAATCTCAGGTTCTCTTTTTCACCTTTTTCAGCCAAATCGCTCAGGGAAGTGTTTTGAAGCATATCCCGTATGCTGTCTCTTGTCTCTGCCCACTTGTCGTGAAGCGGGCACGGATTCTTTAAACCGCATCCCGGGAGCCCTAAGGCGCATTCTGTTAGCAGTTTGGGGCCGTCGATGGCTAATACAACATCTATTAGCTTTATTTTACTGCCCGGCTTTGTAAGCCTCACTCCCCCATTCGGCCCCTTGAATGATTCAAGCATTCCATCCGCTGTTAGCTGCTGCAGAATCTTGGTGAGGAAGTGAAAGGAAATCTCCAGCTTCTCACTCATCTTTTTGATCGGGGTGAACTCTCCTCCCGGCTTGGTTGCCAGATAGAGTGTAGCCCGAAGGCCATAAACACAAGATTTTGAAAGAAGCATTATCGAATTGGCTAATTAGAGACTCTTTTGTCTTAAAATAAGTTTTTTGATTGAGAGAGTCTACTGTTTTGTTAGATGAGTTGCGAGATTCGGGTTTCGTATTCCGGGTTGTTAATGCCCAAATACGGTTGATGGGTGTATAACTTTCAGGGGTTGTTTTTACCGCGGAGGGCGCTGAGGAGGCGCAGCGTTCACGGAGTGGGCGTGATTGAAATTGGCTCTCTTCACTACAGAAAGTTGACCCCGATGGATCGGGACTGCTCAAATGCACGCAGCAATGGGCAGTAGACAGTTGATAACCGCGAAACGGGATGTGGGTCGGGCGTTTTTAACCATATCGGACACAAAGTTGAATCGAGTTGCGGGAAGGTTTTCCAGCCCCGAAGGGGCGAACCAACCTAGCCCGGAGCAACGCTCCGGGTATAAAAAGGCGACGCCCTATCCGCGCCGAGGAACAGTTGTTGAAAAGAAACATGGTTAGCCGAGGCGTAGCGGGAGGGTCGTTAAAAAGATATTTCGTGGGGAGAATCTATATTCCCAGCCCTGAACCCTCACCCCAGCGGGGTGAAATATGGGTAGCCCGGGGCGCCAAGCCCCGAGAATATTGAAGGGACATTCTTAAAAAGATATTTTTATTGAATTGAATATCGTACCCTTAGAAGCCCCCCTTAGTCCCCCCTTGCTGAGGCTGTGAGAAAATGGTATTTGAATAGGGATCTTTATTTATTTGATGTTTT
>JAFIFA010000097.1 GCA_020832225.1 Balneolaceae bacterium
AGCGGAGACATCAGCGCCACCTTTTGGCTGATGCTGACTGCTTCAGTGACAGCGTACCTTGCAGTGTTATACTTTATTATTCCGGTTGTTG
This sequence comes from Balneolaceae bacterium, assembly GCA_020832225.1. Classification (GTDB taxonomy): domain Bacteria; phylum Bacteroidota; class Rhodothermia; order Balneolales; family Balneolaceae; genus Rhodohalobacter. The sequence continues at coordinate 92 of JAFIFA010000097.1, forward strand.
GTCAATGGTTCTTCAGAAACTCAAAAAGTGGAGGTGCTGTAGAGTACGGATTTGTTCTCGCCATATTGTTTCTGTGTGCCTACCTGGCTATGGTTGCCGGTTTGGAAGCAATTATCGGTGCATTTCTCGCCGGATTGGCGCTAAACAGACTAATACCTGAAAAGTCAGTTTTGATGAACAGAACCAAGTTCATTGGGGAAGCACTATTTATCCCTTTCTTTCTTTTGGGAGTAGGAATGCTCGTGGATATTTCAGCATTCTTTACCGACCTCAGAACCTGGGTAGTAGCTCTTGCTATGATTACAGCAGTAGTGATTGGAAAGGGAGGGGCAGCATACCTGTCACGATACATTTTCAAATTCTCGAAAGTGGAGAGCTGGACAGTGTTCGGCCTCACAGTGCCTCAGGCTGCAGCTACACTTGCTGTTACCCTTATCGCATACGAAATAGGCTTGTTCGATGACTACATTCTGAACGGGACAATTATGATGATCCTGGTAACTTGTCTGATCGGACCATATGTAGTTGAAAAGTTTGGAAAGGAAGTTGCACTTGCTGAAGATCGTGAACCTTATGACCCATCTGAGGCTCCTCAGAGAATATTGGTGCCACTGGCTAACCCGGAAACTTCCGATGCTCTTATGGATATTGCGTTTATGGTACGAGACAGCACCACAGATGAACCTGTATACCCGTTAACGGTTGCAAGCGATGGCAGCGATGTGAATAACCAGGTTTCGCGTGGCGAAAAAATGCTTAGCCACGCCGTAGTTCATGCAGCATCTGCAGAAACACCGGTGATTCCGGTGACACGGATTGATTTCAACGTTTCAAAAGGGATTACCCGAGCTGTAAATGAATTGCGGATATCAAACGTAGTAATTGGCTGGAATGGTGAGATTTCTACCCGACAGAAAATTTTTGGCAGCATTCTGGATCGACTTCTCGGTGAGATTGATGAAATGGTCATGGTTTGTAAAATAGAAGATCCGGTCAATACATTTGAACGTATGGTAGTGGCCGTCCCGCCTCTCGCTTCACTGGAGATCGGGTTTTCGGATGCCATAAGATCACTCAAACTGATGGCTGAGCAATTGGGCGGTGAGATGGTGATTGTCTCTACAGATGAACGTGAAGAGTATGTCCGAACAAGAATAAAGAAAGTGAAACCTGAAGTACCCCTTGAATTCAAAACGATACATTCATGGATTGAATTGACGGGATGGATTGAGAATAATCGAAAAGATAATGACCTTTTTGTGATGCTCAGTGCAAGAGAAGGTACACTTTCCTGGAGGCCGGGGCTCGACAGGCTGCCCAGGGTTATTTCCCAACGCTATCCCAAACTCAGCTTTATTACGGTCTATCCATCAGAAGCTGAAGCAGAGACCAATATCGATCTGGGTGATAAGGCAACTACCTTGCTTCAGGAAAATCGTGTACGTTTACATCTCGAAGACGGTCTCTCCAAAGAGGTACTTGAACAGATACTGCGCACGGACGAAGATGTGAGTAATGATAAGATCGAGAGCATTGTCAAAAGACTTGTTGAGAGCTCGGCAGACTATAAGCCTGAGGTTATGCCGGGTGTATTGCTGTTTGAATCCCATACCTCCAAAGTGACCAGGCAAAAGTTCTTTATTGGTGTCAGTAAAGATGGAGTAAACGTAGAGCATAGCGCCAATCCGGTTCATATTGTACTGGTTCTGGTAAGCCCTAAAGAGATGAGTGCCGATGACCACTTGCAAGGCCTCAACTCGGTTGTAAGGTTGATTCGTCCGGGCGAAGTGCTAAAAAGGCTTATTAGTGCAGAGACCCCGGGGGATATTATTAGCGTTATGAAGTCCGTAAGACTCAAGAATGGTGCGCCTGGTTCTTTCTCTGAAGTTAAAAAACATTGAACATTTCCAGGAGTGATTTGGGGTGTTGAAATATTTATGTTTTTATGCTAACATGTTTTTATGCGAACCACGATAGACATACCGGATCAGCTAATGAAAGCGGCAAAGAAGCGAGCTATCGAAGAGGGGATCACCCTTAAAGAGCTCTTCACCCGAACGCTTGAAAAAGAGCTGCAAAAAGAGGGTGGGGTACAGCAAGCGCCATGGAAAGAGCTTCATGGGAAGGGGTCTGCAAAAGAACTGAAGCCCGAAGATTCCGGCTTTGATGACTATTCCGGCCCTGACTGGAATCACGCTATGCAGGTAAACGATCCTTCCTCTTAATGGTAATTTTGGACACTCACATCTGGCTCTGGTGGCTTTTGGGCGACGGCAGTTTGAGGTCAGCCGAACGGGAAGTTTTGAACGAGCTGGCAGAGAGTAGGAACCTTGCCATCTCTTGGATATCGGTCTGGGAGACCGAAATGCTGGAGAAGAAGGGGCGGGTTACACTACTGCCTGATTTTCAATCGTGGATTGCAAAAGCAACAGCACCGGAGATAGTTACTGTTTTACCGGCTGATATCGCGGTGGTGCTTGCACAGCGAAGCCTCCCCGAAAGCTTTCACGGAGATCCGGCTGACCGCCTTATTGCCGCATCGTCTATACTTTCGGGTTATCCGCTGGCTACTTACGATCAGAAGATCGTGAAATCGGGTGCTTGTAAAATATGGAGCGTCTGACGTTCAACCAGGCCGACAGCTTGTTCAAAATCTCATCCATAGTAAGCTGATTCTCTTCACTCTCCTTCATGTTTCTGAGCGTGAATTTGCCCTCATTAAGCTCATTCTCTCCAACGATGATGGTATAGCGGGCATTCTCACGATTGGCGTCCTTCATCTGCGCTTTCATGGAGCGGCCCATGTAGTCCATCGTGGCAGACAGACCTTTTTCACGAATTGCGGGAAGTTGCTTTAGTCCCCACTTTCGGGCTGCATCACCCAGCGTTACGATATAGATATCCACGCTTTTCTCGCTGCCAAGCTTTATGTCGAGCTCCTCACATGCAATAAACAGCCTCTCCATACCGGCTGCAAAGCCTACTGCGGGAGTTGGCTTGCCACCAATCTCCTCAACCAGCAGGTCGTACCGCCCGCCGCCCGCCAGGGCATCCTGCGAACCGAGGTCCGGACTGATCAGCTCAAAGGCAGTCTGTGTGTAGTAGTCCATTCCGCGAACCAAATATGGATCTTCAACGTAACTAATTCCAAGATCATCGAGATACTCCTTAACCTGAGTATAGTGTACTTTCGACTCTTCGCTAAGAAAATCGGTAATGACCGGGGCCGTTTCAATAAAGGGTTGATCCTCCTCCTCTTTGGAGTCGAGAATTCGCAGCGGGTTCTTTTCAAAACGGGTCTGAGAGATATCGCTCAGTTTCTCAAAGTTTGGCTTCAGATACTCTTTGAGCGCTTTTTTATACGCTTCACGGCTCTCCGGATCGCCGATAGAGTTGAGCTTCAGCGTTGTGTTGGCGATACCCAGTTTTTTGTAGATGTGTACCATAAAGGCGATCACCTCTGCGTCGGCAACCGGATCGGCGCTTCCAAGCACCTCTACGCCAAACTGATGAAACTGTCGCTGACGGCCCTTCTGCGGACGCTCTGCCCGGAACATAGGCCCGATATAGTAGAGCTTCTGCGAACCGCCCCTTTGGTCGAGATGGTTCTCCACAAATGCCCGCACAACCGGCGCTGTAAGCTCGGGGCGCAGCACGTAGTTGTCATCCCCCCGGCTGAAAGAGAAGATCTCTTTAGAGACGATGTCGGTGAGCTGACCCAGCCCGCGAACAATCAACTCTGTCTGCTCCATGATGGGAGTCCGGATCTCCTCAAAGTTGAACTTCTCGGCCTCTTGATGAATCAGGTTTTCGAGGTATTGCCATTTTCGGACTTCGTCGGGAAGGATATCCACCATTCCGTGGTGGGTGCTGAACTTGTGCTTCGCCATTAGGTATTTTATGCAATTTCAGTTCTGAATTCGTTTGAACACAAAGATACAGCTGATGACGCACAAATAGTATTGACGATTTCTGATGGTTCCTGAAAGAAATTATCTATTTTCATCTACGCTGAAAACCAAATTGATTGCCGGTATGAAAAGAGTTCTCCTGTTTCTGTTTGCCATCATTCTGATCCCCTTTTTCACTTTGGAGGTTAAAAGCCAGAATCTGATCTACGAATCGGGTGGGGTACTCCAGCCTCAGCAGGCTGTCTATAACGTTACCCACTACGATCTGAATCTGACGGTGAATCCGGCCGACAGCACCGTGAGTGGATATGTGGGCATCACCTTTGAAATGACCGGGCCGTCCAACGAAATTGAGCTGGCCCTGGATCCGGGGATGATGGTTGAGAAAGTGAAGATCGCGGGCAACGAAGAAAGTGATCTGCACTTTAAGCATGGAGATGAAGGTAAAGCGTTGAGGGTCTATTTTACGGAGACGCTTCAGATCCGTACTGAAAAGACGATCGAGGTTCACTATTCGGGTAAGCCGAAGGTGGCCAATAATCCGCCCTGGGATGGAGGGATGGTTTGGGACAGAACACCATCCGGAGATCCCTGGGTTGGTGTGGCAACGCAGACGGATGGCGCATGGATTTGGTGGCCCAACAAAGACCACCCCTCCGATAAGGCCGATTCGGTATCCATCAACCTGACGATGCCGGATGATCTGGTGGTTGCATCCAACGGCCGCTTTAAGGGGGAAACAGATCATGGTGACGGATGGAAAACCTGGCACTGGTTTGTCTCTACCCCAATCAACACCTACAACATCACTCTGAATGCCGCCCCCTACGAAACCATTGAGGATACCTACACAAGCACGGCGGGTGATGAGATCGATATCATCTTCTGGATTCTGCCTGAGTATATGGAGCAGGGAAAAGAGCTCTTCCCACAGTTTGCCGAACAGCTTCGGTTTATGGAGGAGGTGGCGGGCCCATATCCATTCAGGGCCGATAAGTATGGCGTAGCTCACGCTCCCTACCTCGGTATGGAGCATCAGACACTGATCGCCTACGGCGCCAATTTTCAGAACGATAATCTCTTTGGACAGAATGCAGGCTTCGATGATCTTCATCAGCATGAGCTGGCCCACGAATGGTGGGGAAATCTGGTTTCTGCATGGGACTGGCGCGACTTCTGGATCCACGAGGGAATCGGTACCTACATGCAGCCACTCTATGCAGAACATCTTGGCGGTGAGGAGTCCTACAGAGAGATGATGGATTTTCTGCGAACGCGTATCACTTCACAGACCGAGGTGGCGCCCCGCAGGTCGATGAGCTCCCTGGAGATATCGGGTGGCGGACGCGGGGGAGATGTCTACTTTAAGGGAGCGTGGGTGATGCACACTTTGCGCTATCTGGTGGGTGATGAGGACTTTTTTACCATTATTCGACGATTTGCCTATCCCGATCCTGAGCTTGAAAAGAGAACGGATGGGAGCGCCGTTCGTTTCGCAACAACCGATGACCTCCTGCACCTGGCTGAGGATATATCCGGTATGGAGCTGGACTGGTTCTTTGAACTCTACCTGAGGCAGCCACAACTGCCCTTCCTCCGCGAAGAGATCAGGGGTGGAGAGCTTCATCTGAGGTGGGATGTACCTGAGGGCTACTCCTTTGAACTACCGGTTGAGATAGAGGTGAACGGAGAGAGAGAAAGGGTTGATATGGATGGCGGATCAGCGGTGCTGTCCATTCCGGATGGAGCCGATGTGAGAGCAGATCCGGATCACTGGATTCTCAAAGAGATGAGGTGATAAGCTTAAAATCTAAAAATTAAAAAGGCTCCGTTGAAGGAGCCTTTTTGGGGTTGAACGTTTTTAATCTCTTTTTGGCATCAGCTTTTTTTGAAGATTGTGCTTAAGAACTTGCTGTGCTTCTCCTTATCCTTGATCAGCAGCAGTGGCACACCAAACCGGAAGTATGCGAGCTTGTCGGTGAAGTCCTCACGCAGCATACTCGCCATCCCTTTCCCGGCCTTTGTAGCCGCAACGATCATGTCGGCCTGATCATGAACAACCTGATCATAGATCTGCTCCATTTTTGGTCCATCTATGTTCAGGGAGAATACAAACTTCACATTATCCGGGATGTCATGTTTTGAGATGAAATCATCTCTCTTCTTATTGAGATAGTCGTTCATCTTCTTCTCATCATCATCTTCAGGGAGATAGGGGAAAAACCGTGCCGGATAGTTATAGACATGCTGTGCTGTTACGGAGCCTGACTTGTCGCCGCTTAGCTCAAGAGCCGCTTTGATACTGAGTGCCGATTGTTCTGAAAAATCGACCGGTACCAAAATATTGTTGAGTTGATAGCGGCTGGTTTCCGGCACAAAGAGGATCGATGTGGGCACATACTTCATAATGCGCCTAGGGATAACCCCCTTACCGGAGTAGCCGGCTTTTTTACCCATGATGGTAAGATCCGGATTAATCTGATTCATTGCCGAGATGATCTCATCGGTAGGTCGCCCGGTTCTTATTAAGAGTTCGGTCTCGATAGGTGAGTCCTTGAAATGGGCATCAATTGCTTCATTTATCTTTTCCCGGATCACTTTCTCGAAATCATGCTGTGACTCTATCTCCGGAAAGAGTTCGATCATCTCCTCAGCCACGTCGGTAGATTTTACAACGTGGATGAAGGTGATCTTCTTCGGTTTGAATTCCGTTGTCAGAAATTTACTGTAACCTACAAGGACGTCATCCATGCTGGTGAGGTCCAGGCAGGTAAACCAGTGTTCATAGCGTTCCATATTCTGCTCCCGATTTATTTGTTTTCTTTGTTTTTGAGTGTTTTGGCAACGATCTCACGATAGCTGTCTTTCTCTTCGGTCTTGAGTCGTTGTTGCGAATCTTTGTACTCACGGTTCAATCCCCGCTGGAGGCTATAGCACATGACCAGCAGGACGATCACAAAGGGCAGGCCGGTACTGATTGCTGCTGCCTGCAAGGCCCCGAGTCCGCCGCCAATCAGCAGAACTGCTGCCACAGCACCCTCGGTAGATGCCCAGAACACACGCTGTTTAACTGGTGCATTCAGCTTTCCGCCGCTTGTCAATCCGTCAATTACGAGGGATCCGGAGTCGGAAGAGGTAACAAAGAAGCTCAATACCAGAATAATCGCGAGGAACGAGGTAATCAACGCAAACGGCAGTTCATTCAGCAGTAGAAAGAAGGAGGTGGTTTGATCAGCTTCAACCGCATCTGCAATGCTGGCAATTCCTTCCAACTCGAAGTGAAGTGCCGTTCCGCCAAAGCCGCTCATCCAGAGGAATGTAACCATCGTCGGGACGATCAGCACTCCGAGCACAAACTCTTTAACCGTTCGGCCTTTGGAGATTCGGGCGATAAACATCCCTACATAGGGCGACCAAGAGATCCACCAGGCCCAGTAGAAAATGGTCCAGGTACTCATAAAGTCACCATCTTCGGCGTACGATTCGGTCCAAAAGGCCCAGGATGCAAAGTTTTGCAGATAGTGGCCGGTATTCTGTACGAAAGTGCTGAGAATAAATAGCGTTGGACCCGCAATCAGAATGAAGAGCAGGAAGATTCCTGCCAGGCGAATATTAAACTCACTCAGAACCTTCACTCCTTTGTGTACACCCAGAATTACTGAACCAACGGCGACCAAGGTTACAAAGATAATCACATAGACCTGCAGTGTTGTGGTGTTCTCCATGCCAAATACATACTCTATACCGGCACCGGCCTGCTGTGCTCCAAGACCCAGCGAAGTGGCAAGGCCGAAAAGTGTTGCCAGTACGGCGAGTATGTCGATTAAATCACCCATCCAGCCGTTGATGCGATCCCCCAGAATTGGATAAAACACTGAGCGGAAAGAGAGCGGCAGTTTTCTGTTGAAAGAGAAAAATGCCAGCGCAAGTCCTACAATGGCGTAAACGGCCCAGGCGTGGAGTCCCCAGTGGAGAAATGTAACGCCCATGGCATCCCGAGCGGCATCAATGGTTCCCGCTTCTGCGTGTGGCGGATATAGTAGATGCCACATCGGTTCAGCTACCGAGAAGAACATCAGTCCGATTCCCATTCCGGCGCTAAACAGCATAGCGAACCATGCCATGTTGCTGAACTCAGGTTTGGCTTCATCTCCTCCGAGACGAATTGTTCCGAATCTGCTGAAAGCAAAGTAGAGGGAAAATGCGATAAAGATGTTCACTCCGGCAACAAATAGCCAGGTGGCCCAGTCGGTGACATTGGCCTGAACGTTGCTGAACATCTCCTCGGCCGCATCACCGGCAACCAGTGTGCCGATGATCAGCGCCAGAATTAAGATCACGGACGGCCAGAAGACCGGCCCGTGAAGTTCAACGAATTTTTTCTTGCCCGGTTTTTTGGACACCGGTTTGTCCTCTTCTCCTCGTTGTGTCATTGGTAAATGGTTAGGTGAAGTTTTCTGTGATCCCGACAGGTTTTAGTTTGAATTAGAAGTAGTATCCGATATTGATGTTGAACCGGGTATTGGTTCGCGGATCTTCAACACCCTGAGCCATACCGGTACCAAAATCGTTGGTTAGCCATGGATGGTTTTTACCCGATGCGATATCGAAATAGATGAAGACATCACCCATGGTGGCCATGAAGCCAAGCACGTTCTGATGGCTGTCAAAGAAACCCTCATTACGTTTCTCGAAAAGTGTGTAGTTGTTGTAGAAATTGAGATTGGAAACAGGTCCGAAATCAACATCTTTTGAGTAGGCGATTCCAAGCGAATACATGCTCATTTCCGTGGCAACCGCATATGGATCTCCATAGGCAGCCATATACACAAAATCGACACTCTCCCCATCATCATTTAGTGCATCATGAGTGAGGTAGGTGTATTGGGCCTTTACATTAAAGTTGCCGTAGTTTCCGTCGAGGTGAGCAGCAAATGCTGTACGGCTTCCAGACTCATCAAGTGCGGAGTTGTAAATTCCGCCATACTGGAGAGAACCTCCAACTTGTGAATTTCCATTACCGTGCTCAAAGTTGTAGGTGGAACGGATGTTGAACTGGTTTTTTTCCTGATTGGACTGCGGTGTCTCTCCATCGCCAAGAACATAATCCCAGGCAGCGTTGCCCGTGATGGGGATGATGTCATAAGAGTAGCGGCCTGCACCGCCAATGCCAAAAGAGCCCTCGCCATACGCTGGACCTGCTGGTTCAGGCTGTACAAAATAGCCCAGCATGAGATCCCAGTTGCTTCGGGTATGAATCAGTTTGAAACCCATGTCGTGATCATCCTCAAGGCCAACATAGTATGGCCCCTGGAACCACCAGTTGTGTGAATTGTACTGCAGGTTGCCAAATGGAACCTGTGTAACACCCACCTGAATCTCAGTGCGGTCTGAGAAGCTGTAGTCGAGCCAACCCTGCTTGATGAAGTGCGTATTGAAGGTTGGGTAGAAACGATATTCAAAGTTAATCCCTACACCAGAACGCTGACCTACAGCATTAATTCGCCACATGTCTAACGTAAACTGGGTGTCGTTTGGATTGGTGCCCCCGCCGTAATCGGTATGGTAAAAGTTAAATCGAAGCGCACCACCTATGTCAAAAAAATCATCATCGTCGGATGATTGGGCCTCGGAAAGTGAGAGGAGACCGCTTGTCAAAAGAATAGAAAAAGATAGAAAAATCGAGAGTAGGTAACGATTATTCGGTTTCATACTATTTGATTGAATTCTAGTTAGCAAATTATATCAATTCAATAGAATCAAATCATAAATCATTCCATTGTCAATTATTCTGACACATTACCGAATTATACGGTAATCCGTCAGTGGTTTTTTTAGTAAAATTCAAGCGGACAAAAAGTTATATAAGCGCCTTTTATATGTAAATATTTTGGACTATTCAAGGCCAAATTCAAACGATGGAGAACAGGTATCGGTTTGGAGTCGGACATCAGATAACCAAACCCAAGTTTTTAATGAAGTCTATTATTTGGTTGAGAAATGACCTGCGCACTATTGATCATGCACCACTCTCTTACGCTGCTGAAAATGGTGAACTGCTCATTGTCTACTGTATCGATCCCGATCACTTTAGGCAAACAGAGTATGGGTTCATAAAAACCGGAAGCCACAGGGCTCGATTTCTAACCGAATCTCTGATCAATTTGAGGGAAAAGGTTCGGAAACTCGGTGGTGAACTGGTGGTGAGGCGCGGCCGGCCAAAGGATCTGCTGCCGGAGCTGATCACGGAGGCTTCTGCCGATCAGCTGCTGTTCCATGGCGAAGTAACGGCAGAGGAGATCAGAGCCGAGAATGAGGTGGAAGCATCCATCAGTATTCCCTTGAGAAGGTTTTGGGGGCACTCCATGTACCACCGCGACGACCTGCCATTCGGGCTGTTCACAGTTCCGGATGTCTTTACGCAGTTCAGAAAGGGTGTGGAGAAAAAGGGGCGGGTGCGCGATCCTCTGCCTGCGCCAGAATCAATCATACCTTTATCTGTATCCGATCCGGGCTCGATTCCCACACCTGAAGAGTTGATTGGTGAGCCGGTGCCGAAATCTGATCTTGGCGTTCTAACGTTCAGGGGTGGGGAGAGTGAGGCCTGGAGCAGGCTTAATCACTACTTTTTTGAGGGGGACCATCTCCGCAACTATAAGTACACCCGAAATGGACTGCTTGGAGCCGACTACTCATCCAAATTTTCGCCATGGCTCGCTCATGGCTGTATCTCAGCACGCTCTATCCATGCCGAAGTGGAGCGCTATGAGAAGGAGGTTCATGAGAATGTCTCCACCTACTGGATGAAGTTTGAACTGATCTGGCGCGACTATTTTCGATATTCGGCAATCAAGTATGGCGACCGCATCTTCAAACTGGGCGGCATTCAGAACAAGAACCTAAAAAAGCAGACGGACCCCGAACAGTTTCGGCTATGGGCGGAGGGACGAACCGGAATTCCCTTTGTCGATGCCAATATGCGGGAGCTCAACGAGACCGGATTTATGAGCAATCGGGGACGACAGAATGTGGCCAGCTTTCTGGCACAGAATATGAACTTCGACTGGCGATGGGGTGCCGCCTGGTTTGAAAAGCAGCTGATTGATTATGACGTCTGCAGCAACTGGGGAAACTGGGCCTACAACGCCACCGTAGGACACGATCCGCGCAACCGCTACTTCAACATTCTGAACCAGGCCAATAAATATGACAAAAAGGGGGAGTTTGTACGGCACTGGCTGCCGGAGCTGAAGGATGTCCCGAAGGAGTATATTCATGAACCGCACAGGATGGCGGAGGAGCAGCAGGGGTTGTTTGGGCCGGAGATCGGGAAAGATTACCCAATGCCAATACTCGATTTGGAGAAGAGTTACGAGAGAATCCGCTCTGAAGGGGATTGATGAACGAAAAATTTGCTTCACTCGATGGTGCATTGTAACCTTTGGGCTGGAAACTAGAACCACCTACAATCTGGCCCATGAATCGCCTATTTACAATAGCACTACTATTTCTCTTAAGCTCCTGTATCTCTGCTGATGATCAGCTTCAGAACCTTTTTGATGATCACTGGGAGTATACGCTGCAGACATCTCCGCTCTTCGCAACCAATCAAGGGGATGATCGCTTTAATGACCGGCTTCCGGACTCCTCACCGGAAGCGATGGAGTACCGGTACAATCAAAACCGTGAGTTTTTGGAGCGTCTTGAGCGGATCGATCGAAGCAGGCTGGGAAGCGATGAAGCGGTAAACTACGATATCTTCAAGATTCAGCTCGAGAACAGCATTCGGGCATATGAAGTGAACGACCACCTTCTGCCTCTGAATGGATGGTGGGATTATCATGCGGTAATTGCCGATCTGGCCGGACGGGTTCCACTCAGCAATAGCGAGGATTTTGATAACTACCTTGCCAGACTGGAAGCATTTCCTGACTACAACAGCGGCTATATAGAGCGGATGAGGATGGGCATTGAGAAAGGGGTGGTAAGGCCTTCCGCCGTTTTTGATGACTACATTGAGTCGGTGGAGGCGCATATTAAGGATGATCCACGTGAAAGTACCCTGTTTGAACCGTTTGAGGAATTTCCATCACGGGTAGATGAAGAGGATCGCGCCCGCCTTGAGGAAAAGGGGGGGAGAATTATTGCCGAGATTGTGATTCCGGAATTTGAGCGGCTTCGCGATTTCCTGAGAGATGAGTATTTGCCGGCAGCGGCAGAGTCGATCGGGATTACCGACGTTCCCGGTGGTGAAGAGTACTATCAATATCTGGTGGAGATGTATACCACGATGGAGATTACCCCGGAAGAGATTCACAACAGGGGGCTGGAAGAAGTGAAGCGAATCCGCGCAGAGATGATGGAGATCGTGGATGAAGTCGGTTTTGGGGATGATTTTGATGGATTTGTGGAGTACCTGCGAACTGATCCAAAGTTTTATGCTGAAACACCCGAGGAGCTGATGAAGGAGACCGCCTGGGTGCTGAAGCAGATGGATGGCAAACTGCCCGAGCTGTTTAAGACCCTTCCGCGACTCCCTTATGGAATTATGGAGGTGCCCGACTATCTCGCACCCCGAACCGCAACCGCCTACTACAGCAGGGGAGCAGCAGATGGTACACGAGCCGGTTTCTATGCCGTCAACACCTACGATCTTCCGAGCCGTCCACTTTATGAGGTTACGGCGCTATCGCTTCATGAAGCGGTACCCGGGCATCACCTCCAAATCGCACTACAGCAGGAGCTGGATGATCTGCCCCGTTTCCGGTCAGTTGCCGGATTTACAGCATATGTAGAGGGGTGGGCGCTCTATTCAGAGAGGCTGGGGCTTGAAGTGGGGATGTATGAAGACCCCTATCAAAACTTTGGGAGGCTAAGTTACGAGATGTGGCGCGCCCTGCGTCTGGTGGTGGATACAGGTATGCACGCGAAGGGGTGGAGCCGTGATGAAGCGATCGACTTTATGGCCGCTAATTCAGCGCTCTCTATGCACAACATCCGCAGTGAGGTGAACCGCTACATCTTCTGGCCCGGACAGGCGCTGGCCTATAAAATGGGCGAGATTAAAATCCGTGAACTTCGTGAGATGGCAGAAGAGGAGATGGGTGACGATTTCAACCTCAGAGAGTTTCATGACGTGGTGCTTCTCAGCGGAAGCGTGCCGCTTCAGGTGCTGGAGAGTAATGTACAGCGCTGGGTTGATGAGGGATAGCTCATCGCCTCATGTAGAGAGGCGTTTGTAAATAATCTGGCTCACTCAATCTGTTTCATTGAGAAACTCCCTGTACAACTCAAGAAACTCACTCATGATCATAGCTGTGGCGCCCCAGAGTGGTGTGGTGTGGACATTCCAATAGGGCACTTCAAATGATGCATGGCTTAGATCCCACTTCTCTCGGACAAAGGTGGCGTCGTGCAGAAGTTGACTGAGCGGTACAGAGAACACCTCCTCCACCTCATCGGGATTTGGTTTCGGTTCTGGTTCCTCTTCCAGGAATGCAATGAAGGGTGTAATTTGATTATTGCTTCTGGAGAGATAGAGCGGTGTGATGGAGCCTATCAGATGGATCTCATCGCGTGTAATACCGATCTCCTCTTCCGTTTCGCGAAGTGCTGTTTCTTCCAGGGTCTCATTGTTGTCCGATCGTCCGCCGGGAAAGCTGATCTGCCCGCCATGGCGAATCGAATCGGTGCGGAGTGTCAGGATTACATGCAGATCTTTTAATTTGGAATGCTCTTTCTCGAACAGCAAAATAGCGACGCTGCTTGGGTGAGCATCATCCCGCATTTCAGGGTAGGAGTAATCGCCCGCCATGGGGGTGGGCTGCAGCTTCTGTTGCGCCTCCCTTCCGGGTAGCGGACCTGAAATACGGTTTTTCAAAAAGCTTAGGAAGCGATCTCGCAGCATAATATTAAGGGGTATTGACGATACCTGACTTCAAAAAGACAAGTAATTGTGCAAATGGGAAATAGATTGAAAAGCACAACATCGGTGTGCAGATGTAAATTAAGTCAGATTCAAACAGAACTGTAGTGAATATATGTAAATGGTTATAATAACAATTCTCTTCGCCTTACAGTTGTCGATGGCTGAATTATTTTAAACCACAGAGTCACCAAGTCACGAAGTACACAAAGGGGAGAGTGGTGCACCGATTACTTAATCGTAGTGAGTTCACATTCGAATCACTTTCACAATTTTTTCGTCCTGATAGACTTGATACACCAAACGGTGCTGAATGTTGATTCTTCTTGAGTATCCTCCGTCCAGTTCCCCAACAAGCTTTTCAAAAGGAGGGTACTGTTGAAATGGGTCTTCACGTAGAATCTCAAGCAGCTCTTCGATTTTGGACTTTAAACCTGAGGAGGTAGCTTTTTTAGCGTCTTTTTTTGCCTGATTGGTATAAACGAGTTTGTAGTTGCTCACCACTCTAATTCGTCATCTGTTTCCTCCAGGGGAGTGTTTAACCCTTTTTTGATAGAATCAGACATGCCTGATACAGAGGTTAAATAGAGTGTTTCCTGGATGGAACGCCAGTCTTCCTCACTCACAAGAATAGCATTTGAACGTTTACCTGTAATTTGAATGGGTTCATGCGTTTCAGTAGTCTCATCAATCAAACGGTAAATCTCTTTACGGGCTTTTGTGGCTGTAAGTGTCTTCATGGCTATTGCACTTGAGTTTATTCATTACATAAACGTACGTGATGACGTACAAATTGTCAAGCTGTTTGAAATTAATTGGGAGTAACTATTGAACCTTAATGGATCAAGCTTGGGTTAGCTTCTGAATATCAGTAGAGGCAACCTTAAAGCATAAAAAGGGCACAATTCCTTTCAGGTACCCCCACATTTCGCCTCCCGTTTCACTATCTTTGGGGCGAAAATTTGTACCAATGCTAACCTGACAGAAGAACAGATATGTCCCTTTTAGTAGTCGGCTCCGTGGCCTACGACGGAATTGAAACCCCATTTGGAAAAACCGACCGAATTCTCGGCGGCTCTGCAACCTACATTTCGCTCGCCTCCTCATACTTTGCCAAACAGGTGAACCTGGTGGGAGTAGTTGGTAAGGATTTTGCCGACGAAGATATCGAGCTACTGAAGAGTAAGGATGTGGATCTGGAAGGGCTACAGGTGGATAAGAGCGGCAACACCTTCTTCTGGAAGGGGAAGTATCACTACGATCTGAACAACCGGGATACTCTCGATACGCAGCTTAACGTCTTTGAACACTTCGACCCCGTGATTCCGGAAGGATACAGAGACGCAAAATATGTGGCGCTCGGCAACATCGAGCCAAGCCTGCAGGGCAAGGTTCTGGAGCAGGTGAATAACCCCGATTTTGTGGTGATGGATACCATGAACTTCTGGATTGAGGGAACACCCGATGCGCTCAAAAAGACGCTAAAGGGAGTGGATCTGCTGGTGATTAACGACTCGGAAGAGCGCGAGCTATCTGAAGAGACAAAACTGTTCAAAGCGGACGATATCATACGTGAATTGGGTCCGGGCACGCTCATTATCAAA